>JADDQD010000206.1 GCA_016781555.1 Pseudomonadota bacterium | reverse complement strand
GGCTTTGGTCGGCGGCGGCCTCAAGGTCCGCCCCGGGGAAGTGAGCCTTGCGCATCTGGGCGTGCTGTTCCTCGACGAACTTCCCGAATTCCAGCGCGCCGTGCTCGATTCGCTCCGCCAGCCGCTCGAGACCGGCACGGTCAGCGTCGCCCGCGCCAATGCCCACGTGACCTTCCCCGCGCGCGTTCAGCTGATCGCGGCGATGAATCCGTGCCGCTGCGGTCATCTCGGCGATCCGGCGCTCGCCTGCTCACGTGCGCCGCGCTGCGCCGCCGATTATCAGGCAAAGGTTTCGGGGCCGCTGCTGGATCGTATCGATCTTCACGTCGATGTGCAGGCAGTCGCTGCCGCCGATCTCGTTCTGCCGCCGCCAGCGGAAGGATCTGCCGAGGTCGCGGCGCGGGTGAAGCGCGCCCGCGAGATCCAGACGGCGCGCTACGACTGCCATGGCCTCCGCACGAACGCCGAAGTGGATGGCGAGCTTCTCGCCGCCGTCGCGACGCCCGACGAGCCCGGACGCCGGCTGCTGGCGGAGGCCGCCGCGGCAATGCGCCTCAGCGCGCGCGGCTACCATCGGGTGCTGCGGGTCGCGCGTAGCATCGCGGACCTTTCCGGCAGCGAACCCGTCACCCGGATCCACGTTGCCGAGGCGCTCAGCTACCGGCGGCAGGCGCCCCGCAACTGAAAAGTTTTGCTCGCCGGGTGCCAGCTTCGTTCCTGAGGCTCGAAGCGTTCGGCGCCTGTCAGCCGGGGATGCGGGCATATCGTGCAGCGAACTCGCGATCCGACATGAGAAGGTAGCGCACCATGTCGATGAAGGCCCAGGGTGCTGAAATGATCAGGCCGACCACGGTGCAACTCAGCGCAAACATCGCGATGCCGGAGCCGGTTCTGCCCAGGTAGAAACGGTGAATGCCAAGTGGCCCAAGGAAGAAAGCGAGGATTGCGGCAACATGTTTGTTGCGGTCATTCTCGTCCGGAGCGGGCGCAACCGAGCTCTGCGCATGCGCAGGCAAGGTCCCCGGCACGGGGAAGATGCTCAGCGCGCGGTTCTGATCGGTTTCGAAGTCGACGAACATGCCGACCGCCGGCTCTCCCCGATCGGCCCAATCCGTGGGGCTAAAGCTGTAACGGCGACCATCGTCGCCTGCCACCATCCCGTCGCCCGTTCGGGTGTCGACGCCAAGTACCTGTCCGCGCATATGCCCCCTGCTTCAGGTTACGTCCGGAACACTTCCTGACCGAAACCGGTTCTGGCCTTTCGGGAAGTGCTTTAGCTCATATCGATCATGCTCAACGCGTCAGCAAATGCAATCTGCCCGCATCGCGGTCGTTCCATTTCCACGCTGTCGGGTTGCCGCTCGTGCGAAATCCAGAGTGGCTCAGAATCGAGGTCAGTAGAGGGGAGCGCATTAGATTCGTGACCGTTCATGCTGAACCGGCAACAAGTCTACTCCACCTTTGATCGGTGTGCTTTCGGAGCCGTCAGGTGATTCCACCTGACTAAAAAGCACTCTAGCGCAGCATCCTCTCAGGTCTGAATGAATGCCAATGTTATCCACGCAGGACCAGGGGCAGCCGTTCGGCTGAACGCCTGCAAGAGTTGTTCGCAGATTTTGATCTATGTAATCGTCCTTGGTGACAAGGTGATGTAACTTTTTGCTTCGGCAGCGGAACGACTCGGACTGTCGTATGAGCGCGGTGTTTGCTCTCAGCGTCTGTTCCGAGCCTGGGGAACTGCGGTGGGATATTATCGACTCTATCACTTGCGGAACGATCACATCGTTCGAGCCGACGAATTGGAGGCGCGAGACGATCTGGAAGCGGTGCGCCAAGCTGACGAGCGGTCCAACGGAAGCCCGACGGAACTTTGGTGCCGCAACCGAAAGATCAAAACCTTTTTTGCCGCGCAAAAGGGTGCGACGGGCTGAGATCCGCTCGCAGCCGGAGCTTTGCTCCGGATCATCTTGCATTTCGGGTTCATTTCCGAACGAACTGCAATCAATTTTGAGCGGCGCCTACGACGCTTTGACAAAGCTATCGAACTTCTAAGCGTCGGCACGCGCCGCACGCGTGCCGCCCCCGATCCTGCGCCGCCGCGGCCCGGAACCAGCAAGCCTCGGGCGCGGTTCTCCAGCTTGAGATCCGAACGGGTCGGCAAAAGGGAGAGCGAGAAATGCCAGACGTCACTGGGGCGCCGCAAAACAGGACTTACTGGAACGAAACCGCGAGCGTTCCTTCTTTCCCGGCGCTTGCGGGCGACATTGAGGTCGATGTCGCGATCATCGGCGGCGGCATCGTCGGCGTCACCACTGCGCGCCTGTTGAAGGACATGGGCCAGCGCGTCGCCGTGATCGAAGCGCGGCGCGTCGGGCAGCAAGTCACCGGAAAATCTACCGCCAAAATGACCTCGCAGCACGGGATCATCTACCAAACGCTCGAGCAGAAGTTCGGCGAGGACCGCGCGCGGCTCTATGGGGAAGCGCAGGAGAGGGGGGTGCGCCGCATTTCCGAGCTCGCCGTCCAGTGGGGCATCAAGGCCGACATCGAGCCGATGCCGGCTTACACCTATACGAACGACGAGAGCTACGTATCGCAGATCGAAAAGGAAGTGGAGGTTGCGCAGCGCCTCGGGCTTCCGGCCAGGCTCGAGCACGGCGACATCGGGCTTCCTTACAACGTCCTCGCCGCCATCCGCTTCGACAGCCAAGCCCAGTTCCACCCGGTGCGTTATGTGGCCGGCCTCGCGGCGACCATCCCGGGGGAGGGAAGCCACGTCTTCGAAGGAAGCCGCGCGATCGAATGGGAGCCGACGCGCGTTGTCACCGATCACGGCACCGTCACCGCCCGGCACGTGGTGATGGCGACACACCTGCCGCTCGGGCAGGTCGGAATGTATTATGCGATGGCTTATCCGCAGGCGGAGCCCGTGCTGGCAGCCCCGATCCGGCGGGTGCCACCGGGAATGTACAAGAATGCCGAAAAGCCCGGCCACTCGATTCGCACCCACAGGCACGAGAACGGGCAGGTCTACGCGATCGCCGCCGGCACCACGTTCAAGCCGGGGCACCCGGACGAGGAGCAGGACTATATCCAGGAGCTGGAGCGCTGGCTGACCAAGAATTTCGAAGCCGGGCCGATCGAATATCGCTGGATCAACGAGGATTACACGCCGATGGACAGCGCCCCCTTCATCGGCTGGTCGTCGAAGAGCGACGGCTATCTCGTTGCGACCGGCTTCGATGCCTGGGGCATTTCAAACGGCACCGTGGCGGCGATGATCATCGCCGACCTTGCAACGGGCCGAGAGAATCGCTGGCTCGACATCTTCGACGCGACGCGGGTGAAACCGATTGCCGGCGCCAAGGAGTTCGTGGTGGAAAATGCCGAAGTCGCCGCCCACCTGGTCAGCGGCTACCTCTCGCGCAAGCCCAAATCCTACGACGAACTCGAGCCCGGCCACGCCGCCATCATGAAGGTCGATGGGGAGAACGTCGCTGCTTTCAAGGACGAGGGGGGCGTCGTCCACGCCGTCTCGGCGGTCTGCACGCACATGGGCTGCCTGGTCGGCTGGAATGCCACCGACAGGACCTGGGACTGCCCTTGCCACGGCTCGCGCTTTGAGCTTTCCGGCGAGGTGATCCATGGCCCGGCGACCCAACCGCTGGGGTCGAAGGTGACTGGCTAGCCCGATTGAGCAGGGGCCAGCGCTGTGTTAACGGCCGCTCTTATGCAGCCGTCAGAGTGTTGCAGTGGCAGCCAAGCGCCTGCATGATCGGGAAAACCGAAGGAGAGAGTTGTTGATCAAGATTTTGCTGGCCACCGCCGCCATCGCAAGCGGTTCTGCAGCCATCGCTCAGAACGACATGGCGCCGATGATCGGCCGATCGGATGCTGCACCAACCAGAGTGACACGTGCGCTCAGCTTCACAGCGCTCGGAACATACGGGAACCACGGGAAAGAGCGGCTCATGGACGTGCGCGTCGATGCAGACAGCGACGGGGACGGCGCCAAGGATCAGGGGGTTCTCCGCGTCACGTGCAGTGGCGGCGACATCCTCAACGGGCAATTTCTTGTTGGGCAAAGCACAGCCGCGCTGAAGCCCAAGCTCAAGGTGCTGCGCGCGCAGCCATCGGCGGCGCTGGCCGCAGGCAAGACGTTCAAGGGCAGCTGGGATTTGACCGATGCCAGCCGGGCGAGCTCGACCAGCGCTCCAATCCCGCTGACCGTCTCGGCAGGCAAGCCGGACATTTGCACCGGCTTGGGATGATCGCAGAACCAGACCCGCTCCTGATCTTATTGACAGGAACGGGTCCAGCTTCATTAATGTGCCGTGATCTCCGAGCAGCCAGGTGGTTCCACCTGAAGTGAAATCACCCTTGAGCCCTCCGAAGAAAAGCGAAGGACCTGGCCGATGCTCAGGCGCGTAGGGGGCTCGTCTTGAACTTCACCCGGCCATCGTCGCGAACCGTGCAAGTGAAGGCGAGCGGGCGGTAGTCGCTGCGGCCGCTGTAGCGGGCGTAAGAGAGGTCCGCTCTGTCGACGGTTCCGTAGACGCGCAGACTGCGCCGACCATAAGGCGCGACATGGTCCACACGCATTCGGCCATAGCGCTCCACTCGCGGCGCGCAGTGGCTGACGGCGAAGCGCTCCTGGCCGCGGTAGCGGATGCCGTCCACGCTGTCGTATATGGCGCTTGAGACGGTGCCTACCGCCTGCGCAGCCTCCCGGACGCCGCGCGCGATTTCCTCGGCGACCTGTCCGGTTCTGCTGCGCTCATATTGCGCGGCAGCGGGAGAGGCGCCGCCCAAACCGACGACCAGCACCGCCGCGATCAGTTTCATAGGTGACATGTTTCGACTCCTTGCCAAGCACGCATCATGTACGGTCCGCCATTTCTCGCCCCTGAACGCTGGAGCCATCAGAGGTTCAGCAGCGCCCCGGCCACGGCTGGCTACGGAGTTCACGCTTTGGCGGTCACGTCCCCGGGCAGCTTCGGACCGGCCTTTGCTGACCGGGGGCAAAAGCGCTGACAGGCGGCGATCCTTGGCTCCCGGGCGGAGGCGGGTGCCGAACCCAGGGCCCGTTCACCGCGTTCCATCGGGGTCACGCCTTGCCCGCTCTTTGTCGCAGCCTTGCCTCCGCCGCGCTGTCGCGGAGCTGCGCCTTCAGCCGGCTCGCTCCGAGCGCCTTCAGCCCCGCCGCCCGGAGCGTTGCTGACGCCAGGCGCATTCGGCGTCTGTGCAGTCGCCCCACTGGAAACCGTTGGCCTGCCGGATTGGGCGCTAGCCCCCGCCGGTGCTTGGCCGGGCTGTTCCGAACCTTCGGCAAATGCTGGCGACCCCGCCTCGCGTAGCGTTGCCAATTGTTGCCGAACGGAGATGAGCCCAAGCGCGATGGCGAGCGAAGCAAGGAGGGAGAGCCCTGCAAGCCCCAGAGCCCAGCGCATCAGGCGCTCGCGCTTGACTGCCGCTCGACGCTGGATCTCGTCCCTTGCGCCGACATAGCTATCCTGGCCCGGTGAACTGCGGCCGAGTTCCCGTTGCAGGTCCTCGTCCTTCAGCATCGCCCACCAAGCGCCCGAATTGGTTGTAGGCTCGTCGCTCACTTCGCCTGCAGTCCTTCCCGATCCGGCGGCCGGCTGCGCCCGCGTCGATCGATGACGTTTAGTCTCTCGCCGCTAAAACCGGATTAATGAAGCGCGGCAGGTCTGCAAAGGCTTTGCCTGGTTTTCAAGGGCTCCGCACGCTGCGGCTGTGCGTGTTGACCCATTTCAGGACGCTTAGATGCCGTCCGCCGTCCCGTGTTCATGTGCGTCGAACGAACCAGAGGCCCAACCCGTTTTGGCCCCGACCCAAAGCGACGGATCCTCGCCACGTCTTTGCCTGATCATGAAAAAGCGGTTTTCAGTTTCTGGGAACTGCTTTAAGTCGCGCTTCGGGCCCCTGTGGTGGAATTGGTAGACGCGCTCGACTCAAAATCGAGTTCCGCAAGGAGTGTCGGTTCGAGTCCGACCGGGGGCACCACGGCAACACGGGGTACCGGCTTCAGCCGTGGCGGCTCCGAGTGGCTTCACTCCGACTTTCTGGCTGCGCCTCACAGTTCTGATCTGGAGCCTTTCTGGTCCGACAAGGCCATTCCGCCGTGGCGGTAAAGGCTCTAAGATGCGGTCCATGAGAAGGCTGCGGGGACAGGAAGCTGTTGGAGAGGCGCATAGGCCCGCCGGCCATGCCGACGATCCGCCGCGCGAAACCGCCGCCGCGGACTACCGCCGCGACCGGTTGCTCGCGGCATTGACGCTCATCGCCGGGGTAGGGCTTGCTTTGGCGCTGCCTTTCGCGCTGCGGGCCGGAGCGGAATTCTTTCTTCCGGTGACTGCAGCTCTGGTGATTGCGGTTGCGCTTGTGCCGCTGCTCGAATGGTTCGAGGGCCGGGGGGTCCCACCCGGTCTTGCCGCGCTCATTTGCGTCCTGCTCTTTATCGCGATCGCCAACATCGCGGTTGCCTCAATCGTCCTTCCGGCGACGGAATGGGTGCGCCTGCTCCCCGAGCGCATGCCGCGCATCCGGGAAACCCTGGAGCCTCTGCTCGACGTTTATGCGAGCCTGGAGAGGTTCATCGACGATCTCATCGGCGAGTTCGGCGGTGAGGATGGGCGACGGACTCGTACCGTGACCGTCGAGCCGCCGAACTCGATGTTGGATCTCATTGCCACCTCTGCGCCTCACGCCGTGGTGCAGATGTTCTTCGCGATCCTCGTCATCTTCTTCTTCCTTGCCGGCTGGACGCGGATGCGCAAGCAGACGATCACGACCCGGACGAGCTTTGACGGCGCGATGACGACTGCTCGCGCAATCCAACAGGTGGTGGATGCGACGTCCACTTATCTGGGCACGATCACCTTGGTGAACGTAACCGTGGGCGGAGTGGTCGCGCTGGTCTTGTGGCTGCTCGGGATGCCCACTCCGTTGATGTGGGGCGGCATCGTCGCCGTCTTGAACTACGTGCCCTATCTGGGTCCGATCGCGGCGGCGCTGCTGCTCGCGCTTGGCGGGCTGATGGCCTTTGCGGACCCATGGTATGCGATGCTGCCGGCGGTGACATTTGCCGGAATTCACCTCGTGGAGGCGAACGTCATCACGCCCGCGCTGGTTGGACGCCGCCTCACCATAAACCCGTTGCTGATCCTGGTGGCGCTGAGCTTCTGGGCGTGGGTATGGGGAACAACCGGCGCGCTTCTCGCCGTGCCGCTGCTCATCATCATGAAGACCGTGCTCGACGCCGCAGGAAGGCCGGACATTGCTGGCTTCCTGTTCGAGGAAGGAACGCTTGCCGGCGCCGGCCCCGAAAACCCCGAAGAGGATGGTGAGGCCCGACGAACAGGCCCGTAAATATCGATCCGGACGTTGCTTGACAGCCTATCGGTGCTCGCTTAGTCGGCGGCCCACAGCACCGCGCGGGTGTAGCTCAGTTGGTTAGAGCGCCGGCCTGTCACGCCGGAGGTCGCGGGTTCGAGCCCCGTCACTCGCGCCATTAAATCAAGGACTTAAGGGTCCTTTGGCTCTGCGCCGCAGAGCGCACCGTGCAGAGATAAGCACGAGGTAAGCACCAGATCGAAAGTCGCCCGCTACTAGCAGCGGTGCGCTTTCCAATACCGCTTCCAGCGCAGCGCGTAGCCATCTCGCAACATTCTGCAGCTCAGATCCCGCCATCGCGACGAGACTGAGCGGCTCAGCTTAACGGCTGCGCGCTTCTCTGTTACGCTCGGCTCGAACCAGGGAGAGTGGCATGCGTTACAGATTCGTCATCTGCATGGGCATCCTTTTGGCTGCGCCCGTTCAAGCTGAGACAATGCTCGTCTGCGAAGGGAGTGGAACACTAACAAACCACTCAAGAGATGACAGTGCCGGAAATTCGGTCACCGTCGATGTGCGGTTCGACACCAGATTCGACGAAGCCGCGGGCACTCTCACGGCACGGGTGCCGGAGGTCGACTACCTCCGGAATATCAAAACCAAAAACGGCGTTGCGGCGGCCCAGACCGTGAACTTCAGTCCGGAGGAGATCACGGCTCAGTTTCGGCACGTAGGCATCAGTCCTCTTTTGGCCGTGGCAAGCATGGGAATGGCCTACCTCAGATCAACTAAGATCCCGCCGCTCACGATCAACCGGCTCACTGGCAGCTTCGCGTGGGGTCCGCACAGCGGGACGTGTTCGCCAGTGACTGCGGAGACGAGGAAATTCTGATCAACGATCATCGATGAAGTAGGAAGCAATGAGCACGCCGCTGGTATGGTCGCTTTGCATCATGGTCGGGCTAGGCTTCACTCTCGGCGGGGCATTGGTCGCAGCGAGGCCAGCCATGCTTTCCGAGGTTGAGATCAGCGAGAAGCTCGACATGACTTGGAAGCCTGAAGACGACTTTGGGGAGGGGGAACTGCGGGCGCTCCGACGTGCCACGGCCAAGGGCATGCGGTTTATTGCGGCCGGAACATTCCTCCAGATGGTCGGAACCGCAGGCCAACTGCTGGGGCCGTGGTAGCGTAGGCGCAGCGCGAACTCAGTGAGATCCGGAGAGTTAAACACGGCGCGCCTCCGTGTTTCAGCACTGGTGCCGTTTCCAA
>JADDQD010000106.1 GCA_016781555.1 Pseudomonadota bacterium | reverse complement strand
GACCAATATCGGCGTGGTGCTCCAGCCGCGCTTCATTCCCGGCTTCTCGGCGTCCGTCGATGGATTCGAGATCAAGCTGAAGGACGCCATTGGCCAATTTTTCGCGCAGGACATCATCAACCGCTGCTTCGAGGGCCGGCAGGAGTTCTGCGCCGCTTTTGGCCCCGACCCGACCCGCGACCGAGAGCTGTTCTTCCGCGCGAGCCCGTTCAACTTCAGTCGCATTACAGTCCGCGGCATCGACTTCGACACGAGCTATCGGCTTCCCATCGACAGGGTGTTCGCGAACGCAGGCGGCGCCTTCACGCTCCGCGGCCTTGCGACGCGCTATATCGACAATATCGTCAACACCGGCGTCAGCATTCCCATCGACAGGGTTGGGGATAACAGCGGCAGCGGCCCCCCCAGATGGATCTACCGCGTCTCGGCCAACTACGACAGCGACACCTACTCGATCACGGCAACCGGGCGCGGGATCAGTTCGGGTACCTACGGCAACAACTTCATCGAGTGTCAGACAAATTGCCCGATCAACCGGCCGGCTGCCGAGGTCTCGCAGTTCCCGACGATCGACGACAACAGCGCACCGGGGCTCTTCTATGTTGACCTTAACCTGACGACGAAGTTCGACGTTGTCGGCCGGGGCAACGGGCAATTCTTCATCAACGTCACAAACGTGTTTGACCGCGATCCTTTGTTGCTGCCCGAAGGCGGCCTCTCGGCGAACACCACTTATTCGGACCTGCTCGGCCGCTCCTTCCGCGTCGGCGTCCGCATACAAACGCGCTGACCGGTGGCAGCAGGGCGCGCTTTCCGAAGTGCGCCCTTCCGCTTGCAGCGCCTTCATCTGCCGCATTTCAGCACGCTTGAAAGTGCTGGCGGCGCGTTGCCGAGGTCACAAACCGAATATCTTCAGCGCCGCATCGCCCAGCCCGCGCAGACCTCGACCCCACGGCCCTCCTTTCGCGCCTGGGCGAGGAACTTCCTCGTAAAGATAATAACCGGCGCCCGCGAACCTGTCGTTGAACAGCTCCTGCTTGCCAAGCAGGTATGCCCCAAAGGCTTCGCTGCGGGACACCGAGTAAGCGAGACCCGCGCTGAAGCCGAGCGTAGCGGCCTGGTTGATGCCCCTGCCAGATTCAGCCATCTCGAGGCGAACGCCTCGGCTTCCCTCAACGATCAGCGTGCAGGGCCCGTGGAAAACCAGGAACCGGAACTGCAAGGTGAGCCAGGCCGACAGGTGCCGAAGCCGCCAATGACGCGTAATCCTTATCGGCTGGGCGATCGGCTGCAGCAAGCCGCGGAGTGCGCGCGGGCGCATGACCATCGAGGAGCCCGCAGCAATGCTGATCAGCGCGACCTCTCCTAATGCATTGTCCGTCGCAGAGATCACGACCGCGTCGGGAGTTTGCACGCGGATCCTGACCAAAGCGACCATTCCCGACGCGAGGCTGCTCAGCGGCATGGACCAGCGCAGAAGCCATTTTGTGCGCTTGTCGGCTCGTTCGGGCGTGCTTTGCACAGCCTCCGGAACGAGCAGGAGTTCATGGCCAGGCTCGAGACGCACCGTCTGTGAGGCAGCGGACCCGCCGCTAATGTCGTCCACTTCGCCCCCATCGCCACTCAGCAAGCGCAGCGGCCGGCGCCGGCCAGCGAAAGGAGCAACAAGGAAGTAGAAGACTGCCTTCAGAAAGATCGGCGCAAGGATCGCGACGGCAAGTATTGCGAGGGCGGTTGGGAGAATTTCGAGGACTGGTCCTCCGATCCAGACCACCCAATTGGCCCTAGCGGCCTGCTCGGCCCGTGCCAGCTCAACTCCGATCCGGGCAGACTGCCGATCAAGCAAAGACCCGGCGTCTTCCACTGTGGTTCGCGCGGTGCTGAGGCCGGTTACCATCCCGTCGATCGCCATGATTCGACGCCTCGCGGCGGCATGCTGGCCGGCAGCGCCTTCCATCTCGGCACGAGCGGCGCTGAGGGCGCGATAGTTCTGACAGCCGACGGCCAGCGGAGCATTTCTGCACACGAAGTTCCGGGCCGAAGCGAGCGGACGCCGCTCCAGCACCGTCACCTTCTCCCGGGCCGCCTGCCAGCGCATGCGGCTTGCGTTCAGCTCCATCACCGCTTCCGAGCGTCGCTCGGCGAGCGTTGCACGCTCACGCTCCGCCGCACGGGCGGCCAGCAATGCATCGATGACGCGCATCTCGCGGCGGAGCAGTTCGATTTCCGCTTGGGCGCGATAATGGCGGAAGATCCTCTCACCATCCCCTTTTGCTGCGGCAATGGCGAGCTGCGCGATCGTGAGGGTCGCTTTCTCTTCACGAGCCATCGTCCGGCCGATCGCGGCTCGCCGTTGCCGAAGGATCGGGTCGGGCGCGCCGCGAAGCCTTTCAATCGCCGCTTCGGCATCGGCCTGCCGGGTGACGGCATAGCGATCGAAGCGGTTCCGCGCCTCAGCAAAGGCGCTCTGCTGAGCGGGCGCAGTGCGGGCCACCCGCACCTGTTCCCCGAGCCATGCCTTCGCCGTGGGGAAGACCAAGCGCGCCGCCAGCAGGATAAGGATGATCAGCAGGAGAGCCAGGACATGCCGCGCCGCCCATGCCAATATGAAGCGCCCGACGTTCATCTCCGCACCCCCATCACGCCTTCCTTTGCGCAGGTCGCGGCATTTAGCCGGAAGCGCCGGACGAAGCTTCGGCAGAAGAGAGAGTCAGGTCCTCCAAGCGTTGGCGGACTTCCCGAAGCGACGGCCCTTCGAGCTCGAGCTCGGCCTGGTCGGCGAATGCCTGCGCCTCGCGAGCGAGAATGTCTCGCCGCTCTGGCGACGTGGCGCCCAATGCGACGTCGTTGAGCGACTTCAGGAAGATTTTCGCGGCAATGGGATTCGCCGCCGCGGAGGCGCGTACGGCGCCGAAGCTCCGCTGCACGAAGTGGGCGAAGTCGTCCGCGACCGGCTGCACGCGTGCCGTGTCATAGCTTTCCTGCTCCGGCCCCTGAGTGAGGTCCCGGTCGGCCAGCTTGGCGAGTGCCGCGCCCATCCAATGTATGCTGGTGATCGCAGTGAACGGGTCGTTGATGCCGGGGGAAAGGGCGCGGAGCGCGATCTCCGCCAGCTCATCGATCAGGAACTCCAAGTCCTGAGCGGGTGTCCGGGATTCCCCGAGCGAGAAGCAGGCAAGAACGCGCTCCTCGAGCTGCTCGCCGGGCTCCCCGCTCACCTCGACCATTGGCATGTGGGGGTGGACGAAGTCCCCAGTCCTGACGCGCATCGCGATCGTCAGCCCGTGCTTGCGCGCGATCTCGTCGAGCTCAGCGAAGTCGATGATCTCGATATAGCCGACGCGTCTGGCCGTGATCGGCATTCCCGAAATTCGATCTTTGGGCTCGCTGGAGCCGCCTTCCAGCGGAAACCGGCGTTCGATGTCGCGGATGAGCCTGCGGCCGATCCCACCAAGCACCGTATTGATCCTAATGCTCGCGGGTATGTGGTGGAGGAAATAGACCAGCACCCCGACCGCCAGCGCCGCGGAGGCGGCCGAGACGAGCATAGAGAGTTGCGGCACGAACGCGGTGAGCGCCTCCACTCTGGACTCGTCGGGGGCGGGCGTATCCTCCGGATTGCGCACCACCCGAAGCACGATCAGATTGTAGACGAAGGTGGCGATGAAGACTCCGAGGGAGAACTGGTTCCCGCGATCGTTCATGAAGTTGGTCAGGAGGCGCGGACCGTAATTGCCGGACGCGTAGGCCACGGCCGAAATCGTGATTGCGAAAACGGTCGAGGAGATAGCGATCATCGCGCTGGCGATCACCGTCAGCTGGGCACGTGCGCCTTCCGGACGACTGCCTTCGAACCAAGCGAACGCCGTGAGCCAGTGGTCACCCCACAACCTGTCAAGGTGGATCGTGCCGAGCGCGAGGAGGAGCGCTGCAAGGGTCAGCAGCGAAGGAATGAACCAGTAGCTCGCCTTGACACCGAGCCAGAGCGCGCGCAGCGAGCTTCTCATGCGGTCGTCAGCAGCAGCGCTGCGTAGGCGGCGCTGCCCACCGCAAAGGCCGAAAACCGGCTCTTCCTGTCCTCCGGCAGTTCCTCCTTCAGAACGTTCAGAACAACTCCCCCGGCCAGAAACGCGAACATGGCTGCAATCGCCAGCGGCGAAATGGTTGTGGCGAGGCCGAGGCCCCATCCGGCAACTGGCGCCGCTGCAAGCAGCCAGCGCCCTGCCCGGTCATAGCTGCCGCCGTGCTGCTCATGCAGCCCGTGGTCGTTGACGATGAAGTGCAGCCCCATTGCAAAGCCGTAGGTGAGCAACCCGCTCAGATCCGCCTCCTCCCGATGAAGAAGCAGGTAGTCGATCAGCAAGTTGTAGGCCGCGAATGAGCCGAGGTGGATCCAGAATATGGCGGTCGGGGTGCCGCCCTCGCCCTCCTTGTTTTGCCCGCTCCCGCCGGACTGCCGCGCGAGCCGCTCCAGGCCGTAGAAGGTGGCGAGGCCGATCAGCGCGAGAAGGTACGAGTGGTGCTCGATCCCGCCCAGGAGGCTTTGACCCGGGCTAACGCGCTCGGAAAATGTCTCCTGATGCTCTGCGAGTTCCGGCAGCAGATGAACAAACACATAGGCTACCGACACGCCCCCTGCTGCGGACAGCCAGATGCTCCTCGGCGTCACCTTTAGAAAGTTCAACCTGCCACCCACTACGTGAATCGAAGCGAATGCGAGGGCGAGCAGCCCCGAAAAGAGAATCTCTCTGCTCATGCGGCAAGAGCGAAGCGCAGCCAAAACTGTTCCGGGTCCGGTTCGTCAGGACTGCTCACTCGGCACGGCGCAATCCATGTTGCTCGAGACGGAGACGAAGAGCGACGATTTCTTCACGCAGCCCCGAAATGTCGGCGGCGCCCGCCACAGCCGCACTCGGCGCCTCGGCATCGCGTCCGATGAAGAAGCTTGCGAAGGTGGCCGTGATGTAACCGAACACTGCCAGGCCGTAGAGCGCGAGCATGGCAGACAGAACGCGTCCCTCGGTGGTCGTCGGCCAGAAGTCGGTGCCGAGACTGGCAATCAGCATCCCTGTCCACCAAAGCGCATGCCCAAAGGACGTGAAGCCGCCCTCGACTTCCTGGGCGGGCTCGAAGCTCAGCATTCCCGCAGCACCGAGCACCAGCACCAGCAACGTAAGGCCCGCAACATAGCCGAACTGGCGCCGCTTCAGCGTTTCCCGAAGTGCATTCATGCTGCGGTTCGCAGTGCTCACGATCCGCACCAGCCGAGCGCCCCGCAACAATCGTGCGGCCCGCAAAATGGAAAACGCCCGAAAGAGACGCAGGGCCGGCACCAGAAGCGCTATGGCGGTGAGCCAGTTCGTCCTGAGGAAGGCGCCCTTCTCCGGTGCGAGCGCGAACCTGATCGCGAACTCGCCAATGAAGATGATCCAGATAAGCGTCCCCAAAGTGCCGATGAGGTCACTCGTGCCGGAGGTCAGCTCAACCACAACGATGACGAGCCAAAGCAGACTGAGGAGGAGCATCGGCGTGCGGAGCCAGTCATCGAGCTGCTCCAGGGTCCGCCATCTTTCTGTGCCCGCGCTCATGTTCACCTCCCTCACCTCAAACCGACCAGCACGATGCAACGCATCAAAGTGATTCCCGGCGTACAAACAGCATCGCCGCGGCGGAAACCCTTCCATGTCGCCGCGTTGGATCAACATGTTTGATCTCCCCGAACCCTATGGCCCGGTGGTGCGAGGTCTCGTCCTCACCGCCGGAGCCGTGCTCTGGACGGTTCTCCTCGCCCGGCTAGTCGGCCTCCGCGCCTTTTCGAAAATGACGGCGTTCGATTTCGTAACAACCATCGCCACGGGATCCCTGATTGCGACGGCTGGCACCCATTCCCAGCTGGCCGGATATGTTCAAGCGCTTGCCGCCATCGCCGGAGTTTTCCTTGTGCAATGGCTGCTCGCAAAGGCAAGGCTCTCGTCTGACGCCTTCCAGAGCCTGATCAGGAACAAGCCGGTCCTGCTCATGAAAGACGGTGAGTTCATCGACGATGCAATGGCTGCTACCCGGGTTTCCCGGTCCAGCGTCATGGAGAAGCTCAGGGCGGCGAACGTCAGCGGCACGTCGGAAGTCAAGGCGGTGGTCCTTGAGACCACGGGGAACATATCGGTGATGCAAGGTGAAGATTTCGACGAGTGTCTGCTGGACGGTGTCGAGCGGGTGGAGCCACAGAAGCCCGGCTAGATCCGTTCCTGAGTCATTTGAACAAGAACGGACGCTTTCCGGCAACTTGCCGCAACATGCTGCTATCATCTGAAACTGAGACTTTGCCTGACGCGCAACACAGCACGAGGTTGAGCTAAGAGGTTCCTGCGACACGTGAATGCATTGAAATCCCATACTAACACTTCACCGCTGGACCCCGTAGATATCGCGCATGCCATGCCGAGTACTCTGGTGCTGAATCACAGGAAGGCTTCGATCTCGCGGCCTCATGTGCCGCGGTTCGGCCTCGGTACACGCAGAAGACGCCATCTCGGAGCTCTGGCTGTGGCGATGTCGATACATGGCACCCTCACCGCCTGTGCGATGAGCGGCCCGGACTTGGGAAGAGACCCCTCCGTCAGCTTTGTCTGCGAGGGCGGAACATCGTTTCGCGTTGTTTTCTTCGACAGGCAGGTGCGGGTGACGACCAGTGCAGCTTCCTACGACCTCGACTTTCGTCCTTCCTCGATCGGTCGGAAATACTCCTCGGATAGCACTGTGTTCATCCAGGACGAGGAGCGTGCGGTCCTGATCGGCGCCGCGGGTGGTCCCTTCAAGCGCTGCCACGAGGTTTAGCCTCTGTTTGCCGAACCGGAAATCAGCGCCGCGCGCTGCACCAAGCCGCTGAAGCTTCCCCTGCACTGCAGACCGCTGGCATGATCCGCCGGCCTCAACAGCCCGAGATCGGAGTAGGATGACGGACCCGTTCGCCAGCGGGCAAAGGCAGACACCGCCGGCGCTGCTGCTAACCCAGATTGCCAATCGGCGCCCTTATGCTCGAGCAGCCGCCCTCGCCGTCTTAATCCTCGCGGTGTCGGCGGCGGCAGTGGCGCAACACACAAACCGGCCGGTTACAGCTGCAATCGTATTTCTTCTTGGGGTCACCTTGGTCGGCGCCCTCGAGGGGCTGCGGGGCGGGTTGCTGGCGGCGGTGCTTGCATCGATCATTTATAACTTCTTCCTCAGCGACCCGGTTTTCAGGTTCAGCCTCACCTCCGCAGAGGAATATGTGCCGCTGATCGCGTTCAACATCAGTGCTGCGACATCGGGCCTCCTGGCAGGGCGCCTCAAGGACCGGGCGCTTGCCGCGGAATTGGCCAGTCACCGCCTGCGCGCGCTGTTCGATGTCAGCCAGAGGCTGCAGGCTGCAGTCCGGATGCGAGACATTCCCGAAGCAATCAAAGGCTTCACAGCGCCGGAAGCAGCCCAGCCAGAAATTTACGTCGCCTCAGGAGCCGCGATCGAGCCGATCCAGGATGCGGCGACACATGAGGAGCTGGCACGCAAGCTTCTCGAGGGTGATGCGACAAGCATGCGGCAAGGCGATTACACCGGCCTCCTTCTCTCGATGCCCGCGGGATCCGAGGCGGTTCTCGTGCTGAACTGGCCGAACCGGCTCCGACCGGCTTCGGCACAGCATGATCTTGATGCGTTCGTGAACCTGCTCAGCATTGCCCTGGAGCGTTGCCTTCTGCTCGAGCGCCTCTCCGAGGCCGAACTCATCAAGCGTTCCGAAGAGTTCAAGACGGCGCTTCTTTCCTCAGTGTCGCACGACATGCGCACGCCGCTCAGCGCAATCTCCGCGTCCGCGAGTAGTCTGTCGAGGTTCGGCGCGGAGCTGGACGATCACACGCGTCGAGACCTTCTGAACATGATCCAGGAGCAATGCGACCGGCTGAATCGGTACACGACCAACCTCCTCAACCTCGGGCGCCTTCAGGCAGGTGTGGACCAGACGCAGTTCACGCAATGTGACGCGCTCGAGGTACTCGGCTCGGCCATCTCGCGTACGCGAAGCCTCGGCACTGAGCATGAGTTCAGCAAAAGCTACGAAGTAGCGGCCGCGCCGGTTCGCGCGGACGCAGTCATGCTCGAGCAGATATTCTTCAACGTTCTTGAAAATGCGGTTCGGTACAGCCCCGCCCGCTCGCGCATCGACGTATCCGCCGCTGCAGCAGGAGGCACTTTGTCCATTTCCATCGCAGATGAAGGCGAAGGCATTCCTCCATCTGATCTGGAACTCGTTTTCGAGCGCTTCTATCGATCCAGGTCATCCCTGCCCCAGGAGGGGAGCGGCCTCGGTCTTTCGATCGCGAGGGGTTTCGCCCAGGCGTTTCAAGGTTCGATCGAAGCCGCTCCGGCTCCCGCGCCACTTGGAGGCACCGTGATCACGATCCGGCTCCCTCTCGAAACCAGCTCAATGTCCCCATGATGACGCTTCGTATCCTGATCCTTGACGATGAACCCGCAATCGCCCGCGTGCTTCAGCCGGTGCTCACCGCAACGGGAGCAACCGTCTTCTGCGCCGCGAGCGCCGTCGAGGGATTGCGCATCGCGAAGGAAAGCGCGGCCAATCTGGTTCTTCTGGACCTTGGACTTCCTGACGCTGACGGGAAGGATCTAATTTCAAGCCTTCGGGCGCAGGGGGACCCCGCGGTGATCGTTATATCCGCACGGCACCAGGAAAGCGAAAAAGTGGCCGCCCTGGATGCCGGAGCCGACGATTATGTGGATAAGCCTTTCAACATCGACGAACTCCTGGCGCGGATCAGGGCTGCTCAGCGTCGGCTCCTCTCGCAATCGCCCAAAGCAGACGTTTTCGAAAGCGAGGATCTCGTGATCGACTTCCGCCGCCGCGAAGTTCGGCTGATGGGAGAAGAGATAAAGCTTTCGCCTAAGGAATTCGATCTCCTGCGGACGCTAGCCGAGCATGCAGGGCAGGTGGTCACGCACAAGCGGCTTCTCCTCGCAGGCTGGGGAGACCCCACCGCGGATGCCCAGTATCTCAGGAGCTACATCGCGCTGCTGCGGCAGAAGCTCGAGGAGGATCCCGCCGAGCCGCGGCTCGTGCTCACCGAACCCGGAGTCGGATATCGGCTGGCTTCCGAAACAGCCTCAAACCATCGATCCTCTTGAACGCTTCGAGCCCCGCCAGCTTCTTCTGCTCTCGAGCCGTCGGCGCAGCGCCGTGGCGGCACGTGCGACGGCCCCTGTACCTACTTTGCAGCGTTCGCCTCCCTGGTGACGGTCGCCTGCTCGTTGGCTTCTTTCACCGCCGCCTCGACCTCGTCCGGGTCCGCGTGAACGGGTTCCGACTCCGCGCAGGCTGTGGCGCCGAGCAGCATTGGCAGCAGCAGCGCCGCGAAACTAAACTTCATGTAACAAAACTCCCGATCGTGACTTCACGCAGCGCGGCGCCTTACTCGCCGCCCTTCTGTCGGTGTTACCACGGCTTTTTTATGAGCGGCCCAGAGGCGGTTGATCGTCCGCTGAGATCCAGATCCTATTGGGCGAGCGCCCTGGCCGACATTCCGGAAGGCCGGCACAGCCTCGGCATGCTCCAGGCGCAACAAGCCCGCTCCTGACAGCCGAGACAGGTCAACATGGCCGTAACTGTGCCTCCTCGCGCGCCGATGCGCACGACTGAGCTCGTGGGTGCACTCTTGCCGGCGCCGGGGACATCGGCACGATCCCGGTCGTCTGCCCGAACGCGCTGCTGGTGCCAAGCCTGCGCGCCTTGCTCAGGTGAGACTGGTAGCTGCGCCAGACGATGTTCGCCGCCTCCACCATCTCCTGCTCGGCTCCGCATCGTGTCAGATAGGCTCGCAGCTCGCGCCAGCTTGCCGGGTTCGGGAGATTAGGATCGCCCAAAGCATGAGCCACGAACGCCCATCCGGCGCGGCTTCCGCGGCCCTGATGGTACCTTCGCGTGATGATGTAGCGGCGAAACGAGATGGTCCTTGGATCTGGCACTAGGATGCGACTTTCTAAGCTAGCGAAAAGCGGCGGCGATTGCGAAGAAGCTCCCACCGACGACTAGGATGGAGAGAACGGCAACGGCGGAAAACCAGGCGAGGTCGCCGGCATTCGGCAAGCCGTCCGGCCGATCCGCGGCAACGCCGAGCGACAGGAGAGCGCCAGCGCTGGTAGCATACATGAGGAAGTCGGCCGTGCCGGCGCCGGAAGCAGCAAGCCAGATCGGCAGAACCAGCCAGGCGGCAAGCCAGCTCGCGGTCTCGAGGGCGAGCTCGACGTCCTCGATCGCAGCGAGACGACGAATGCTTCTACCTGACGCGTTTTTATTCACTTCAGTGCCACTCAGTCTGAACTTCCTCGCTTGGCGCCCGCTGGCGTGCCAGAGATGCGGACTTTCGCGCTAGACGCTCTTTAAGGCTGAATGCCGGACGCCGGTTACCACGCCATTTTTATGGCGAAGACTGAGGGGCGTTTCTCGGAAATTGTCTTTGGGTGCCCGCCAAGAGGCACCGTAAGCGGTCTAGGGAACTTCCCGGACTAGTTAAAAACCGCATGTGGCGAGGGCCGAAGCCACTTTCGGTTTTATAGCGGAGGCGAGCGGGCGATCACTTCCGCAGCTTCTTGCCGCCTTGCGCGGAAGCTGCCGTAGGCAAGGGCGCGCAGCAGCAGCTCCATGGGCCCAACAGAGAAATGTCTGAGCCACGCCACGCTGAACAGGGCCGTGACCACGCAGATGGCAAATGTGACACCCATCAGGCCCGCTGTTCCAAAATATCCAAGGTAGGAGAAGCCGTAAAAAAGGAGCGAAGCCAGCGCGGATTGAAGCGTGTAGTTGGTAAGCGCCAAGCGGCCCATCGCGCGGAACGGGGAGGTCCAGCCGGCCACCCCGCCCCGCAACAGCAGCACGAACAGGGCGACGTAAGCCAACGTAAGCGCCAAGCGGGCAGGCTGGTACCAGCCGGACCTCAGCAGCGACATCGTCGGGTTCAAGCGATGGATGTCGAGCTCGAACCCCGTTCTCGCCTGCCATGCAAAATCGGCGATCCTCAGCCCGAGCCCGATGCCGCCGCCGATCAACAAGAGCAACCAATAGGTTCGAGCTGGGCCGGCTCCTGTCAGCAGCCCCGATCGGTACAGCGCCATCCCCACCAGCATGAAGGCGAGGCTTTCTGCCACTCCGATCCAGCTGTAGACGCCAAGGTGCCGGAAGGACCAACCACTGGCGCTCCAGCCCAGAACGTCAGGATACTCCGTCCGCTGCCTTCTTTCCTCCGCAATGCTCTCTTTGGTCGGATAGTTGGAGGCATTAGCTGCCGCCGCCGCGTCGAGGGCGGCCTGCTGCTCAGGGCTGGGCTCTCTGCCTGTTGCTTTGGCGCGCTCGCCTTCCAGTGCGGTCTGGTAGGTGGCGACATAGGTGCTCGTGTTATACGCCCGGTGCAGGCTCAAGGCTGCGATGATCACCAGCGCCCAGATCCAAAGGGTCCGGACCTTGGCCGTGCGGAACGCAAGGAGCGCGAGACCGGCCATGCCATAGGTCCACAAAATCTCGCCGGGCCATAAGATAAGCATGAAATGAACGACGCCGAGGAACAGAAGCGCAAGACAGCGGCGGGCCCACACATCGAGAGGAAGGACCTGCGCTTCAGGCCCCTCCACCTTCCGGAGCATCATCACCATTCCAGCCCCGAAGAGGATGGTGAAAAGACCGCGCATCGGCCCCTCGAGCAGCAGACGCTGACCGATCCAGGCGATCCAGTCGGCATCCCAGCTGGCCGGGAACGTGCGACCTTGCGTGTCGCCGACGGTGCCCATGACGAGGATGTTAACCGCGAGGATGCCGCACACCGCAACTCCGCGCATCACGTCGAGAAGCTCGATCCTATCCGTTCCCCGCACCGGCCTGACACTGTCATTGGCAGCCATCAGACGCTTCCCTCCTCGAGCCAGACCGTCACCAAAGCGTGAACGCCAGGCGAGCCCTCAAGCCACCGCCCTGTATCGATCGGCGAACCCGACAGCGCCGCCAAAGCTCGTTGCGCCGACGAGCATCTGTCTAGGGCCGTCCTGCCCGAACTTTGTCGGCGCCGCCGCCGCGGTGGCGCCTCTCCGCCAACCACACTGCGCCGAATATGACGAAGAGAAGCAAGGGAATGATCGCAATCACCTGGAACGACTGCTGCGCCGCGTAGGCGAGCACGCGCTGCAGTTCAGCCCCTGGCTCAAGCGCCGCAAAGGCCGCGTCGCCGCCGGCCGCCTGGAGCTTCGCCCGGTCGTAGATCTTTCCGATCTCCGGCAATACCAGATAGATCGCCATGGCACCGGCAAAGCCGAGAATGCCGATCGACCACGGCCCGCCGCGGGGGTAACGACGGGAGACCGCCGCCAGCATCGTCGGCCACATGAAGCATACGCCGATCGCCCATAAGGTCGCAGCGAAAAGCGCAGTGGCGGGCGAGGAAGCGATGCTCAGCAGGTAGAGACCAATGGCCGCGGGGATGGTGCACAGGCACAGGAGCCCCATGTCGCTGAAGCGGTGCTCCAGCGGCCCCGCGAAATGCCGCATGACGAACATGATCGCCGACACATAAATGAGCACCACGATGCCGGGCATGCCGACGGTCTGCGTCAGCGCCACGTCCACCCATGAGCCCGGCGCCAGCTCGGCAGAGGCAGTGAGGAACATGATGATGGGGAAGATCCAGAAGCTGGGCCGCTTGAACGGCTCGGCGAGCATCTCCTTGAACGGAACCCCCATCGCGGTGCTTTCCGTCTTCGGGAAACGCTGCGTCAAAGCCCAAGCGCCGAACACCAGACCGGAGATCGGGATCAGCGCGATCAAAGCCTGCCAGCCGAACTCGAGTTGCTGGAAGAAGAGCAGGCTGGCGACGCCGCCGACGACGATGCCAGCGGGCCACCAGGCGTGAAGGACGTTGAGCTTTCCGGTTTTTTCGTCAGGGTAAAGGGCGGCGACGACTGGATTTGTGGAGGCCTCGGTAGCCCCCCACCCCACGCCGCTGATCACCATGCCGGCCACCAGCAGCGGATAGACCGTGTCGATGCCGCCGCCGAGCGGCGAGAGCAGGATAAGCAGCGGACCGAGGACGAAACAGGCGGCGGCAAGCAGGATCACCCGCTTCGCGCCGAACAGGTCGAGCATCGGACTGATCACGAGAAGGCTGAGAGCAAATCCCAGGAAGGAATATCCCAGCGCCGCCGCAATCATCTCGCCCGAATGGAGCGGCACGGCCGGGTCCAGCAGCGCCGCCTTGATCGCGCCGGATGCACCTGTCCGAATCGAGAAGGACACAGCCGCTGTGAACAGGGCCAGCACGCAGATCCAAAACACAGCGCGGCGGTTTTGCACATCACCGTTCATCACTTCCCCCTGTAAAGATTCGCTACGCTCTTCTGCGCCATCTAGCGCAACGCCTGTAGCCTGTAGATGCCGGTGTTAGTTGCCGGTGTCCATTAGTCCGCCGGAGAGTTCATGGTTCAGCCTCCGGCGGGTCGGTGCACGCAAAGCCGTCTCTGAAGCAGGTTCGCAGGAGCTGTGAATGCTCGGCTTGGTGGCGAAGCGGGATGGTCCGGAAGCAGGTTTGGCCAGCCTGATCCAGTTTCGGACCTAGGGCACCGCCTCCGGCCATCCGTCAGCCGTCCAGCGCACCGGGGAAACGCGCAAAGTCGGAACGCCTTTGCTCTCCTTATCGTAGGCGTGGTAGACGACATAATCCTTGCCGTCCTTATCGTGCAGGAAGCCGTTGTGGCCGGGGCCGCGGAAGCGCTGCTTTTCCTGCAGGTCGGCGCGGAGGAAAATGGTTCCTTCGCCGTCCATCAGCCTGCTGCCGTCCTTGCCCACATAGGGGCCTTTGATGTTCTTCGACCGGCCGACCACGGTGTAGTAGGTGCTATTCGCGCCCTTGCAGCAATAATCGTACGACACGAACAGATAGTAATCTCCTCCGCGGCTGACGATGAACGGTGCCTCGGCCGGTGCCGGTCCGCCCGCAGGGGCGCGGCGGCGCGCGAGGGAAAAGGGCTTTGCCGCCGGGCGGAGCAGCTTGCCCGTCTTGGGATCAAGTTCGAACAATTTGATGCCGGTCCAGAAGCTGCCGAGCGACAGCCAGTGCCGGCCTTCTCGGTCGATCACATGATTGGGGTCAATCGCGTTGAAGTCGGATTCGGGCGTCGACATCACCACCAGGCCCTCGTCGCGCCAGCCGTAGTTGGGGGCCTTCGGGTCAAGCGCCGCGCTGGTGGCGAGGCCGATCGCCGAACGGTTGGAGCCGAAGGTCGAGAGCGAATAATAAAGAAGGTAGCGTCCGCCGACCTTCGCAATATCCGGTGCCCACATCCCTTCGACACCCGGCACGGCTTTCGTCGCCCAGCCCGGCATCTTGTCGAACACATGGCCGCGCTTGGTCCAGTGGATGAGGTCCGGCGATGTCCTTACTAGCACCGCCGACCCAGGCGTGTCTGAGCCGGTGCTGTAGACATAATAAGTTTCCCCCTCCCGCATGATAACGGGATCATGGGTGCCGGTGATTTCGCCGGTCAAGATCGAGTTGATCGGGCCGGTCGTCACCTGTGCCGACGCCGAAAGCGGCGATGCCGCCAAAGCCACGAAGCAGCCGGCTTTGAAGGCTTTGTCCCGAAATCTCATCCCCTCACTCCCTTCTTTGGCCGCTCTCGCTCGTCTGCAGCGGCAAGGCGCCAACTCAAACCACCTCGAGCTTCTGTTCCTTCAATGCCTCGGCCAGCGCCGAAAGCTCCGCCGGAATGCTCGTCTTTTCGGCCTTGCGCCCAAGGATCGCTTCGAGGGCGGGAGGCGCTTCGATCTTGACGCCGATCAGCGGTTCGACCGCGTCGGCGAACTTGTAGGGATGCGCCGTCGCCGCCGCGATCCAGGGGCGTTCCGCGCGCTGCTCGTCGGAGAGGCGGGCATAGGCTTCGGCGGCGGTGGCCGAATGCGGGCACCAGATATAGCCGCCCGCTCGATATTCGGCCTGGACGCGGGCGCGGATCGTGTCGTCCTCCACGAGCTGGACGTCGAGCACCCGCTGCTCGGGCGCCAGGTGCACCAGCCGCTCGAAATTGCTTGGCGTGCCGACGTCCATGGCGTTGGCGATCGTCGCCAAGGACGCGCGCGGAGAATAATCGCCGGTGCCGTGCCAATCGGCCAGCGTGCGATTGGCGTTGGTGACGAGCACGATCGGGCCGACGGGAAAGCCCAGCGCCCGCGCATAAACGGCGGCAAAGCCGTGACCCAGATTGCCGGTCGGGATGAGAAAGCCGGGCTCAACGCCGCTTTCTGCAAAGGCGCGTGAGGCGGCAAAGGCGATATAGGCCATTTGCGGCAGCAGGCGGCCAATGTTGATCGAGTTGGCGGAAGTCAGCCGATGGGCCAGCGACAGCTCCGGGCTCGCAAAGGCCGCTTTGACGAGCCGCTGGCAATCGTCGAAATCGCCTTCCACCTCCAGTGCCTGCACCGGCTCGTCCCAGCAGGTGAGCTGCAGCTCCTGGAAAGCGGAAACGCGGCCCTTGGGGTAAAGCACCATCGCGCGGACCGCCTCCCTCCCCTCGGCGGCGCAGCCCACTGCACCACCAGTGTCGCCTGAGGTCGCGGCGAGCACGGTGAGCGGATTGGAAGGATCGCCGATCCGGTCGAAAGAAGCCATGAGGAAGCGGGCGCCGAAATCCTTGAAGGCGCCGGTGGGGCCATGGAACAGCTCCAGCACTCGAAAGTTCGGCCGCGCTTGATCGGCAAGGACCAGCGGCACCGGAAAGTCGAATGCTTGCCGACAGATCGCTTCGAGTTCGCCTTCGAGGCGATCGCCTTCGAAGAAGGGCGCGAGCATCTCGGCGGCGAACTGGCTGAGCGTCTCCTCGCGCGGGCACCCCCTGAGCCGCGGCAATTCTTCCGGCATGTAGAGGCCGCCGTCCGGCGCTGCGCCGTTCCGGATCGCTTCGCTGAGAGTTACCGGGGCAGCCTGCCCACGCGTGCTGACGAACTTCATACTGTCTCCGACACCTTTTCGACGCGCGCGCCTTCCGAATGAACCGACGCGCGATACGCGCGCGCGGCAAGCCCCGCCTCCATGAACGCCCAGGACATTGCATCCTCGACCTTGGCTGCTTCTCCTTCCATGGCCCAGGCGAACACCGACGGTCCCGAACCCGAAAAGGAGCAGCCGAGCGCGCCCGCCTCCATCGCCGCCTTCTTTACTTGCAGGAGAGGCGGCAGCAGATGGGCGCGCTGCGGCTCGATGAGCACGTCTTCGAGCCCTGCGCGCACGAGGGCCATATCGCCGCTGGCGCAGCCGGCGGCAAAGGCTGCAATCCTGCGGCTGTGCTCCACGACCAAAGCCATCGGCACTTCCGTCTTAAGGAGCGCGCGCGCCGCCTTGGTTTCCGTTTCAACCGACGGATGGAGCAGGATCGAGACAATCCCGGCGGGAACCGGCAGCCGGGTAACCAGCGGCGGCTCGACGGCCGCGGCGAGCACAAGCCCTCCAAGCAGGCTCGCCATGACATTGTCCCAATGCGGCGGATCGGATGCGACCCGCTCGCCTTCAAGCGCGAAGGGGAGAAGATCGGCCACTGCGAACGGCCTTTCGAGCAAGGCGTTCACTGCCGCCGCGCCCGCCACTGCCGACGCAGCCGATCCGCCCATGCCGGCCGAAAGCGGCACGCCCTTGTGGATCGAAAGGCGTACGCCGAACGGATTGCCGGCCGCCTGGAGCACGGCCTCTCCCGCGGCGAGCGCGGTGTTGGTACGCGGGCTGTCCGGGAGCCTGTCGACCAGCCCCGAGACGCTCCCAAGTCGCACGCCCGGCGCCTCCTCGCGAACGGCGGTGACATGGTCGCGCGCAGCGTCGAACGCTTGGCCAAGGACGTCGAAACCAACGGCGACGTTGCCGATGCTCGCAGGAGCGCTTGCAGATGCTCGTTCCATTCCGGTCTCCTCAGGCCCGAAGCAAGATGGCCGCAACCTGGTCTTCGGAGGCGCGCAGCAGCAACAGCGGCTGCACCTTCACCCCGACTGCAAGGGCTCCCATAAAGCCTTTCCCGCCAACGCGGAATCGCCTTATCGGACCAGCAAGGTTCGCCTTCTCCGGCCCAAATGCTTGAAGACGGCAGCGCCGGGACCCAACGTGCTCGGCCATTTCGACTTTTTCGCCTCAATAAAAAAAGGCCCGCTCCGGGAGGTTGGAGCGGGCCTAGGGGACACTTTCAAATCGCAACCCTCTTCAGCCGCTCCTCGACCGGCAGGTGGTAATGGCGTCGACGATGACCGCCCCCGAGCCGCCCGCGCGAGCACCGGCGGCGATGAGGAAATGGGCGGCCGTCCACATTCTGCTTCACTCCTGGCGCGGAGACGCTCCGGACTCGAAATTGGATCCCATTGATGGATTAATCATCCGGCAGAGGTCAACCCAAAAAGCACTACTTCACGTCTTTCATCACCGGTTTTCGTTCGAAGACCGCTTCCCCTGTGACACCTGCCACCAGCAGACGGGATACAATCACGACGGCTACGCCGCAGCCGCGACGACCGGCTCGCACTCAATGATACGGCAGATGAACGGCGATTTTTTGCTTCGGTCAGCTTTCGCCGCCGGTCAGCTTCGCGAACGTGCCAAGATCCACATTGCCGCCGCTGAGGATGATGCCGACGCGCTTGCCCTCGCATCCGCTTTCACGCGACAGAGCGGCCGCGGCTGCAAGGCAGCCGGTCGGCTCCACAATGATCTTCATGGTTTGTGCAAACATGCGCATCGCCTGGCTCAGTGCCTCGTCGCTGACGGTGAGGATGTCGTGGGCGAGGCGCCGGATGATCGGAAATGTGAGCGTTCCGAGATAGGTGGTCATCGCTCCGTCGGCGATCGTCTTCGGCACCGGGATGCGAACGATCTCTCCGCTCCGGAAGGACTGCAAGCCGTCATCTCCAGCTTCGGGCTCAACGCCGATCACCTTGCAGCCCGGCGACAAGTGGCTGGCGGCAAGCGCGCTTCCGGCGAGCAGGCCGCCTCCGCCGAGCGGCGCCATCAGCATGTCGAGCGGCCCCACCTCCTCGATCAATTCCTTGGCCGCCGTCCCCTGCCCGGCGATAACTTCGCGATGATCATAAGGGGGGATGAGGCTCAGGCCCCTCTCCTCCGCCAGCCCGCGTCCGATCTCTTCGCGATCCTCGTTATACCGATCATAGAAGCGGACTTCGGCGCCATAGCCCTTGGTTGCCGCCACCTTCATCGCGGGCGCGTCGCTGGGCATGACGATGGTTGCCGGGGTGGCCAGCAGCCGGCTTGCAAGCGCCAGCGCCTGGGCGTGATTGCCGGACGAATAAGCGACAACGCCTTTTGCCCGTTGCTCGGCCGCCAGCGCGGCAATCGAATTGAACGCGCCGCGGAATTTGAAGGCGCCGCTCCGCTGCAAATTCTCGCACTTGAAGAAGATCTCGGCGCCGGCGAAGCCGTTGATGCGACTGGACGTCAGCACCGGCGTCCGGTGCGCCACGCCTTTTATCCGCTCGGCGGCAACAACGACGTCGACATAATCGGGGGGAGCGGGATGGCTGGACATGAACCGCTCCTAGAGCAGTTCCCGAAGGGATGGGAACCGGTTTCGAGCGGCAAGCCCCACACACTCGCGCCGCTTTTCGCGGTCGACTTCGCTGCAAGGCTTCAGGAAGTGGCGGAGAGGGTGGGATTCGAACCCACGGTACCCTTGCGGGCACAACGGTTTTCGAGACCGTCCCAATCGACCACTCTGGCACCTCTCCGCACGATCGGGCGCCCTTGTTCATCCGGGCGAGGTCGATGAGGCGCGGCCATTAGCCGAACAGTCGGTGCTTGCCAAGGGAGCGTCGGCCCAAGTGGCGCTTGGCGCCATGCAGCCGCGGCAGTCACGGCGGGCCTTTCTTGCGTGGCGTGCGTTACCCCCTACATAGGAGCCGACATGCCTAGACACGACACATTGTTTGCAGAGGCCGAAGAGGTAGCCGCTCCGGCGATTGCCCACGCCCTTTTTTCGATCGGCGACGTCGTCCGCCACCGCCTGTTCGGGTTCCGCGGCGTCGTCTTCGACGTCGACCCGGTGTTCGCCAATACCGAAGACTGGTACCAGGCGATCCCCGAAGAAATCCGCCCGCGCAAGGACCAACCGTTCTATCATCTCCTGGCGGAGAATGGCGAAACGAGCTATGTCGCTTATGTCAGCCAACAGAATATCCTCGCCGACGATAGCGACGAGCCGGTCGATCATCCCGCGATCGATGGCATCTTCGACACCTATGCCGATGGTCGTTATCAGCTCCGCCGCGAGCATATGCATTAGGGTGTTAGACCGCCCTTTGGCGTTGACAGCGCAAAACGGGTGAAGTAGCAGCCCGGCTTTCCCGCGCGGGGGCTTCGGCCGCGGTCATTGCCTTGCGTGGATAGCTTTAGACATTTGGAAAAGAGCCATGTTCGCAGTCGTGCGCACGGGCGGCAAGCAATATCGCGTCGCCCCCGGAGACAAGATCGTCGTTGAAAAGCTGGCGGGCGATGCCGGCGAAACCATCACTCTGGGCGACGTGCTGTTCGCCGGCGACGGGTCCGAGCAGCGTTCCACCGACGGGCTTTCCGTGTCCGCGGAAATCATCGCTCAGGCCAAGGCCGAAAAGGTCACCGTCTTTAAGAAGCGCCGCCGGCACAATTACCGCCGCAAGAACGGCCACCGGCAGCAGCACACGATCCTCCGCATCACTGCGATTGGCGATCAGCGCGCCGATGCGGCGCCCGCGGCGGCAGCCGCTCCGGCTCCCGCCGACACGGCCTCGGCCGGCAGCGAGGCGGCTCCAGCTGCAGCCCCGAAGCCGCGCGCCCGCAAGGCCGCCGCTCCCAAGCCCCCGGCCGAAACCGAGGCACATGTTCAGCCGCCGCTCAAAAATGACGGCGCAGAGAGCGAGATGACAGATTCGCCCGTTGCTGCTAAGAACGACAGCGACGCCAAGTAAGAGACACAGGGCAGAATAGAGATGGCACATAAAAAAGCAGGCGGCTCGTCCCGGAACGGCCGCGACTCAGAGAGCAAGCGCCTTGGCGTGAAGAAGTTCGGCGGTGAGCAGGTGCTCGCCGGCAACATCATCGTGCGCCAGCGCGGCACCAAATATTATCCGGGCGCAGGGGTCGGGATCGGCAAAGACCACACCCTGTTTGCGCTTGCGAACGGCCGCGTCGCGTTTCGTGACGGCAAGCTTGGCCGCAAATTCGTATGCGTAGACATGCAAATTACCGACGCAGCGGAATAACGGACGATCGATTAAGGGTCGTCCGGCAAGGGGCGGCCCCAGCGACTCAATAGAGAAGCGACCGAGGGAGAGGGGCACCCCATGAGAGGGGTTGCGCTTGCTCCCAGCAACCGCAAGCCATGCCCGGGGGGCATGGCGGCCCCCCCTCATTCCCTCTTTTCATGTCTCCCTCACAAAAAACGTCGCAGGACGGTAACCCAGCTTGGGCACGGCCGGCGCGAGAAGGGGAAGGAGACGGCGATGTTTGCAAGAACCGAAAGACTGCTGCTGCGGCCCGGCTGGGCGGAAGATGCGCCCGCGCTTGCATTGGCGATCGCTGAAGAAGCGATTGTTCGCAACTTGGCGAGTGCGCCCTGGCCATATGAGCTGGAACATGCCCGCGCGTTTCTGGAAACGGAGCGTCGCCCCGATGAGGCCGCCTTTCTCATCTTCCGTCGCACCCAGGGCGCACCGCAACTGATCGGCACCGTTGGGCTCGGCCGGCGCCCCGACGGCGAGACCGAGCTCGGCTATTGGATCTCGCGTCCGCATTGGGGCTTAGGCTTCGCGACCGAAGCCGGACGCGCCGTCATTGACCTCGCGCACGATGGCTTGCGGCTGCGGCGGCTTGTCGCCGGCCACTTCGTCGACAACCCCGCCTCGGGGCGTGTGCTCGAAAAGCTCGGCTTCCGCCCCACCGGGACGGTTGCGCCCCGTTACAGCTGTGGCCGGCGCGAGGCGGCGCCGTGTCGGCTCTTCGAGCTGGAGCTCGCACCGGGTGCGGCGGCTGACAAGGACATGGACGAGCCGACCGTTCAACTGGCCGCGTAAGCGCTTAGCGGGGGAGGGACTGACCTCCAGCACCCCTCCCCGCTCCGTCGGCTCCAGCCGCAACCTGACTGCGAGCGAAGCGAAGCAGTCCGGCGGTTCGGATCACCAGGCGCTGGTTGTTTCCCGAATTGACGGCTCCCATCCCCCCACTTCAGCCGCCAAGCTGTTCTCGGCCACCGCAATGAGCGCTCGGTCGTCGTGGTTCCAAGGGTGAAAACCAGGCATGAAGAAGCTCGCCCAGGCACCCAGGATCTTGCGCAGCATGCCGGGCCGCACATAAGCGAACCAGAAGAGGTGCGCATAAGCCTTGGGCCCGGTGATCCCGTCCTGCCCGAGCAGGTCCAGCACTCCCCTGGTTCGGTCGACGATGAAGTTGCGCGTGACGAGCAGCATGACCTTGGCCTTCACCTTCCAGCGTTTGAAGCGGGGCCAGTTCCTGGTCGCGTGCAGCCAGGTATCGTAGGCGACACCCTTGTGCTCGACCTCCTCGATAGCGTGCCAGCGCCACAGCGCCGCCGTCTCCGCATCTGCGCCTTGCAGGTGTCGCGGGTCCTTCAAAAGCTCATGGGCAAGCATCGCGGTGAAATGCTCGAGCGCCATGGTAGCGGCAAGGCTAGCGATCGGCGGGCGCGCACGCACCATGTCCAGGCGCCAGTCGACCCGCGCTTCGAG
>JADDQD010000128.1 GCA_016781555.1 Pseudomonadota bacterium | reverse complement strand
AGGACACGCCCTAATCTCGTCGCGTACGCAGTCGATCCGGTCATAATTGACATTGAAGCGCAAATCGACGTCCGGATGCTGAGCATGGAAGCTGCTGAGGCGCGGAAGCAGCCAATACATCATTATGGTTGCCGAGCAGGACAGCGTCAGCGGGCCCGGCTGCAGATGCGCGATGCAGGATCCGATCATAGCGAAGGCCCGCGACAGCTCCTCCGCTACGCGCGCGCCTTCAGGCGTCATCTCGACCGCGCGCGCCGATCTGTGGAACAGCGGAATCCCGAACATGTCCTCCAGACTTTTGATGTGCCGGCTGATCGCACCGTGCGTCACGGAGAGTTCCTTAGCCGCGGCAGACATGCTGCAGAGCCGAGCCGTTGCCTCGAAGGCTCGGAGCGCGTTCAAAGATGGCCGCATGGCGCCCATGCGCAACTCCCGAGACAATGTGAGAAAACCTCACAAGCCCGGGAAGGATCGCTAACTACGGCGGGGTGTCAAGCCTTTTAATACTTGCCGAACCGCAACATGTCGGCAGGTGCGGAGAGTGCTTGGACCCGGGCAGGGCACACGCTGCTGGCGCGCCTGCCGCCGATCACCGCCTGGGGACAGCCTTGTTGCTGCCGAACATCAAGCCGGCGGCCCTGAAGCCCCCATCCACATTCAAGGTATGCCCGTGAACGTATCGGCTCTCGTCGGAACACAGGAAGACGGCGGCATCCGCGATTTCATCTGGCGTCCCATACCGGCCCATAGGGATTAGGTAGTTGTATGCGGCGCGAGTCGCTTCATCATGCGCGAACTTCGCCATCTCGGTGTCAATAGCCCCTGGGGCAATATTGTTGACATTGATGCCGTGCTGAGCCAACTCGACCGCCATTACCTTGGTCAGCAACTCGAGGCCGGCCTTCGCAGATCCGTAGGCCGCCCGCCCATTGCCCCCTCGCTGTCCCGAGAGGGAGGCGATGTTGATGATCTTGCCGCCGCCGTTCCCCACCATCTCGCGCGCCACCGCTTGGGCGACCAGAAAGGCCCCAGTCAGATTGATACTGATGATCCTATTCCACTCATCCAGGCTCGTCTCCAAGAAAGGCGTGTTACCGCCGATGCCGGCGTTGTTGACGAGAATGTCGATGCGCCCGAATGCGTCCTTAGCGGCGCTGACCATGTCCGCGACCGAGGTTGGGTCGGCCACATCGACCACAATTGAAACGGCGCGCCCACCCTGCTCCTGTATTCCTGCCGCCGCGGTTTGGGCACCATCGCGATTGACGTCGGCAATCACAACGGCCGCCCCCTCACGCACCAGCGCCCGCATGATTGCGAGCCCAATGCCACGAGCCCCTCCAGTGACGATCGCAATTTTACCCTCAAGCCTCACTGCCATCCTCCCGCTATATTCGAATATGTTTTGTCAGGCGGCTTCGCCACGCTTCACTGCGCAGAAAAAATCGGGTCCACCGACCTGGCCACCCTTCAAGGCGATCTCGATCCCGTCCAATGCCGCCTCGTCAGCATGCGCTCTGCACAGTGGCGATCCGGGCGCGACCGGCGCCACGGCCGTCAGTGCGTAGATGCCAAGCGCCGAGGCCGCATGTCCTGCGGTATCGCCTCCAGAGATGATGACGCGGGTCAGGCCGGCCTCCCGCAGCAGGCGATCGAGAATGTGGCCGAGCCCGGTTCCAATCCGCTCGTACACAACTCCCGTGGGAACGCCAGCAGCCTCCATGGCTGTCCGCAAGGCCGCGACTGCCGGATCATCCAGGCCTGCGGCGGTATAGACGAGCGGATCGCGGCCCTCTCCAAGCGCCTTGAGCGCACGCTGCCCGGCGGAGTTCAGCTCGCTCTTCCAGGCGGATGCATCGACGGCGCGGGTAGCGTTGAGGGGAATAGGCGCAAAACCGTTTCCGAGCGCATATCCGATCTGCCCGGCCGTGACCGGGGACACGGATCCCGACACGCAGGCTGTGCGGGAGACAGGCAGCGCGCGGAAGCTCGGCGCAGTCCCTGGAATGGCTCCGATCGCGCGCCAGTAGGCGACTAACGCAGCCTCGAAGCCCTGCGATCCCACGCCGAAGAGCCGCTCGCCGCGACGGTCCCAAATGAGCCTACCTGCCTCGACAAGCGTTTCGTGATCGAGGACGTCGCAAAATATAATCTCGCTTCCCGCATCCAGCTCGCTGGTGAGGCGCACATCCGCCCTGCCTTGCTTCATGGCGACGAAATCGACCAGGCCAATTCTTTTCGATGTCTGTTTTGCAAGATGGCGGCCGAGATTGGAGTCATCCATCGGCGTGACGGGATGGCGCGACATGGTGGGGTGCTCGTCAATCCGATACCCGACGCCATTCTGCTGGGCGAACAGATGCCCGAACGCCTGATAGCGGGCCATTCCAGGATCCCCCACTACCAGTGGCTCCCACGTGCTGCCGAGGACCCGCGACCCAATATCGATGGCGCGCCCGATAGAGCCGATATGCGGCGCGGAATCGAATGTCGAGCAGACCTTGTAGTGCACGACCGGAGAGTTAGTCGAGCGCAGGATTTCGAAGACCTGGGGCAGGTTCCGGTCCATCCATTCCAGATTCTGCGAGCGTGCGAGGCCGGCGATGCCAATCACCCGATATTCAGCGTGCTTTGCAAGCTGTTCAGGTGTTGGCGTCCGCAGGAAGAGGATGGTCGGAAGTCCGGCGAAGGCTACGACCTCCATGGCGGCTGATGATCCCGTGAAGTCGTCCCCATAGAACGAGAGAACCGTCCCTTCAGGCAGGGATATCTGCGTCGTCATGATATACTTTCCAGTGCTTTCGCCAGAGCTGGTCGATCGCGGGCGTAATCCGTTAGGGACAGTCCGGCCACGACGGCCTCCCATGCTTGACGAAGGGCTGTCACCCCAGCTGCGGTGCCGTCTGGGTGCGCGATGATTCCACCCCCCGCAGTGACGATCAAGTCGGTCGACCCGAGGGCCATATATGTCGCTGGGGCATGCCGCGCCGATTGCCCCGACGAGAAGACAGGCATGACCGTGCAGGGCTTGTAGTCGAACATGGGCGTCGCGCAGGCACGCGCCGAAGCCGTCACACTCTCGTCCGCTTCGGCGAATTTGCTCTGCAGCCCGTTGACGTGCATGTGATCGACGCCCGCGAGACGCCAGATCTTCTGCCACGCCACGTACGACCAGCCCAGCAGCGGGTGCCTTGATAGGTATCCCCAGCCATTGCGATGAGCGTGGATCGGCAGCTGGCTGAACCGAGCGAGCTCGATCATCCCAACAAGCCCAACGGAGTTCAGACTGGCCATCAAGCATGTGGCGTTGTGAGCGAGCAGAAAATCATGGCGCCTGCGCATCTGATCCAGATCGCCTGTCAGGTTGAACGCGTACATCACTTTCTTGCCGGTTCGGTCGGCATGCGCGTTGATCACGCCCATGACAGCCCGCACGCGATCCTCGAAAGGGCATGCGGGCCCGTCGGACTGCAGCTCGTCGTCCTTGATGAAATCAATTCCGGCCTCGCAGAGGTCGCGGACGAGAGCAGCGGTCTCTTCCGGCCTGAGCCCAACGCTCGGCTTGATGATCGTTCCGATCACAGGGCCGTCCTGGACGCCTGTGAGCTGACGCGTGCCGGGTACGCCAAAGTTCGGCCCAGGATATTTCTCCGCAAAAGCATCCGGCAGCCGGAGGTCCAGAAGGCGCAGTCCGGACAGCTGCTTGAGCTCGAACAGGTTGCCGGCCACTGTGGCGAGCAGATTGGGAAGCGAGGGGCCGACATTGTCGAGTGGCCACGAGAGCGTCACGGCTGCGCGACGCCACGTGGCGGCCCCGCCCTTCGGCACTCCGGCGAAGGGCAGCGAGGGCTCCCACACCTCCTCGTCCAGCACGCGGATTGCTTCGACACGGGCGGCGGCACGCTGCTTCAGCTCCGGCGTCTCCCCTGGCACCGGCACGAATGTACCACTGGACTGCTCGCCTGCCATCGTCTCAGCCGCATGGCGCGGATCCGAGGCAGTCTCCAGTATGTAGTCGGCTTCGATGCGAGTTTGCTGCTCCACGGGCTCCCTCCTTTGTTCCTCAACTGAGCCGGACGGAAACGCCATCATCAACAGAAGACGCCTTGGCGCTGGTATGTCCGGCGGGGCGCACCTTTTGGCACCTCCTCAGAGTCCCAGCATTTCGCGGACATCCTGCGGCGATGCGATTTCCCGCCCAGCGGCGCGAACCGCCCGTGCGGCCATGCGCATAACCTCCTCGTTCGACGGGCAGGACAGCTCTCTGTAGGAATAGTCGCCGATGCCCGGAGCGAGGTGGCCTCCCCGCCTCGCCGCCATCTCGGCCAGATCCAGCAGGTTGCCGCCGACGATGTTGGCCGTCCATTCGACCCGCCGATCCCGCGGGAGGAACTGAAGGTGCGCTTCGAGCCCCTCCCGCGTGCCGGGGTGGCCGGTCAGATACGGCCCGTCCGTCATATTGAGCAGGAAATAGGCGGGCTCTGCGACCAGACCCATTTCGATCAAGGCAGCGGCACGGCGGGTGAAGCCAATCGACCAGGTTACCAGGACGGGCTTGATCCCCGCTCTGCCGAACTCACGGGCATAGTGCTCCAGGGTGTCGGTCCGGTTCTCGTAGACGCGGTCCGCGTGTGAAAAGATGCGCGTCTCGCGATCGTACATCTCCAGATTGGTGCTGCCGGTGTCGATCGGTGCGAAGTCCGGCCTCGTGTCAGGATCCTTGGCCAGGTTCGTCACGCAGTGGATGCGGCCCTCCGGATCGTCGTCGTTGGAAAACCAGCCTAGCGTGGGATGGACCAGGATGTCGCACTTGCTTCTGATCTTGCGGATGGTCTCTGCATAGGCCTCGACCGTGTGCAGGGGCGATCCATCTGGATTGCGGGCGTGGAAGTGCACGATGGACGCGCCCTCCTCCCTGCAGCGCGCCGCCGTTTCCGCAATTTCGTCGGCAGTCCATGGCACATGCGGATTTTCGTCGCGCATCGCATATTCGTTGATCCGGGCCTCCAGAATTATCTTCTTCACCATGGTTATCGTGGATCCTCCCGTCGATGGTGACGCTGATCAAATACGATGTGCTGGCTATCACCTGCCTCAATACGTTCCGGCCGAATGTGTCGGGTCTCCCTTCGGGAGTAATGCCGAGAATGCATGACCACCGGCCTGAACCCCAAGCCGCAGTGCCCGCTACATCATGCGGCGCGCCTGCAAGCCGCGCATGCGCTTCGGGTGCCTCCTATGAACTCTTCCTATAATTGCAGTGCAGGTTAAATAGTTGTCTTTCCCGGTGCACAGCCGAATTCTTCGCAGGAGGGCGTGAGAATTCCTCACACGCTGGCAAGGCACGGCCGAGCCAAGTCCGATTGGCCCCGCGCGCGCAAGATGCTACGACCCACACAGTCACCCTGGACTGCTCCTCGGATGCGTCTCCGGTTCGGGCAGCCGGTGCGGATATAATGTTGTGTCCGATGAAACATGAGGAAACCGCTCGATGACTGAGAAGCCGCGGATCGGCGTCATCCACACCTCCCCTGCTACAATCGATCTATTTGGGCGTCTGCTGCGGGAGCGCATCCCAGACGCGAGCATCGTCAACATTCTCGACGATTCGATCCTGCCGGAGCTGCGCGACAATGGCGGCGAGCTGTCGGCTGTCGAGCCGCGCTGGCGCGATTACGCGCGCATCATGTCCGCCCGTGATGTTGATGTCGTCCTCAATGCCTGTTCCTCGGTCGGCGGGCTGTGCGAACGCGTGCAGAGCGAGATCCCGCAGCCGATCGTGCGGGTCGACGCGGCGATGGCGCGCGAGGCCGTCCGCCGCGGCAGCCGGATCGGCGTGCTCGCGACCCTTGCCACAACGCTCGAACCAACCAGCAATCTGGTTGCCGAGACGGCACGTGCCAGAGGCCGCACGGTAGCAGTAGATGCGGTGCTGGTCGAGGGCGCCTTTGTGTCGCTCATGGCGGGGGACCAGACGCAGCACGACAATCTCGTCGCCGCCGCACTGGCTCGATCGGCGCGGGAGAACGACGCTGTCATCCTGGCGCAGGCGTCCATGGCTCGGGTGCTGCCGAGACTGAGCCCACAAGAACAGAGCAAGGTGCTAGCAAGCCCGTCCTTCGCGGTGGAGGATGTCGCACATTGCCTTGAGCGACGTCGCGGCGCGGCTTGAGGACGCGACAGACCGATTTCTTGGCATGACATCCGGTCAAGGGCTCAGCGAGTACATCGGAAGAGCATGCGACCGTTTCACTTGCCCCAACGCGAAGCTCGACTCGATCGAGGCGACGCCTTCCAGTCGTGTGAGCTTATCCTTAAGGAACCGCTCATATGATCCCAGATCGCTGACAACGATGCGCATAAGAAAGTCCCTCTGGCCTGTCATGAGGTAGCAGTCGGCGACCTCTGGCCATTCGGACACTGCCTGTGAGAAACGGTCGAGCTCATCCTCCCTCTGTCGCTCGAGCTTGACCGACGCGAAGACGTTAATTAGCAGCCCCACCTTGGTCTGGTCGATGACAGCCACGTAGCCGCTGATCACTCCGGCGGCCTCCAGCATGCGCACCCGTCGCGCGCATGGCGACGGGGAAAGGCCCACGCGGGCGGCAAGCTCCTGCACCGTCATCCGCCCGTCGGCTTGGAGGACGTCGATGATCTTGCGGTCGATGCTATCCAATTTAACGCTTGGCATAAACCACCAGAAATTTCTTTGAATTAGCTGTCCCTGCTAAAACCACCCACAGGAAATGGCAATTTTAGCAAGAATCGATTTTCAGGTTAGCATAATCTAACTTGATTGGAGGAAATCATGGCCGACGCACAGCATCTCGCCTTTCTGTCGGAGCTTGAGCGCAAGGTGCTCTGGCTCTCGACCTGGATGATTCACAACGCTAACCACCTGCGCCCCAACGAGGACGGGTTGAAGATTGGCGGGCACCAGGCGTCTTCAGCCTCCCTCTCCACGATCATGACCGCGCTCTATTTCTCGGTGCTGCGCCCTGAGGACAGGGTGGCGGTGAAGCCCCATGCGAGCCCGATCTACCACGCGATCCAGTACCTCTTCGGCAATCAAACTCAAGAGAAGCTGGAGAATTTCCGCGGCTACAAGGGCGCGCAGTCTTATCCGTCCCGCACCAAGGACGGGGACGACGTGGATTTCTCCACCGGCTCTGTGGGCCTCGGCGTCGCACAGACGCTCTTCGCCAGCCTCGTGCAGGATTACGTGAAGGCTCACGGCTGGGCGAAGGATCACCGCGAGGGCCGCATGATCTCCCTAGTCGGCGACGCCGAGATGGACGAGGGCAACATCTTCGAGGCGCTTCTGGAGGGTTGGAAGCACGGGCTCCGCAACACGTGGTGGATCATCGACTACAACCGCCAGAGCCTCGACGCCGTCATCCGCGAGGGACTGTGGCAGCGCTTCGAGGCGCTCTTCCGCAACTTCGGCTGGGATGTCGTGATCCTCAAGCACGGCTCGCTCATGCAGGAGGCTTTCCGGGAGCCCAGCGGCGAGAAGCTGAAGGCCTGGATCGATTCCTGTCCCAACCAACTCTATTCCGCGCTCACCTACCAGGGCGGGGCCGCGTGGCGAAAGCGCCTGCTCGACGAGTTGGGCGATCAGGGCCCCGTCACGCAGCTTATCGAGAAGCGTAACGACGGGGAACTGGCGCGGCTCATGGCCAATCTCGGCGGCCATGATTTGCCGAGCCTGCTCGACGCCTTCGAGAAGGCGCGTCAGCATGACCGTCCCGTCTGCTTTCTGGCTTACACCATTAAGGGCTTCGGACTGCCGCTCGCCGGGCACAAGGACAACCATTCCGGTCTGCTCACCCCCACCCAAATGGAGGCTTGGCGCGGCGCGCAGGGCGTGCGCCCTGGTCACGAGTGGGACAAATTCGAGGGGATGAGCCTGCCGCAGGCACGGATCGAGAAATTCCTGGCTGATGTGCCATTCGTTCAGAAAGGCACTCGCCGGCTCTCGGCTCCGAGGGTGCCGGTGCCGGAAAAACTGGCCTTCCCGGCTAATCCCTCCATGTCGACCCAGCAGGGCTTCGGCCTTATCCTCAACGAGCTGGCGCGCTCCGATCACGTACTGGCGGACCGCGTCGTCACCACCGCACCGGATGTGACGGTCTCGACCAATCTCGGAGGCTGGGTGAACCGGCGTGGGCTCTTCGCCCGCGAGAGCCTCGTCGACACCTTCAAGAAGGAGCGGATTCCCTCGACCTTCAACTGGGAGTTCTCGCCGTCCGGCCAGCATGTCGAGCTCGGCATTGCGGAGATGAACCTGTTCATCGTGCTTTCGGCGCTCGGCCTCTCGCATTCCCTCTTCGGCGAGCGAATTCTCCCCATCGGCACCCTCTACGACCCGTTCATCTATCGTGGCGCGGACGCGCTGAACTATGCCTGCTATCAGGATGCCCGCTTCATGATCATCGCCACGCCCTCGGGCGTGACGCTCGCACCCGAGGGCGGCGCGCACCAATCCATCGGCACGCCGCTGGTAGGCATGGCGCAGGACGGTCTCGCCTCCTTCGAGCCCGCCTTCGTGGATGAACTCGCCGTCATCATGCGCTGGGCATTCGACTACATGCAGAAGAACGGCGACGGAGAGCACAACAAGTTCCCGACCGATGAGAAGAGAGGAGGATCATGGGACCAGTCTGGTGGGTCGGTGTACCTGCGGCTCTCCACCCGCAGCCTCGACCAGCCGCAGCGCACGATGACGCCCGAGCTCTTGGAGGACATCGTCGATGGGGCCTATTGGATGCGCAAGCCCGG
>JADDQD010000268.1:514-8826 GCA_016781555.1 Pseudomonadota bacterium | reverse complement strand
GCCTCCCGCAGCAGACGGAAAAAAGTAAGCATCCTCGCCGAGCACGTCGATGCTCCCTGCGATTCCTTCGAAAGCGAGGACTGGCCAGAAGTTATCCTTCCATTGAGCCAGCGCATGATGATGAAGGATCCCGGAGATGGTCATATCCATCAGGTAGAGCCGGAGCCCAAGGCTTTGCACTTGAGAAACTTCACCGTTCCTGCCCATTTCCTCCTTGGTCCAGAGTGGCTCGTCATGAAGTGAGGCGGCGTGGGAAAGGTGGGAGATGATCGCCGCGCGTAGTCTGGACCGCCTCGTAACGGCGACTGTTCGTAAGCCCCTCGCCCGCTGTTTTTCCTCGATAAAGCGAAAAACTCCCTGTTCCCGCGCAAGCAATGCGTGCATCGGCATTGATGTAGAAATGAGCGTCAGGCGGCGCATACTCGAAAACCTTTTCGGCCGCGGACCGGGAAGCAGGGGCTTCGACAGGCTCAGCCCGAACGCCATGCGGAATACCCGAAGCGACCGGGGGCAAGGAGGGGCCGCTTGAACAGCGAAGAGCCGTCACCTAATGGAGCGGCGGAAGGTAATCTCAGCCAAATGACCAGGATGTTCTCAGTCAAGCTCCCCGACGGTTCGGTCCGCGAGGTGGAGCCGGGGACCACACCTCAGGACGTCGCTGCGGCGATCGGGCCCGGCCTCGCCAAGGCAGCGCTCGCCGCTCGCGTCAATGGCGAACTCAGGGATTTGAAGCGTCCGTTCGAGGAAGATGCCGAGCTCGCGCTCATCACCGCCAAAGACGAAGCCGAAGCGCTGGAGCTTGCCCGCCACGATTACGCCCACGTTCTCGCCGAAGCGGTGCAGAACCTTTTTCCCGGCACGCAGATCACCTTCGGCCCCGCGACCGAGGACGGCTTCTATTACGACTTCGCCCCCAAGGACCGGCCGTTCACGGAGGAGGACCTTCCCGCCATCGAGGCAGAAATGCGGCGCGTCATCGCGCGCGACGAGCCGCTGGTGCGCGAAGTCTGGACGCGCGATCAGGTGCGCGACTTCTTCGTTCAACAAGGCGAGAGCTTCAAGGCCGAGTGGGTGATGGAGCTGCCCGAACATGAAACCATCACCATGTACCGCTCCGGCAACTGGCTCGATCTGTGCCGCGGGCCCCATCTCGCCTCGACCGGCAAGCTCGATCCCAATGCCTTCAAGCTGACCCGCGTGTCGGGCGCTTATTGGCGCGGCGACCAGAAGAACGCCATGCTGAGCCGCATCTACGGGACGGGCTGGCTGAACAAGAAACAGCTCGATGCGCATCTTCTGAGGCTCGAGGAAGCCGCCAAGCGGGACCATCGCAAGATCGGCCAGGAGATGGACCTGTTCCACCTCCAGTCGGAAGCGCAGGGCTCGGTCTTCTGGCATCCAAAGGGCTACATCATCTGGCGCCAGCTCGAAGCCTATATGCGCCGCAAGCTGGACGAGGCCGGCTATCGTGAAGTGAAGACGCCGCAGCTGATGGACGCCCGCCAGTGGGAAGCGTCCGGCCACTGGGGCAAATATCGCGAAAACATGTTCGTCGTCCCGGACGAGGTGCCGAATACGGAGCAGCAGGGCCCGGTCATTTCCGGTGAGGCGGATCTCATGGCGCTGAAGCCGATGAACTGCCCGGCCCACGTTCTCATTTTCCGGCAAGGCATCAAAAGCTATCGGGACCTGCCGATCCGAATGGCGGAAATGGGCGTTTGCCACCGCAACGAGCCGCATGGCGCGCTTCACGGCATATTGCGGGTTCGTCAGTTCACGCAGGACGACGCGCACATCTTCTGCCGCGAGGACCAGCTGGTCGAGGAAGTGCGCTTGTTCTGCGACCTGCTCGACGCAGTCTACAGCGACCTTGGTTTCCCGAGCTACGCCATCAAGCTCGCGCTGCGTCCCGAGCAGCGCTACGGCAGCGACGAAATGTGGGACAAGGCGGAGCAGGATTTGCGCGAAGCCGTCCGCGCGGCTGGCCGGGACGGGCAGGAATATGGCTGGGAAGAGCTGCCCGGCGAAGGCGCTTTCTATTCGCCCAAGCTCGAATTCCACCTTACCGACGCGATCGGCCGCACCTGGCAGGTGGGCACGATCCAGGCCGATTACGTGCTGCCCGAGCGGCTCGATGCGACCTATGTGGCCGAGGACGGCCAGCGGCACAGGCCGGTGATGCTCCACCGCGCGATCCTCGGCTCATTTGAACGTTTCATCGGCATCCTCATCGAGCACCATGCGGGCCGCTTCCCGCTCTGGCTTGCTCCGGTCCAGGCGGTGGTGGCGACGATCGTCTCCGATGCCAATGGCTATGCCGAGGAGGTGGCAGCGATGCTCCGCTCAGTCGGGCTGCGCGCCGAAGCAGACCTCAGGAACGAGAAGATCAACTACAAGGTCCGCGAGCACAGCCTTGCCAAGGTCCCCTATCTGCTGGTGATCGGAAAACGCGAGGCCGAGGAGCGGACAGTCGCGCTCCGGCCGCTCGGGACCGATGCTCGCCAGGAGGTGGTCGGGCTGGAGGCCTTGGTCAGCCGGCTCGGCCAAGAGGCCGTACCGCCGGACCTGCGCGGCGGCTAGCCAAAGCAACTAACCTCAAGGCCAGGCCGTCGCGGCTGATCGGCAACAGCGCCTTAAAATCGGGCGATGCCGAGCGGCTGCGCCTTCCATTTCTGTGTGATATTCACTACGTCGTGGTCCCAAACGGCTATCAGGAGATATTGCTATACGTCCCCCAATGACCAGGCGCCCGACGGCGCCGCCCATGAACGGCCCCCGCTTCAACGAATTCATCACGGTGCCCAAGGTGCGCGTGATCGATGAGAATGGTGAGAATCTCGGGGTGATGTACACCCGGGAAGCCATTGAACAAGCTCAGGGGGTGGGGCTCGACCTGGTGGAAGTGTCTCCCAGCGCGGATCCGCCGGTCTGCAAGTTCCTGGACGTCGGCAAGTTCAAATACGAAGCCCAGAAAAAGGCCAATCTGGCGCGCAAGTCGCAAAAGACGCAGGAGATCAAGGAGATCAAAATGCGTCCGAATATCGACGACCACGACTATGACGTGAAGATGAAGTCGATCAGCAAGTTCATCGGCGAAGGGGACAAGGTGAAGGTGACGCTTCGTTTCCGCGGCCGCGAGCTTGCCCATGGCGAGCTTGGCATGCGCCTGCTCACCCGCGTGCAGCAAGACGTCAGCGAGGCTGCAAAGGTCGAGCAGCATCCGCGCATGGAAGGCCGCCAGATGCTGATGGTGCTCGCTCCCAAATAAGCCTCTTGCTCCGCGAGCTGCGGGCACGCTGCTAAGCCGCTTTCCGTAACGGCATCCTCCGCCCTCCCTGAAAGCTGCGCGGCAACGGCAGCTCCAGTTGTTGCTCAAATGCAACCACAGGCTCCCCAGCGGCGGGAAACTGCGGTTTTCCGCTGGCAGACTAGGCCGCTTTTCAGTAGCTTGGCGCCAAACCCAACAAATGGGTCGAGCATTGGGAGGGGTTATGAAAAGGTCCGCATGGTTGCTGTCGGCTGGGCTGTTGGCGCTTGCCGCGCCGGCGATGGCGCAGGAGAACGTTCCTCAGGAGGGATCGCGGGCGACAGAGACGGGCGCGCCGATCGCTGAGGCGGCCGGTACCGAAGACAGCGAAGGCGGAACCGCGCAGGGCGACATCATCGTCACGGCGACGCGGCGCGCCGAAGCGCTTGCCGACGTTCCGCTGGCGATCTCCGCGGTCACTGCAGAAACGCTCGAAAACACCGGCGCCAATGACATCCGGCAGCTGAACCAGGTGGCGCCCTCGCTGCTTGTCTCCTCGACAGGATCTGAGGCCAACGGCTCGGCACGTATCCGCGGCGTTGGCACCGTCGGTGACAATCCTGGCCTCGAAAGCTCGGTCGCCGTCTTTATCGACGGCGTTTATCGCTCGCGCAGCGGCATCGGATTGAACGAGCTTGGTGAGATCGAGCGGGTCGAGGTTCTCAGGGGGCCGCAGGGCACTTTGTTCGGCCGCAACGCGTCCGCCGGCCTTATTCACATCATCAGCAAAAGGCCTGCGTTCACGTTCGGCGCCAACGGCGAACTGACCTACGGCAATTATGACTTCATGCGCGCGTCGGGCAGCATCACGGGGCCGCTCACCGAAACGATTGCCGCTCGGCTCGACGGCGTCTACGTGAAGCGCGACGGCTTTTACCGCGACATCAACAACCGCACCGACGTCAACGATCGCGACCGCTACTTCCTGCGCGGACAGATCCTGTTCGAGCCGAGCGATGCGCTCTCCTTCCGCTTGATCGGCGACTACACGAAGCGCGAGGAGAAATGCTGCGGCGCCGTCTACGTCAGCCGGGAAATCAATCCGCTGATCGGCGACTTGAACGAGCCGGTCTCGCCGATCCTCGTGGGGGGTGCCGTCAATCGGAACGGCAACAACATCATCAACGTGCTGCGCGATCTGGGCCAGGATCTTGCGGCTTTCCGGAACCCGTTCAGTCGCAACATCTATGTCACGCCGGGGCGGAGCTACCTGGGCGAGACGGAGGACAAAGGCGTCTCGCTCGAGGCGAATTGGGAGCTTGGCGCAGCCACGCTCACCTCGATCACCGCCTATCGCGATTACGAGAACGCTCAGGGGTCCGACACCGATTACAGCACGGTGGACATCCTCTACCGCGCGCCTGACGGCGGCGCGTCGCGGCGCTTCCAGACCTTCACGCAGGAGCTTCGGCTGCAGGGCACTTTGTTTGGAGAACGCCTCGACTGGCTGGTCGGCGGTTTCTATGCGGATGAGGACCTGACCGCGACCGACAATCTCCGGTTCGGCACGCAATATGGACGCTTTGCAACCTGCCGCATCGTGTCCGGCGGCGGTCTCGCCGCGCTTTATTCGCCGCGCTCGCCCGGCTGTCTTGCTGCACGGCCACCAGTGTTCGGCGCCGCCTCGACAATCATCTTCGCGGGCTTCGATCGGCTCGATTCGATCAACGATCGTGGCACCATCGTCGACCGCTACTTCCAGAATAGCCGCAACTACGCCGTTTTCACGCACAACATCTTCCACGTTACGGATACGGTCGATGTGACGCTGGGCGCTCGTTACACCAACGAGCGCAAGCGCTTCAGCGCGGCGTTCGGCAACAACAACACCGCGTGCCCCGCACAGCAGGCGGCGCTTCTTCCGTTCCTGAGGATTCCGGCACTTGCGCCGGTAGCAGGAGGCTTGATCGGCCTCGCCTGCCAAGGCAACTCGACCGCGGAGCTGAACGGGGTTTCGATCCGCGACCGCCGCAACGAGGACGAGTTTACCGGTACCGCCAACCTCTCCTGGAAGCCCACCGAGGATGTGCTTCTCTACGGAAGCTATTCGCGCGGCTACAAAGCCGGCGGCTTCAACCTCGACCGCTCGGCTCTCAAGTCCCCGATTCAGCCATTCTCCGCTTTTGGTGGAGCGCAGGCGCTGGTCGGGAATTTGCAGTTCGACCCTGAACTCAACGACGCCTTCGAACTCGGCCTCAAATACTCCACGCGCCCGTTCAGTGTGAACATCGCCGCCTTCCGGCAGCAGTTCACCAACTTCCAGCTGAACACCTTCAACGGCACCGTTTTCCTCGTGCAGACGATCAACGGCTGTGACAATGATCTCGGCGGCGGTGACCGCGACCTCAGCCCGACCACCGGAGCGTGCCCCGCCGGCGATACGAGCTACGGCGTGCGCTCGCAGGGCATTGAAGTCGAAACGTCGCTGCGGCCGATGCGGGACGTCAACGTCAACTTCGGCATCACTTATGCCGACACCTCCTATCGCGACAATCTCGTCGGCAACAGGCAAGGGGCCCCGCTCGATCCGGCATTGCGCAAGCTGCCGGGCGACAATCTCTCCAACGCGCCTGAGGTCGTGGTCACCTCCTCTTTCACATTCACTCCGGACATCGGCACGTCCGGCCTTTCCGGACTGTTCTACATCGATACCCGTCTGACCAGCGACTATAACACCGGCTCCGACCTCTTTCCGCAGAAGGAGCAGGACGCTTATGCGCTGGTGAATGCGCGGGTCGGCCTGCGCGGGCCCGACGAGCGCTGGGCGGTCGAACTGTGGGCGCAGAACCTGTTCGACATTGACTATCAGCAGGTTGCGTTCAATTCGCCCTTCCAGGCGGGCGCAGCAGGAGCACCGTTCGTTGATCCGCAATTTCCTGGCGGGCGGCAGATATTCTCGAGCTTCCTTGCCGAGCCGAGAACCTACGGAGTGACGCTCCGCGGCCGCTTCTGATCTGAGCGACTGGAGACATGGAAGCCCTCGCCGGAAACGGCGGGGGCTTTCGCTTTAGGCCTCATCGGCTGAGGTGGAAGCGCTATGCGCTTCCGTCGAAGGCGTGAATCAGGCCCGCTTCCTATGGTGGAGACCTTGATTCACGGATCAGGCTGATTCAGCCTGATCCGATCAAGGTCTAGAGCAGAATGATTTCAGGTTGACCCACCACATCATTCCGAGCGCAGCGAAGCAATCCAGCCCTTTGCGCGGAACTGGATTGCCGCGTCACTATGACGACTCGACCCAACTTCAGCGTGCTTCAAGCGTTCAGGCGGCCTTGGCTTGCGCTCTCGCCGGATCGCCGGCTGCCCTGGTGAGCCGCGCCTGCAGCGCCCTGAGGCGCGTCGGGCTTTCGATCTTCGAGCCGTCGCGCTCGGTCAGATAGAAAACGTCGACAGCGCGCTCGCCATAAGTGGCGATATGGGCGGAGTGGATCCGGGCCTTCGACTGGAAAAGCGCTTCGCCAAGCGCGCTGAGCAGCGCTGCGCGATCGCGCGCATTCACCTCGACCACGGTGTAGCGGTTGGACGCCTGGTTATCGATGAATACGGCCGGCTGGATGTCGAAGGCGGCCGCCCGCCGAAGCGGCAGGGGCTTGTCCTCGAGACGGCGGGTCAGTGGCTCCTGCCCCTCAAGCGCACCCAGCACTGCCTGCTCGAGCCGTTCAAGCTGGCGCGGGTCGCTGAGCGGAGCACCGTTCATGTCCTGAATGAGGAAATTGTCGAGAGCCATGCCGTCGATCGAAGTGTGGATGCGCGCGTCGATGATGTTGCCGCCCGCGAAGCTGATCGCGGCTGCAAGCCGGTAGAACAATCCGGGCTGGTCCTTGGCGTACACGGTCAGCAGCGTCGCGCCCCGTTCCTCTTGGGACGAGAAGAGGAGCGGTTTGGTGGCGTCAGGCGCGCGGTCGGCAGCGTCGATGAAGCGGGCATTGCGCTCCAGAACATCGATCGGCTCCGCCAGCCAATAGGAGTCGGCCATCCGCCAGGTAAGCCGCGCGAAACGGCTATCCTCCCAGCCCAGCCGGTCGGCAAGCTCGCCATGCACTGCTGCAACCCGTTCGCGCCGCCCACTGTGCTTGTGCCCCAGCAGCAGCACTTCCTCGGCCGCGTCGAAAAGCTCGCGCAGCAGCTGCCGCTTCCAGCTGTTCCAGATACCCGGCCCGACCGCGCGGATGTCGACCACCGTGAGCAGGAGGAGGAGCCGCAGCCGCTCCATGCTTTTGACCTTGGCTACGAAGTCCATGATGGTCTTCGTGTCCGAAAGATCCCGCTTGAAGGCCGTTGCGGACATAAGAAGGTGCCAGCGCACGAGCCAGGCGACCGCCTCCGTCTCCGCGTGGCTGAGCCCGAGCCGCGGGCAAAGCGCGCGGGCGACCTCGGCGCCGAGCTCGCTATGGTCGCCACCCCGGCCTTTGGCGATGTCGTGGAGGAGCACCGCCACGTATATCGTCCGCCGCGAGGCGATCCGCTTGATGATGGTGCTGGCGAGCGGATGATCCTCCTTCAATTCTCCCCGCTCGATCCGGGAGAGCAGGCCAATGGCGCGGATCGAATGCTCGTCGACCGTGTAATGGTGATACATGTCGAACTGCATCTGCGCGACGACGCGGCCGAAGTCGGGAACGAAGCGGCCGAACACACCGGCTTCGTTCATCCAGCGCAGCACCGTCTCTGGATCGCGCGGGCTGGTCAGCACGTCCAGGAAAAGCGCGTTGGCACGGGGATCCGCACGGACATCGCCGTCGATGAGCTTTGCATCCCGGCTCGCAGCGCGCATGGCGAGCGGGTGGATCTCCAGCTTATATTTGTCCGCAAGCGCGAAGACCTGGATCAGCCGGATCGGATCTTCGGCAAAGAAGCTATCGCTGGGGAGGGCAAGGCGACCCCGGTCGAGGACGAAGCCTTCGAGTTTGCCGGGCCGGCGCCGGAGCGCGGGCAGCCCGATCCTGCGGCCGCGCCGCGCGAACTTCTCGTCCAAATGGGCTAGAAAGACCCCGGTGAGGTCGCC
>JADDQD010000268.1:0-436 GCA_016781555.1 Pseudomonadota bacterium | reverse complement strand
GCGCTGCGCGAGGTCGCGCTGATAGTCGAAGGTGAGGCGCTCTTCGGCGCGGCCGGCGATCAGGTGAAGATGGCAGCGGACCGCCCACAGGAAGCGCTCGGCCTTCTGGAACTGGCGGAGCTCGTCGCGTGACATCAGCCCCTTTTCCACCAGTTCGGGCAGCGAGCGGACGCGGTACGCATATTTGCCGATCCAAAAGAGCGTGTGGAGGTCGCGCAGGCCGCCTTTGCCCTCCTTGACGTTTGGCTCCACCACGTAGCGGCTGTCGCCCATCCGCACGTGCCGCGCGTTGCGCTCCTCGAGCTTTTCGGACACGAACTTCTGCGCGTTCGCGCCGACCACATCCTTCCAGAAGCGGGCGTGCGCTTCGTCGAACAGCTGCTCGTCTCCCCAGACGTAGCGGGATTCAAGGACCGCCGTGCGGATCGTATGATCT
>JADDQD010000245.1 GCA_016781555.1 Pseudomonadota bacterium | reverse complement strand
GAGATAGGGCGCCCCGTCTGCGTCGATGAAGATATGCGCATCGATGACGCCGCCGCTCCACATCGGAGGAGGTGCAGCCTGGGAGGGCGTGGCGGTCGGGTAAAGGAGCACACCGCCGCTCAGCAGCGGCCGGCCGAGATCTTGCCACGGGCCGGTGGGGCTGCGGCTTTTCGCAAGCCCGATGGCAAGCGCGTTGGTTTTCTCGCGCGCGGTGTAGCAAAGCCAATATTCATCCCCCACCCGCGCCATTTCAGGTGCCCAGAAGTCGGCAACGCGGCGGCCCTTTGCCGTCCATTCCGGTGTGTGGCCTTCGGGAAAGACGAAGCCGACCGGCTCCCATGTCTCGAGGTCGTCCGACCGGAGGATCGGAAAGGCGTCCGGAGCGTCGTTCGAAGTGGCAACGAGATAATAGCCGTCTTCGGTCTTCAGAACCGCGGGATCCCCATAGCCGCACAGGATGCGCGGGGAGAGATTTTTGGTGAGAAGGGGCCGCCATTCGACCTCGCTTTCGGGAGCGGCGGCCGCCGGCTCCTCGAAGGCGAGCGGCACGCGCGTCCCGAAGGCGCGCGCAAGCTCATGAAAGAAGGTGGCATAATGGTGCTGCTCGCCGCCGGCGACCCGGTAGCTGCGAGCCTCGCCCGTCGCGGCGGCGGTGACCTCCAAGCGGGTCGCCTCCCCTTCCTCGGCGGCGGCCACTTCAAACGCGAATGGTGCATTGTTCGTCATCGCCGCGCCGATAGCCTGCCGGGCCGCTTCATGGGAAGTGTTTGCGACGCCTCTGCCCAAGCCCGAACTCACCAACCAAACCGAGATTCGCTCCGCCCCAATCCGTGTAGGCGCTAAGTTAGCGGGAAGACTGGATGTTCTTGCGCCAGATCGCGATCAGGATCAGCACGAAGGCCGCCAGCCGGATCAGGTAGATGAAGCTCCGCTCCTCGACGGGAAAGTCTGTCAGCGCCAGCAGCGCCTGAACGATTCCAAGCAGCCAGAAAGCCGCGGCGAAGGCAAGGAACAGGCGATCCTGCGTCCGCCGCCAGAAGCGCAGAAAGAAGAGCCCTGCAATGGCGAAGCCCGCCGTGACGGCTCCAGACAGGAAGGGGAACCAGGGGGTTGTCATGTCACTCCTCCTCCAGGTCCCAGATGAAGCCGAACAGAAGCACTGCGACTGCGCAGAGCGACAGCGCCAGGCGAGGGATTTGCAAGCTGAACTGCGGGATGAGCAGCAAGTCCACGATCACGAACAGATTGTTCAGCGCCAGGAAAAGGAAGCAAAGCGCGCTCCACAGCAGCAGGCGCGCTTTTGTACGAAAATAGCTTCGCGCAAGCAGCACAGCGCAGGCGGAGCTGGTCGCGAAACAGAGCAGATAGACCGCCGCTGGAAAGAATTCCTGCACTTCAATCCTTCCTCAGCCGGAATGCGTCGGCGAACGCACTGAGACCGTCTTTGCGGGGAACGATGATCAGCCTGCGCACAGCGTCGGGCTTTTGCGCATAAAGGAGCTCGGCCGCGTCGATCAGGCCAGTGAGCCTGGCACTGGCCGGGGCGTAGCGGGCGAAGCCTGTCTCGTCGCTTACGATCAAGCCGGCAGCAAGCAGGCTTTGCAGCCCACGATCAATCACCAGTTCGCTGGCGCGCAGCGCAGCGACAAGTTCCCTAGGCGCCCAGGAGCGGCTTGCCCCCCCCTTGAGGTGCAGCAGCAGTTCCAGCGTCCAGACGGAGCCAAACGTATCCCGAATGAAGTCTTCGACTTCCTCGTCCGACGGGCTGATTGCCACGAACTCCCCTTCCTCGGCCGGCTTCTAGCCTCCCCGTCACACATGGCAAGGGAGCGTAGGCACCCGATTGCGAGAAGCCGCGAGGCGGCCGCCGAACACCAGTGGGAGGCGCCACCAGCGCGCGTTGGAGCGGGTGGACGCGCGTGGGGTCTGGACGGCAATGCTGCCGTGCGGCACCTTTCGACAGTGCAAACCGGAGACGTGCAATATTTGCTTTCGCGCGCCGAGAAGGCCTTCCTGGCTGGCCAGCTCGACGCTGCGCGTAGCGACCTAGTCAGCGCGCGCTCCCGGGCGGCGGATAATCCGGCCATCTTTCATCTCCTCGCTTTGGTCCAATGGAAGAGCGGCCGTTCGGATGAAGCCAAAGAGGCGTTCGAGACAGCCGCGAAGCTCGCGCCGGGCCAAGCGCAGATCAGCATGCATTACGCCGACCTGCTGTGCGAACTGCAGGACTATGAAGCCGCGCTCCGGCTCTACGAACGCGTGCTGGCGACCGCGCCCGGCTATGAGGCGGCTTTCAAGCGCGCTTTGCTGTTGCAGCGCCTCGGGCGATTGGAGGAGGCGTTGGCTGAGCTCGATCGTCTCGCCGCCGGCGCTCCCGGGCTGGCCATGCTGCATGACACAAGAGGCGCTGTGCTGGCAGCGCTCGGGCGGGTGCCGGAAGCCGCGGACGCTTTCGACCGCGCCCTCGCTATCGAGCCGGCGCGGGCGTCGGCCCTACGCGGCCGCGCCTGGATTGCATTGCAACGTGGCGAGCCCACGGCTGTGGATCTGCACACTATGGCTCTCCGGCAGCAGCCCGGGGACACCGAGTTGATCCTGGGGTTGAGCGCGGCGCTGGAGGCGGAGGAGGCGCCACGCGGGCGAGACCTGCTCGCGCACTATTTGGGCGCCAATCCGGGCTGGCTGGCCGGGCATGAGCAGCTGTCCAAGATGCGGGCCGAAGCGGGCGAGAGCGATGCGTTCCACCGAAGCTATTGCGAGGCGCTGGCGCAGCGGCCGCGCGACCGAGCGCTGCATGCGAGCCACTGGGCCGCTCTCTCCCGCGCCGGGCGCCAACGGGAGGCGCTCGCCGCGATCGACCGGTTCCGCCCGTTTGTCGAGGAAGATGAAAAGCTGCTGAGCTTGGAGGCCAACATCGCCAGCGAGGCGGGGGACCAAGCCCGCGCGGACCGCCTGTTCGCCCGGCTCGGCGAGATCCCGGACATCCTTCCGCTCCGGGCCTGGCATGCTCTGCGTAGCGGCGACCCGGAGCTGGCGCGTACCTTGCTGGAGCGCTTGGTCGCCCGCGTGCCTGGGAACATGGCAGCCTGGGCCGATCTGGAGCTTGCCTGGCGCCTTCTCGGAGACCCCCGCCAGAATTGGCTCAGCGGCCAAGCGGGCCTGTTTCGCGAGATCGATCTCGATCTCGACCCAAAGAGCCTGGCGCGGCTCGCGGAGGTGCTGCGAGGGCTGCACCGCACGCGTGCTCATCCGATCGGACAGTCGCTGCGCGGCGGCACGCAGACGCGAGGCCGCCTCTTCTGGCGCGCCGATCCGGAGATTGCCGAGCTGCGCGCGGCAGTGGAGCGCGCGCTGGCGGCGCACATCGCCGCGCTGCCGCCCGAAGATGCCGGCCACCCGTTGCTGCGGCACCGCAACCGCCGGTTCGCGATTGAAGGATCTTGGTCCGTGCGGCTCTCCGGCGGTGGCTTTCATGTCAGCCACATCCACCCGGAAGGCGTGCTAAGCTCCGCCTGCTATATCAGCCTTCCGCCCGGAATTGGCGATGGACGCACGCGCCATGGTTGGCTGGAGCTGGGCCGGCCGCCTGTAGAACTCGGCGTGACCCTCGAGCCGCTGGCTGCCATCGAGCCGCGGCCCGGTAAGCTGGTCCTCTTCCCCTCCTACATGTATCACGGGACGCGGGAGTTCAGCGCCGGTGAGCGCCTGACGGTCGCCTTCGACATCGTCGCGAAATGAGGGACCTCTACCCTGTCACTCTTCAAGCTGCGCTACGGACAGATCGCCGCGCTCGTGGACTTCAGCTGACGCTCGGTTTCTTTAGCCGCCTCTCAAGCTGGGGGGGTTTCATCGCCCGGCTTCCGGGCGCGTGAGTGCCTGGTAGGTCAGCGTGCGCGACATGTTGTTGGGGTGATCGGGCTGCCGATAATCGAGCCGCTGAACCATGCCAACGAAGATGACGTCGTTGGTCGGATCCACCCAGAACCATGTTCCTGCCGCGCCGCCCCACCGGTAAGTGCCCTTGCCGGCGATGCTGCCCGCGCCGGCCGGGTCGGTGAGAACTTCAAAGTTGAGGCCGAAGCCCCGGGCACGGTTGAACCCGCCTGCTCCCTTTGCAAGCACATCATCCGGAAGGGCATTGGAGGCCATCAGCTCCACCGATGCCGGAGAAAGGAGCCGCGCCCCGTCCAGCTCGCCGCCATTGAGGAGCATCTGGGCGAAACGTGCATAATCCATGGTGGTGGAGAAAAGCCCCGCCCCACCGGACTCGAAGCCTGGAGGTTGAGCCGGGTCTCGCATCGGCCAGCCGAACACCTGGCGAGCCTCCTCGATGTCACCGTTCTTCCCCGCGACGTACAGACCAGCAAGACGGGGGAGTTGCTCCTTGCGGAGGTGGAAGCCGGTGTCCTTCATGCCCAAAGGCTGGAAAATGCGCTGCTCGAGAAAACGGCCGAACGGCTGACCCGAGAGCTTTTCGACCAGGTACCCCTGGATGTCGACCGAAAGCGAATATTGGAAGCTGCTGCCGGGCTGGAAGAGCAAAGGGAGCTGCGAAGTGCGTTCGATGAACTGGCGCATGCTGGTGGCGTTGAGCGCCCCGTTCTCCCGATAGAGCCGGTCGGCAGGCAAATCGGGCGACAGACCATAGCCGAACCCGGCGCTGTGGCTCATTAGCTCGCGAATGGTGGGCGGGCGCTTTGCCGGCTCCAGCACCGGCCGGCCTTCGGCGTCGAAGCCGGTGACGACCTTCAGCGCCTTCAGCTCCGGTATGTGCATGCTGATGGGATCCTCGAGGCGGAACTTGCCTTCCTCGAACAACATCATCAGCGCGACGCCGGTCACCGGCTTGGTCATTGAGTAGATGCGGAAGATCGTCTCGCGCGCGACCGGCTGGCCGCCGATGCTCTTGCGTCCGTAAGTGTTGAAGGCGACGATTTTGCCGTGCCGCGCGAGGAGGGTGGTGGCGCCGGCGAACTTGCCGTCCGAGATGGATTGCTGGAGATAGTCATCCAGGCGCTTCAAGCGCTCCCGGTCGAAACCGACTTCCTCCGGCGTGGCGGCCCAGCCGAGCGAGGATGAGGCGGAAGCCTGGGCGGGCGGCCGCTGCGCATGCGCGGCGGGAGCCGCAGCACCCAGCAGGAGCGCCGGCAGCAGCGCGCTGATCCCGAGACGGTAATTCATGCGCAAGTCCCCTTCCCCAGTTCGACCGAGGCGCCCGCAGCCGCCGCGGCAGCGACCGATCGAGCCCTCAAGCTCTGCTAGCCTGTGGATGGGCAGAAAGGCAATCGCAAGGGCTGGCGCCAGCCGGGCTTCAGCTCCGCTCGGTCGCCGCTTCCGCGAAGGAAACGAGCCGCCTCTTGTCCTCATCCCAAAGAACGAGCCGGACGCCGGCAAGGCTTTGTCGCAGGGTTACGCGGCTGACATCGGCAAGCTCCGGTATATCCCGCAGGACCTCAGGCAGTCGGTAGAACGGGATACGGCTCGCGAGATGGTGCACATGATGAACGCCGATATTGGCGGTGAACCAGCGCAGGACGGCCGGCAACCTGTAATGGGAGCTGCCGAGCAAAGCTGCCTCGTGGAAGCTCCAATCGTCCTCCCGGTCCCACAAAGTATGCTCGAACTGATGCTGCACGTAGAACAGCCATACGCCGATGGATGCTGCGACCATGATTATGGGGATATGGACGAGAAGGAACAGGCCGAGCCCGATCTGCGAAATAAGTAGCAACGCAATCGCCAATATGGCGACGTTCGTTGCCATCGGGCTCAGCCAAGGCCGCCAACCCTTGGTCATCATGCCCACCGGAAGCCGGTGGCGCAGCAGGAACAAATAAGCCGGCCCGAACCCGAAAAGCACCACCGGGTGCCGGTAGATCCGGTAAAGCAGCCGCTGACGAAGTGACAGCTGACGGAACTCCGCGACGGTCAGCGTATCGACGTCGCCGACCCCTCGACGCTCAAGGTTTCCAGTGCTGGCATGATGTTGCGCATGGGTGTGGCGCCAATAATCATAAGGCGTGAGCGTCAGCACTCCAAGGAACCGACCGACCCAGTCGTTGGCGCCCCGGCTATGGAAAAAAGCTCCATGACCGCAATCGTGCTGAATGAGGAAAAGACGAAGGAGCAAGCCGCCGGCCGGGATGGCGAGCACCAGCCCCAGCCAATAGCCGGCATCCAGAGCCAGCCAGGTCAGCGTCCAGAGAGCAGCGAACGGCAAAACCGTGACTGCGACTTCAAGGAGGCTCCGTCTGCTGCTGGGATCCCGGTAGCGAGCGAGCGCGCGCGTCAGCGCTCGAGGATCGGCCGAAGGATTGCCGCGATCAATAGGTGCGTGCATTGCTGCTTTCGTTCTTGGGGACTCGGCGCCCTTGGAGACTCCCGCGCGAGTTTGCGCAAGGGATATCGCGCGAACCTGTGCAACAGGCGGACTGCCGCCACTTGTTGGGGGGCAAATCGCCGGCCGAAAGGGCTGGATATGCCGATCACCTGCCTGACCGATCATGTCCCCTTCGTGAACGCGTCGATCAACGTTTCAAATTCTAGCTCCTCCCTTTGTCATTGCCGCTCGAACGGGCAATGTGCCGGCCCCTGCCCCGACGCGCCTCGCACATCATCGCTCATCGCCCGCCTGAGGGCCGTTGCCGCCCACGCAAGCGCGCCCGGCAGCCCGTGGGGTATGTCTCGCGAAGCAAGCGGCTGCCCTGGCGCGGGCGCTGACGCAATCATCAGCAGTACGGCGCGTTCGTCTGCCGCAAGCCGCCTGCTGCAGCAGCATTCCGCCTTCAGCGGCCGGCCGAGGCACTCCTCCGTGAGCTGAAGCAGGCCGTCCAGAGCGGCCGCGGCGTGCGGCGACTGCCCGAGCTCCGACGCGAGCTCGACGAGACTTGCCAGCCTATCCTGTTCGGCTTCGCACGCCGCGACCCAGCGGCGGAGCAGGCGAACGATGACGATGTCGCTCCACACCGGGGGCCGTTCGATTTGCTCCATCAACATGTGGCCACCTCCTGTTTTGCTGCGCTCTCACTTAGTCTAATCGCTATTGCAAATCATTCGCAAGTCTGTTTGAAACCGCCCCAGAGCAAAACAAGGGGCAACATGAAGATCGGACTTTATGCAGGGGCGGCCATTCTGGGCCTGTCCCACGGCGTCGTACTGGCTGCCGAGGGCGGGGGCTCAGTCGACGCGCCAGGCGCACAGCCAACGCGCCAAGACGAGAACGCGCGCGCTGCATCGGAAACCATCGTCGTCACCGCGACTCGCGTGCCGACGCCGATCACCGCGATACCGAACACGGTGCGGGTGCTGGACCGCGAAGCCGTCCAGACCCAGCTTGCGGTAAGCCCGAGCCTTATCGACAGCCTCAGCTTCTCGATCCCCGGTCTCGCCCCCGGTCGGCAACGCATGACGAGCACCGGCGAGTCGCTTCGTGGGCGGACGCCGCTCTACTTAGTGGACGGAATCCCGCAGACGACGCCGCTGCGTGACGGGAAAAGGAGCGGCTTCACGATCGATCCTGCTTTCGTGGAGCGTGTGGAAGTGATTTTCGGCGCGAACGCCATCCAGGGCCTCGGCGCAACCGGCGGCGTGATCAACTATGTGACGGTGCGGCCGCCGAGCAATGGCGACTGGCTGCGCCGCGTCAGCGCCGAAGTCAGCACGGATGATTTCGAGGAGAACGGCTTCCACTATCGCGGATCCGCGTTGGCGGGGCGGACAATCGGCCCGCTCGATTTCGTGGTCGGCGCCGCTTTCGAGCGCAACGATCTCTTTTACGACGGCGCGGACCGCCCGGTGGTGGTCGATCCGACCCAGGGCGACATCATGGACGCGATGGGCTGGAGCCTGTTCTCCCGAGTCGGCTACGCCCTCGCCGCCGACCAGCGGCTCGAGTTCATGGCCAACATCTTCGAGCTTGAAGGCGACGGCGATTACAAGGCGGTGCCCGGCAACGCCGCCCGGCGGATCCCGGCGACCTCGATCCGCGGAGACCAGCCCGGAGATCCGACGCGCAACGAAGCGCGGAATTTCGCCCTCACCTATCGCAACGACGACCTGCTCGGCGGAACGCTGAACCTGCAAGGCTTCTACTACGATTTCTACGCGCTTTACGGCGGCGACACCTTTCCCGTCTTCCAGGACTCAGCGATCGCCCGTCGGCACCCTGTTCGACCAGTCGGCGCTGAGCTCCGAAAAATATGGCGCGAAGCTCACCTTCTCGCGCGAGAACGCGCTGTGGCAGGGGCTTCAGCTGATCGCCGGCGCCGATTATCTGCGGGACCGTACCAACCAGGAGCTGGCCCAGACCGGCCGGCTGTGGGTCCCGAACCTCATCTATCGCGGCTGGGCGCCCTTCGTGCAGCTCGAGCAGCGGCTGCTCGGCGACCGCTTGCGGCTGTCGGGCGGCGTCAGGTGGGAGAATGTGACGCTGGACGTTCCCGACTTCACCACCATCGCCAGCGCCAGGTCGACCTTCGTCGAGGGCGGCTCGCCAAGCTTCGACACTTTCCTCAAGAATGCGGGCGTGGTGGTGGAGCCGGTGGACGGGCTTTCGGTGTTCGCTTCCTATGCGCAGGGCTTCAATATGCCGGATGCCGGCCTGATCCTTCGCGCGGTGCGAACGCCTGGCCGGAGCGTCGAGGATCTGGTCGACCTGAAGCCCGTGATCGCCGACAATATTGAGATCGGCTCCAGCTTCCGCCGCGACGGGCTCGACCTTTCGGCAAGCTATTTCTGGTCGAATTCGGACCTCGGATCCAGGATCCAGGTGATCGGCGGCGCCGGGGTAATCCAGCGAGAGCGAACCGAAATAAAGGGACTGGAGCTGTCGGCGAGCTACAGCTTCCCTTCGGGCGTGCGCATCGGCGGCGCCTTCGCCGCGCTCGACGGACGCTTTGACAG
>JADDQD010000192.1 GCA_016781555.1 Pseudomonadota bacterium | reverse complement strand
CTATGGGGTCCATCATCCATCGTGACGACGTGGAAGTGATGACCAAGGAGCTGACGAAGCACCTTGCCGGCCGCTCGCGAAGCTTTGGTTGCAAGTTTCGGGCGCGGGCGCGCAATGGCGAGTGGCGCTGGACGATGACCCGGGGCCGGGTCATCGAGCGGGATCCGGTCACTGGTTGGGCGCTCCGGATGGTGGGTACCTCGCTCGACATTCACAAGCTCGCTGAGGCAGCCAAACCGGTACGGAGCACAAAAGGCAGACCGAAATCGGACGCGTGAAACTTTAGAGCGCTTGGCAACTCACGACCGCCCAACACGCGCCAGCAGATGGAGGCTCTCCGGGACCGGCGTAAGCGGCTGTGCACCCGCAAACCAGGCGACCAGATTGTCGGCGACCAGCTTGCCCATCGCGTTTCGAGTATGAACCGACGCCGAGCCGATGTGCGGCAGAAGCACCGCTTGAGGAAGCTCGATAAGGTCCTGCGGGACGCGCGGTTCATCCTCATAAACGTCAAGCCCCGCCGCTAAGATCGTGCCCGACTGCAGCGCTGCAACGAGGGCCCGCTCGTCAACCACGCTGCCGCGGGCAACGTTGATCAAGATGCCCTCCTGCCCAAGTGCTTCCAAGACCGCACCGTCGATCAAGTGCCTGGTGGCGGCGCCCCCTGGAATGATCACGATCAGCGTGTCCACGGCCCGGGCAAGTCCGATCAGCGTCGGGTGGTAGACGTAGGGGACGCCCTGCTGCTCGGTTCGTCCATGGTAGGCAATGGAGACATTGAAGCGCTCGAGCCTCCTCGCGACCGCTTTTCCGATTTGGCCGAGACCGAGGATGCCGATGCGCCTGTTGCGCAGCGTCGGCGAGAGCGGGAAGGGCGCGCTCAGCCAGCGACCTTCCCGAAGGTAGCGCTCGGCCTGTGGGATCTGTCGCACCGTCGCCAAGAGGAGGCCGAGCGTCAGGTCGGCAACCTCCTCGTCGAGGACGCCCGGCGTGTTTGTCACCACGATCCCACGCGCGGCAGCGGCTGCGGCATCAACATTGTCATAGCCGACGCCGAAGCTCGAAATGATCTCCAGGTTAGGCAGGCGCTCAAACAGATCAGCCTCAAGCCGCGCGAACAGCGTGCTGGTGGCAATGCCCCGAATTCGCGGCCCGACCTCACGCCAAAAACCGCCTGCGTCAGCCTGCCCGGACAAGTGGTGGACGCTGAGCGATTGCGCCAGCGTCTCGGCGACGATCGGCGGCATCGGCGCGGTCATAAGGATTTCGGCACGGTCCACCGGACCGCCATACACGAGGTGAGGCGCACGAACTGAAGGATATCTGCCATGGCCGGGCAGATGACCGATCGACGCTCCGGCCGCGCCACAGCGGCGGCGCTCGGGATCCGCAAAAACGGGCAGCGATTGCCGGCCGTGCGCGTTCTTTCTGCTGGCGCGCCGGTCAGCTATGTTTCGCCCATATGTTCCTATATTCAGGACGACGCGCCCAGGTGGGCAGCATTGAACCCTGCCGGAGCGGCATATGACGATATGGCTAAGGTTGGGGAGGGGCGCTGCTCTTACGGTGCTCGTCTCTCTCGGTCTTCCGGCGTGCGTGAACCAGCCCAGCTGGGAGGCAGCAACTGCGGCGGCTGCTCTGCCTGCATCACGCCTAACCTTCACGAATCCATTGCTTCCCTCTGGGCCCGACCCGTGGGTAACCCGAGAGGGAAGTACCTATTACTACATGCACACGCTGGGTGATCGGCTGGCGATCTGGAAGACGAGGGACATCACCAATCTTGCAAACGCAGAACGTAAGACGATCTGGACGCCGCCGGCGAAGGGACGGAACGCGGTGTCGATCTGAGCGCCGGAGCTGCACCGCATAGACGGCAAATGGTATGTTTACTACACGGCGGCAGCGAGCGGCCACGATGATGATGCGCACCGCGCGGTCTTCGTCCTGGAAAATAGCTCCGAAGACCCGCTGCGCGGCGAGTGGATCGACCGAGGGCGCGTGAATTCTCGGCATCCCGGGATTGACGGCTCTACCTTTGGCTATCGCGGAAAACGCTACTTCGTTTATTCGCCTTATGTTGGCCCGGACAGCGTGCTTGCGATTTCGGAGATGAGCAGTCCTTGGTCCCTTGTGGGGCCGGAGGTGATTCTCGCCCGGCCCGATTTGGTATGGGAGCGTCAGGGCGGGCGCCAGATTCTGGAAGGACCTCAGTTCTTGCTGGGGCCGACCGGAGACATCTTTCTCAGTTACTCGGCAAGTGCCTGCTGGTCGGACGACTACGCGCTTGGCCTGCTGCGGGCCCGGCCGGGGAGCGATCCGCTGAACCCGAAAGCTTGGACAAAGTCACCCAAGCCGGTCTTCTCAAAATCGAACAAAAATGGCGTTTATGCCACCGGACACAACGCTTTCTTTGTGTCGCCTGACGGCACTCAAAGCTGGATCATCTATCATGCCAATTCAGCCCCCGACATGAAATGCACGGCAAAACGGTCGCCGCGCATCCAGCAATTCACCTTCGGCCCCAACGGCGCCCCCGACTTCGGAGAGCCCGTGGGCGAGGGAACCCAGTTGCCGGTACCCTCGGGCCAACAATAGCGACTCGAACCCTGTGCCCGGAGCGCGGTCTACAGTCCAGACGAACATCCTTCGGAAGGCACTTGGCAGCCAGATCACTGCAGCTGCCTTGCACAGACGAGCGAGCCCTCGCTACAACATGTGCTTCAGAACGGAGGGTTTGATGCCATTAGGTCAAGTGCTTCTGAGCAGCGCAGCAGCGATTATTCTCCTAGCGTCGGCCGTTCCGGCGGGGGCGGCTCCAGAGAAAGGCGCGCGCAGCAAAGTCGTCGCCGAGATCGGGCCGAACCACGCCGAAGCGGTTGAGCGTCTGCGCAAATGGATAGCGCTTCCGACTATCGCCAACATGGGCCTCAATCACGCAGAAGGCGCCGAGCACATGAAGCGCCTGGCGCTGGATGCGGGCTTCCAGAAGGCCCGGATCGTTCCCACCAAGGGTGTTCCGGGCGTTTTCGCGACCCTCGATGCCGGGGCTAAGCGCACGCTGGCCGTGTATTTCATGTACGACGTCAAACATTACGATGTCGCCGAATGGTCATCTCCGCCACTCGAGGGTCGGATGGTCGATCGCCCGGGAGAAGGCAGGGCAATGATGGGGCGCGGAGCGGTCAACCAGAAGGGGCCGCAGGCAGCATTCCTCGCGGCGCTTCATGCATTCAAGGACGCGGGCGTGAAGCCACCGGTCAACCTTGTGCTTGTGGCGGAAGGAGAAGAGGAGATTGGCTCGACGAACTTCCGGCAAATCACTTCCGATCCGGAAGTCGAAGCGGCGCTGCGGCGCTCGGTCGGGATCGTCATGCCCTCCACCGGCCAGGCGAAGGACGGCTCGGCTTCGGTCGACCTCGGCGCCAAGGGCGTGATCGAAGTGCAGCTTGTCTCCAGCGGCGAGAAATGGGGCCGCGGCCCGGCCAAGGACGTCCATTCCAGCTTGATGGCGGTGGTCGACAGTCCTGCGTGGCGCTTGGTCAAAGCGCTCGACACGCTCGTCGCCGACGACGGGTTCACGCCTGCCATTGACGGCTGGTTCGAAAATGTGCGGCCGCTCTCGGATCGCGAGAAGCAGATGATTGCTGCCAATTACAGTCCGGAAAAGGCGGCTCAGACCAAGGCGTCGCTGGGGGTGAAACAATGGATCAAGGACGAGGACGGCCTCAACGCGCAGTACCGCCTCGCCTCTCAGCCTACCGTCAACATCCAAGGGCTCGTCTCCGGTTACACCGGGCCAGGCGGCAAAACTGTCCTCCCGGGGCGGGCCGAGGCCAAGCTCGATTTCCGACTGGTGCCGGACATGACTGCGGAGGAGGCCGAGGGCAAGCTGAAGGCGCATCTCGCCAAACGGGGTTTCGGCGACATCGAGGTGATTGTCAGCGGCGGGTACAGCCCAACCACCACGGCTGAAAATGCAGCAATCATCGGCGCGGCAGCTCAAGCGTACAAGAATGCAGGCATCAAATACAGCGTCGACCCCCGCCGGGCCGGAAGCTGGCCGGGTGTGATGTTCACCGGGGCGCCGCTCAACATGGCTGCAAGCCATTTCGGCAGCGGCCGCGGCGGCGGCGCCCACGCGCCCGACGAATGGCTTCTGATCGAAAGCAGCAATCCGAAGGTGGCCGGCTTCGACGGCCAGGCCAAGCTATGGGTGGATTATCTCTACGAGGTGGCGAGGGTGGACGGCCGGTAAGCCGATCCGGCTTTGTTACCGGCTTTCGACCGTGCTAAGGCGTTGGCGATGCTAGACTCGTTCCCGTTCATGCTGAACCGGCACCGGTCTACCTTTCCTTTGATTGCCGTGCTTTCCGAGCCGTCAGGTGATCCCACCTGACTTGAAAGCACTCTAGCTTACGGAGCGCGAGACCTTGTTCACTGATTTCGGATTTGCCGGTCGTCGAGGCCTCGTGTCCTCTTCCATCGTCGTGGCCCTCATGTCGGCCGCCAGCAGCGCATCAGCGCAAGACGTGCCGCTCATTCAGCCCGGGGCACCCGGCCAGGCGCCCAAGGTGCTAAGCCCCGACCAGGCGGTGCGGGTTGCCGAGACGCGTTTCTCGCCGGACGATGTGCGGTTCATGCAGGAGATGATTGCCCATCATCAGCAGGCCGTACGCATGGCAGCGTTGGTGAAGAGCCGCACGAACCGCCCGCCACTGATCGATGTAGCCGGACGGATCGACACCTCGCAGGCGGACGAAATAAAGTTCATGGAAACTTGGCTTCGGGAGCGCGGGGAGGCAGCAGCTGCTCCTGCCGCTGCTCACGTGGGCCATGGGGCTGGCATGGCGGGCATGGCCACGCCGCAGCAAATGGCCGCGCTCGCTGCAGCCAACGGCCCCGCGTTCGACCGGCTCTTCCTCGAACTGATGATCCGGCATCACGAGGGGGCAGTGAAGATGGTCGAGAACTTGCTGAAGCAGCCAGGTTCCGCCTACGACCCGGTCCTGTTCAATTTCACCAGTGAAGTGACCAACGAACAAAAGGCCGAAATCAAGCGTATGAGCGCGGTCTTGGCCGAGCTTTCCGGCGAGCCGCGCGACAGTCTCAAGGCCGGGTTCCGCAATGCGGGGGAAGCCAGCAAAAACCTAACTCTACTGGCAAGTCTGCCCAAGCCGGGTGGTTTTTTCGATCGCGAAAACCCGGCCGGCCTGCCGCCCGCCAAACTCCCCAAGGGTTCCAAGGCGAAGGAAGGCGCAGCAGCGGCCGGGGCGCCAGCAGCGGCCGGAGCCCCAGCAGCGGGCGGAGCCGCGGCGGTTGCCACAGCCGCCACTGAAGCAAAAACCGACGCGGAGTTCAGCGAACGAACTCCGTTCCTGAACTTCGCCAACACCGACATGGCCTTTGCCGGCAATCTACTCGCAGTGGGAAGCTATCATGGGTTCAACCTCTACCGTCTGGGTGAGCAGGGCATGCCCCGTCTCATCAGCTCGGTGGTTTGTCCCGGCGGACAGGGCGACGTCTCCATCGTCGGCAACATCCTGATCATGTCCGTCGAGCAGACCCGAGGCCGGGTCGATTGCGGTCTTCAGGGCGTCACTGAAGATGTGAGCGCCGAACGCTTCCGTGGCCTCAGGATCTTCAACATCAGCGATCCCTCGCGGCCGGTTCAGGTTGGGCAGGTGCAGACTTGCCGTGGCTCACACACCCACTCCGTCGTGTCCGATCCCGCCGCAAAAGATTCCATCATCGTCTATGTTTCAGGCACCTCCTCCATCCGCAAAGGCGAAGAGCTCAAAGGCTGCGTCGGGGAGGTTCCGGGCGACGAACGGACGGCTTTGTTCCGCATCGACGTTGTCGAGATTCCCCTCGACGATCCGTCCCGCGCGCGCATCATCGATAGTCCCGCAGTCTTCGCGGACCCACAGACCGGGCGCCTCGCGGGCCTGTGGCAGGGCGGGGACCATGGCAAGGACACGCAGGAGACGAGGCGGACCGATCAATGCCACGACATCACCGTCTTTCCCTCCCGCAAGCTCGCCGCGGGCGCTTGTTCGGGCAACGGGATCATCTTCAACATCGCTGATCCGCGCAAGCCGAAGCGGATCGACGCCGTCGTCGACAGGGGCTTTGCTTATTGGCACTCGGCGACGTTCAACAATGACGGGACGAAAGTCCTCTTCACCGACGAATGGGGCGGCGGCTCACGACCGCGCTGCCGCGTACAGGATCCTCGTACTTGGGGCGCCAACGCTATCTACGACATCGTCGATGGGAAGCTCCAGTTCCAGAGCTACTACAAGCTGCCGGCTGCGCAGACGGAGCAGGAAAACTGCGTTGCGCATAACGGTGCGATCATCCCAGTCCCCGGCCGCGATATCTTCGTCCAGGCCTGGTACCAGGGCGGCATTTCCGTGATCGATTTCACGGACTCGGCCAATCCGGTAGAGATCGCTTACTTCGATCGCGGCCCGGTCGATGAGAAGCATCTGGTGCTTGGGGGGCATTGGTCGGTCTACTGGTATGATGGCCGCATCTATGGCTCCGAGATTGCACGCGGGCTGGATGTCCTGGCGCTGAAACCAAGCGAACATCTGACGGAAAACGAGATAGCGGCGGCGGCCCTGGGCGATCAGGGCAAGATGTTCAACCCGCAGCAGCAATTCCCCGTCACCTGGCCCGACCATCCGGTGGTGGCGCTTGCTTATGTTGATCAGCTCGCGCGAGGGCAGGCAATGCCTACGGCAATGGCTGCGGATCTACGAAACCTGCTGGGTGAGGCAAGATCCCGTATCGAGGCTGGAAAGACTGACCGGGCGCTGGCGGGGAGGTTGAGCTCACTGGCGGCGAAACTGGGTACGCGCGGCAAAGACGCGGCGACCACCCGCCGAACGGCTGCGCTGCGCGAAACGCTGACCGGGATCGGGGCGAAGCTTCAGTAAACCAAGCTGGTTGCGCCAGCTTCGTTGGTCCACCGTGCTTGCCAAGCTGCCAGGATTCCACCTGACCTGAAATCACGTTAGTGGCGCCCGTCGGCCTTCGGCAGGAGGACGATCTCATCGATCGCGAGGCCTGGCTGATTGGTGCTGAGGCTGAGGCGCACGCGCCCCGGGGAATGAGGCACCGGGAGCGGCACGACGAGCCTGTTGTTCAGCACAGCCTCGGCCCAGCCGGCGTCGCCAGCTTCGCGTGGGATGGAGATTACGGCAGGAGCTGCCCCGCCCTCGCCACGCGCAGCCTGAAGCCACTGTCGCCGACGGTTGGAAAGGTTGGCACGAGGCTGAGTGCGGCCAGACACCCCTCCGGCACCTGAAGCTCGACGCTGAGCGAGGCCCCCGGCGACAAAGCGCGCAAGGCGCGCTCGCTGCGGCCGAGGCCAAGCTGCACCTGCCACCCAGGCGCGCGGACCGGGAGCGATCCGGCCCGACCGGAACAGCGTGTTCCAGTCTCGGCCGGTGCAGTCGGAGCCTGGCCAGGCCACTGAGACCGAAACAAATAAAATTGACCGTGCGCTCATGCTGATTGCAATTGGCTAAACCAGCTGATAGCTTCTCGAAAGTTGGACACTCATCCCACATTGTGGGAGCTTGATGTGATTGAGGGGTTGTCGTTGCGAGAAGGGGAGCGCGTGAGCGCAAAAGACCCAGTCGCAGCCGCGTAGAAGAAAAGAGCGGGGAGAGGGTAAGCATGGCTGATCAAGGTAACTGGCGCCGCCGCATGTCCGCAACATCGTCATGGACAGTGCTGGGTCTGCTCCTGGCCTGCGGCGCAGGCGAAGCGTTGGCGCAAACCGCGAGCGCAGGCGGCGGTCAAGCGGCGACGGCAGTGCCGCCACCGACGGACCCGAACGCGACGACGCCCGCCGAGTTGACGCCCTCGGGCACGACTGAAGCCGCGCCGCCCGAGACGGACGTCACCGACGCAGGCGAGGAAATCGTTGTCACCGGCAGCCGCGCCAGCCAGCAGTCGGCCAACTCGCGGAAGAAGAATGCGCGGACCGCCACCGACTCGATCGTCGCCGACGACATTGGCTCGTTCCCCGACCGAAACGTCAACGAGGCCATCTCCCGCATCCCTGGCGTGGCGCTGGAGCGCAATTCATTCGGCGAGGGTGAGAGCGTCGCCGTGCGCGGCAACGGCCCCGACCTTACCCGCGTCGAGCTGGACGGTATCGGCGTCCAGAGCACCAATCCTCTCGGCAGCGGCCGCGGCGCCGACTTACGCGAACTCCCCGCCGAGATTGTCAAGAGCGTCGACGTGGTCAAGGGCTCGACCGCCGACATGACCGAAGGCTCGCTCGGCGGCACCGTCCAGATCAGGACCCGCACCGGGCTCGATTTCAGGGGGCCCTATTTTTCGGTTCGCGCCGGCGCCTCGCAGAACTCGCTCGGACGAGACTGGACTCCCGACTTCAACGCCGTTGCGGCAAGCAGGTTCTTGGACGACCGGCTGGGCCTGATCGTCAGCGGCACCTATGCGAAGATCCAGAATAACGGGCACGCCTACGAGACCACCACCAGCGGCAACCGCGGCTATGCGCGTTTGTTCGACTTCGACCAGTCTCCCGAGAAGACCTTCACCTTCAATTCCGCCACGGTCGGCACCGACGCGGCGGACGTGCCCTTCGCGAACAGCACGGGCCCCAATGGTAGGCCGCTCACCCCTCGCGAGCTCGTCACCCTTGCGGCCGGGGCGCAGAGCAAGGCGCAATGTTTCCAGATCTTCCCGCACAACCCGGCTGCCTCGCCGGCCCAGCGGTCGCAGCGGATCCTCGAGCAGCAGAGCTGCCTCAACCAGTGGAACGACTATACGCCTTCGCTGATCCGCCACTTCATGAATACCCAGACGGACCAGCGCTATTCGATCGACGCGCGCGCGGACTATCGGCTCACGGACAATCTGACCGTGTTCGTCAAAGGAACCATGGCCAACCGGAAGGTGCATGACCAGTTCCGGAGCCGGACTCCGATCACGCTGTTCGGCCAGAATGTCCCCGGCACGTTCGAGGTGTCGACCACCGGATATCCGCGCCGCCGCACCGTGTCGGACTTGGCGCCGCCGGGATTTGCTCTTTTCGACCCGAATTTCGGGCTCAACAACTTCGGCAACAACGCGACGCTAGGCAACGTGCTGAACGTCGTCCCCGGCAGCGTCAAGGTCGATGCAGCGCACAACGTCACCGAGATGACGCTGACCAACAACTTCGTCAGCATCGACCAGATCGAAAACCAGATCGACACCAAGACCTATTACGCGCAGACGGGCGCAGAATATCGGAGCGAGCGCCTCGAGATCGACTTCATGGCCGGCCTGACCAGGGCCGATTCCAGGCGCGGCGACATGCGAACCGGGCGCTTCTACCAATATGGCGACGCGACGCTGACGCTCCAGCGCAATGGGCTCTTTGATATCGACCTGCCCGCCGACTATGACGAATCCAACCCGGCCAACTTCGTCCAGCTTTCGCCCGCGCGGTGCCTCAACGTGGCCGGCGCTCCGAGGACGCCGCCCAACTGCATCGGCCAAACTGCTCAACCGGCGTCGGAATTCAACCCGTCCCCGTCGCCGGCCTTCACCGTGGGACAGCTGCCGCTGACCACGCCGAGTTTCGGCGTTTCCTTTTCGCCGGCGCTTGGCGAAAATTCGGAGAAGATCGCCAAGCTCGACGCGGCTTACAAGACCGACGAGATCCTTCCGTTCTTCACGCGCTTCAAGGTGGGCGCGATGTACCGGAACAACGAGCTCGCACGGTTTGGCGGCGGCGGATATACTGTGAGGGCTGCCCAAGGCACCTTCGGCCAGCCCGGCTTCGTCCCCGGCATCCATGTCCCGCGGGCCCTCGTGCGCGGACAGCTTCGCGCCTGCCAGCCGACGCCCGGTTCGTCCGCGCCCGGCGGCCTCTCCTGCAACTTCGGGTTCGTCCAAAGCGATGATCCCCGCTTCTCGAGGGAGGGCGTGGACACGCTGACGCCGGAGGCGCTGCGGGATCTCTTCGCCCGCACCACCGAGCCCGCCGACTCCAAATTTTTCGGAGACTTGCCTAACCGGGGGAACCTGCCGCCGGCGTTCAACGGCATCCGGACGGACAAGCTGTTCGCGGCGCTTGGCGCCTCGCAGTTCATGAACTTCGACTGCGTGAAGCAGTGCACCGGGAGCGACGGCCAAGTGTACGACCAGCCGGTCACACGGGCGGACGAGACGATCAAGAACGTCTACGCCATGTTCGACTTCGAGCAGCGTTTGCCGCTGGGCCTCCTGTTCAACGGCAATGTCGGCGTTCGCGCGATATTCGCGAACACCAAGGCAACCGGGCTGCAAACGCTGAGGGCGGTTCGCGTTGGGCCGAACTTCGATCCGCAGCGCCCCAACGCGAACATCGTCGCGCAGACGTTCAGCAAAATCGTCACCGTGGACTCGAACCTGACGGACTGGCTCCCCAGCGCGAACTTCAATCTCTGGGGCTTTGACGAGTCGCTGGTCCTGCGCCTCTATGGCGGCAAGACGGTTGCACGCCCTAGCATCAACACTCTGATCCCCGGCGGCACTTGCACAGTCCTCGACGAGCGCGAGGCATTAGGGGCCGACAACGAACTGTTCGAGTGCGGCGGGCGGGTCGGAAACCCCGATCTGAAGCCTTTCACCGCCTGGAGCTACAATGCCAGCGTCGAATGGTATCCGAACCGCGACACGCTTTTCTCGGCGACCTACGGCAGGCTCGACGTTAAGATCGGCAACCCGATCGGCGTAACGGAGACGGCGAGGCCGTTCGAGGGAAGCACCGACACCGATCCGCTGACCGGCCAGCCGCTGTCGGAGCTCGAGTTCACCTTTCCGACCTTCGCCAACGGGCCGGGCTTCACCCGGGACATCTGGGAGTTTTCCGCCAAGACGGCGTTCACCTTCCTGCCGTGGTTCCTGCGCAACACCGGCGCCGACATCAATTACTCGCGCCTGGCCTCGGCGGTGACGAGCGGCCTGCAGGATCCGCTGACCGGCGAAGTGCAGATGCCGCCGAACGAATCGAAACACTATATCAACGCCTCGCTCTGGTACGACGACGGCAAGTTGAACCTTCGGGCCGCCTACCAGCGACGAAGCGCGAGGTTCACCTGCATCACGCCCTGCGGCGGCAACAACATCGACATCAACTATCCGGGTGAAGGGTACACCAACGTGCGGCTGGTCGGGCCCGGCTACAATCCCGGCGTGCCGCGGTTCAGCGATGCGTCCACCTTCATCGATCTCAAGGCCGCGTACAACATCACCCGCAACTTCCAGGTCTACATGGAGGCTCGCAACCTCCTGCGCGAGGCTCAGACGGAATCGACCGGCAAATATCTGCGCTTTGCCGACGATACGCCGAGGGTCTTGAGGCTGACCTATGGCGGCAGGCGCTTGACGGGCGGCGTGCGCATCCAGTTCGGCGGGAATTGATCGGCGCCCGCCTCTTCGACAGTCTCGCGGGGGTCACTTCCTGCGAGACACTTCGGCCCGGCGCGCTGCGTCGGGCTTTTTTTCGGTTCCATCGTGGCAGAAGCGCCGCGAAGGGCGCGATGAGCGTTATATCGGATGGCGCTGAGGCTTCGCCAAGCCACTCTGGAGTTCGTGCGATGCATCCACTGAAAACATTGCTGCCCGCGGCGCTGCTGGCGGGTGCCTGCACCAGTCCTTCGGCCGACGAATTCGCGTCCACAGAGCGCCGCAGTGCGAGGCAATGCTTCTGGGCCTCGGGCGTCACGAGCTTCAGCGATGCGGGGCCAAACCGGGCGCTGGTCAACGTCGGCCGGCAGGACACATGGCAGCTCGAGCTTTCTCCCGGCTGCCCCAATGTCGACTATGCGATGCGGCTCGGCATCGTCTCGCGCGGGAGCGAGCGCATCTGCTCGGGAGTGGATGCCGAGCTTCTGGTGCCGACGGCGAGCGAACGCGGCTTCCAGCGCTGCCTTGTCCGCAATGTTCGCAAGCTCTCGCCGCAAGAAGCCGCAGCGGCGGGACGCGAAACGACCGGCCGGTAGCTGCCGGGCGCGGGCGGAACGTCGGATGATGAAGCCAATCGCCGTCACAGCGCTGGGATCGGGAGCCGGGGCGGCGCGGCGCCTGCTCGAGACGCCATTGGTCGAGGCCATCGAGATCCCCCGGCCGTCGCTCGATGAACTGCCGTTTCGCGACTTCGTGCGGGCGCTCCTCCGCGCCCCGGGTTTCAAGCTCGACTTTCGCGGGCAGACGCCCGACGCCGCGCTTGCTCTGGTCTCGAACCAGATCCTCGGTCCGGGCGCCTTTCAGCAGGAACGAGCGGCGCTGGCCGAAGCGATCGCGGCGCTGGAGGTTTTCGCGCGCGGTCTCGGCGCTGGGCCGCCGCCGCAAGTCGCAATTCGGACCTATTTCGCGCCGGGGGACCTGGTCTGGCACGTCGACCGGGTGAGCGAACGCACCGCCTTTCGGTTGCTGTGGCCTCTTGGCCGGCCGGCGGGCATGAAGGTGACGCCCGCGGACAACATCGATCAGCGCCGCTACCGCGGCTTTATGCGCCGGGAGTTCCCGCTGCTTTGCCAGCTCGACACGCGTGTGCTGCACACGGGAGCCGCAGTCGAGGCGCTGTGGGCGCATCGGCCTGCCCAGCTTGCGGCCATGACCTCCGGCCGTTTTCCGTTCATCGTCGATCCGGACAAGGAGTGGGAAATCGATCCAACGGCAGTCAGCGTGCATCGCGTCGAAACTCCGGCCGGCCCGGGGACGTACCACCGCTCCTCCTGGACGAACCGCGCATCGCCGGGCCTTCAGATCGTCATCACCGCCGCTTCCGACGAGCAATGATGCGCTTTCGAGGCCTCGGACGCACGGGCCTCAAGGTCTCGGAATATACCCTCGGCACCTCCTTCCTCGAGAGGAAGGGGGTGGATCTCGCCGAAGCGGGCGCTGCCGTGGAACTGGCGCTGGAGCGGGGCATCAACGCCGTCGAGCTCGGCGCAGGCGGCGGAGCCGCCGATGCGGTTGGCGAAATCCTGGAGCGCACGGGTGCCGGCCAGCGGGTCCATGTCTTCTCCCGAGTCACCTCGCTCGTGCCCTTCGACCTGCCGTCGCCGCACGTCACCGCGCAGGACGCCTATCCGGGGGCGCATATCCGCGCCGAAACCGAGGCGCTGTTGAGGCGGCTCGGCGTGGAGCGGCTGGGTCTCCAGCAATTGCACGCTTGGTGTCCGGAGTGGCTGCACGAAGGAGACTGGCTCGAAATGCTCCAGCGCCTGCGCGGGGAGGGCAAGATCGCCGGGATCGGCATCTCCCTCTTCGATCACGATGTCGACTCCGCGCTCGAGGCCGTGGCGAGCGGCGCGATTGATTGCGTGCAGGTGATGTACAACATCTTCGATCAAGGCGCCGCCGCCTCACTCTTTCCGCTGTGCGCCAAGCAAAAGGTTGGCGTGATCGCCAGATCGCCGCTCTACTTCGGTGCGCTGGCGTCTCAGCAACAAACGGCGATGCCGTTCGCGGAGGGCGACTGGCGCCGGGACTATTTTTTCAACGAGCATCTGCGCGAGACGCGCGGGCGCGTAGTGCGCCTCGCGCGGGAGTTCGGCCTCGAGGGCAGCTCCGTGACCGAAACGGGGTTACGCTTCTGCTTTTCCCACCCCGCCGTCTCCACCGTGGCGCTCGGCATGCGGACTCGTCGGCAAGTGGAAGCGAACCTGCAGGCGCTCGACCATGGCCCATTGGCGCCGGAGACGCTGGCGCGCCTCCGAGCGCACAGGTGGCTCTGCTAGGGTGCTTTCCCAATTCCGGCGCAGACGCCAGGGATCGTGGATGCGCAGTCGTGACATCCCCGCCGGAACGTGGTCACTCTGCGCCGCGATGCCGCCCGCCTGTCTGCGGTGAACCGGCAGGAGGACGGAACCCTGTTCCAGTGGCGAGGCCGAATTGCCGGCGCACCAAGGGACGCGACAAGGAAGAGAGATGTCTATGCGATCAACCTGGGTTTCCACTCTCGCCGTAGCCGCGGCTCTTCAGGTCGCAGCGCCTGCCTTGGCGCACGATGCTTCCACCGTCATGCCGTCGGGGCGCCAGACCTTCAATCTCAACCCTGGCTGGCGGATGGCCACGGGGGAGATTGCCGGCGCGCAGAGCCCCGATTTCGCCGATGAGGGCTGGCAGACGGTGACGCTGCCGCACGCCTTCAACGAGAAGGAGGCGTTCGCACGCGACATCAAGAAGCTTTCAACCGAAATCACCTGGTATCGCAAGCGCATCACCCTTCCGAGCGGCGCCGAGCTGGGGAAGGCGTTCCTCGAGTTCGAAGGCGTGCGCCAGGCGGCTGAAGTCTGGGTGAACGGCCGCTCCGTCGCGCTGTCCGAAAATGGAGCCATGGCCTTCGGCGCCGACGTCAGCGCCGCGCTCGTCCCGGGCGAGAATGTGATCGCCGTCAGGGTCGACAACGACTGGAAGTATCGCGAGCGGGCCACCGGCAGCGGCTTCCAGTGGAACAACGACAATTTCAACGTCAATTACGGCGGGATCACCAAAAACGTCCGCCTCCACCTGACCGCCCCCGTCTACCAGACGCTGCCCCTTTATTCGGGGCTCGGCACGACGGGGCAGTATGTCTGGGCCGACACTTTCGATCTCGCGCGCCGGGCGGCAACCATTCACGCGGAGACGCAGGTCCGCAATGAGGACCGGGTGCCGCGTCGCCTCAGCTACGAGGTCGAAGTCCGCGACGCGCGCAGGCAGAGGGTCGGGCGGTTCAACGGCGGCACGGCTGTTGTTCAGCCGGGGGAGACCCGCACCCTCTCGGCTGCCGGCCGCCTCGCCGGGCTCAACTTCTGGAGCTGGGGATATGGCTATCTCTACACGGTCACGACCAGCCTCACCGAGAACGGACGCGTGCTCGACAGCGTCGACACGCGCACTGGCTTTCGCCAGACGCGCTTTGCTGGCGGCACGGTCGAATTGAACGGCCGCGTCATCCAGATGCACGGCTATGCCCAGCGGACGTCCAACGAGTGGCCCGCGGTAGGCGTGTCGATCCCGCCGTGGATCAGCGACTTCTCGAACGCGCTGATGGTCGAGAGCGGCGGCAACCTCGTCCGCTGGATGCACATCACGCCGTCCAAGCAGGACGTGGAGTCGGCGGACCGGGTCGGCCTCATCCAGGCGATGCCGGCGGGGGACGCCGAAAGCGACACGTCCGGCCGGCGCTGGGAGCAGCGCAAGGAGCTGATGCGCGATGCGATCATCTACAATCGCAACAACCCCTCTATCCTCTTCTACGAGGGCGGCAACGAGAACATCAGCGAAGCGCACATGGTTGAGCTCAAGGCCATACGCGACCGCTACGACCCGAATGGGGGCCGTGCGATCGGCTCGCGCGAGATGCTCGACAGCGAGGTCGCCGAACATGGCGGCGAGATGCTTTACGTGAACAAGAGCGCCGACATACCGATGTGGGCGATGGAATATTCGCGCGACGAGGGCGCCCGCGCCTACATGGACGCATTCACCGCACGCTTCCACAAGGACGCGCCCGACTACAACCGCAACCAGGACAGCCACGCCGCCGAGAATGTGCGGCGCTGGTGGGATTATTACCGCGTGCGCCCGGGGACGGGGCCGCGGGTGAGTTCGGGCGGCGTCAACATCATCTTCTCCGATTCCAACACCCACTATCGCGGCGACAACAATTACCGGCGCTCAGGCGAAGTGGATGCGGTGCGCCTGCCCAAGGAAGGCTTTTTCGCGCACAAGGTGATGTGGAGCGATTGGGTCGACAGCGTCACGCCGGCCACGCACATTGTCGGCCACTGGAATTACGCGCCCGGCACGAACAAGCCCATGAGCGTGGTTTCGAACGGCGAGGCTGTCGAGCTGTTCCTTAACGGCCGCTCGCTCGGCAAGGGAAAGAGAAGCTCCGGCTTTCTCTTCACCTGGGACGAGGTCGCCTGGGCGCCGGGCACGCTCAGGGCCGTCGCCAGCCATGCCGACGGCCGCCGCTCGGAGCACCGCATCGAAACGGCGGGAGCGCCGGCGGCGCTGCGGCTCACGCCCCGCACATCACCGCGCGGCTTTGTGATGGACGGCGCGGACATCGCGCTCGTCGACGTCGAAGTGGTCGATACAGAGGGGCGGCGCGTGCCCACCGCCAACACTATGATCCGTTTTGCGCTCGACGGCCCCGCGGAATGGCGCGGCGGCATTGCGCAGGGCGACTCGGCCGGCAAGGTTCGGCCGGAGGGCACGCCCCAGAATTCGGGCCTCGTCACCAGCCCCTCGGAGCCGGGCAAGGATGCGGTGACGCATTATGCCGGCACCGCGCGTGACGAGGACAATTACGTCCTGTCCCGCAACCTGCCGGTCGAGCTCGGCGTCAACCGCGTGCTGCTGCGCGCCGGGACGGGGCGCGGGACGGTGCGCGTGACGGCAACCGCCGAGGGGCTGAAGTCGGCGACGCTCGCGATCCCGACCGTGGCTCCGAAGCCGGCCGCCGGCGGTCTTTCGACCGACTTTCCCGAATATCACCAGCCCGGCTTCCTCACTCGGGGCCCGACGCCCACCAAGCCGACCTACCGCGTCACCCGCACCACCGCACTGGCTGCCGCGGTGGTCGCCGGCTCAAACCAAAGCGAGGCCGGCCGCTCCGTCGACGACAACGAGCTGTCGCGCTGGACGAGCGAGGGCAAGCCTGAGACTGCCTGGATCGAGTACCGCTTCAAAGGCCCTGTGACCCTCAGCGAGATCGACCTGAAGCTGGTTGGCTGGCGCTCGCGAAGCTATCCTCTCCGCATCACGCTTGACGGCCGGACGGTGTGGCAAGGGAATACCGAGCGGACCCTCGGCTACACGCACCTGAGCTTCGCCCCGTCGAGGGGCCAGGTGCTGCGGATCACGCAGGCCGGACGGGTCGAGGACCGGGACGCCTTTGGCAAGATCGTCGAGCTCAACACCGCGCGGCAAGCCGGCGACACGGGCGCGGACGCGGTTCCGCCGGGCTGGACGCTCGGCATCGTTGAAGCCGACTTCCACGGGCCGGCCGGATCGCGCTCGAGCCGGTGACGATCGCCGGCCGACATCTTGTCCTGGCGACCATCGGCCTTGCTCTCGCTGCCTCGGCATTGCCAAGGGGAGGATTGTTCTTTGTGCGTATGGTGGGTTGGGGGACTAGCACCGTACGGCGCTTGGAAAGTGTCAGATGAAGACATCAGACCTCGCCTGAAGCCAGTATGCGCCGAAGAAGCGGTCATATTCCGTCGGACGAAAGGGCGACAGGCCCGAGCCGGGGTAAAAAGTCATTTCTCCGAACCTCGGTCGCCCGTCAACCTCGTATAGATCGACGCGCGCAAAGTCGAAGCCCTGACCGAGCGCCTCCGCGCCCTCAATCATCAGGGGCAAAGAGGCTGGCGGCGGGATCTCTCGACGATCGGTGGGAACAAGTAGCTCGACCGGAAGACGCCGCCAGGCCCGATCGAAGATCGCGCGCCTGTGCGCGTGCTCGCGATTGGTGTCGACTTGAATGAATTCTGCCCGACCGCCGAAAACGAAGAGCTTGTAATCCGTCGGAAGCATATCGCCGTCACCGACAAAAGGCTCCACGAGAAGCTGCGGCTCGATTTTCTGATAAAGCCACTCCTCAAGAATTTGTCCATACCGCCGGCCAAGCCAGCGATGTGCCTTGCGGCGGGTCCGAGCCCAGTTGTGATCGGCCGTGCGCACGAAGACGCATTGGTTGCATCCGTGCGAGGACTTGAGCACGAAAGGAAGCGGCCATTCTGGTTCCACGGGCAGCACCGTTCCATGCCAGAGCGTCGGGATCACCCATTCGGGCCCCAGCCGCTCGGAAACTACCTTCTTCACATTGATCTTGTCGGCCATGATCGGGAGGCGAGGATCTCGATCATGGAGCTTCCGGGCTTGGACGAGCTCGTTGAACCTCCGAGGCTGACGCAGATCAGGCAGATAGCCGTTGCGCCACAGATGCATCACAGCCAGCTTCAGCGGATACGGCTGATCGGCGAGACAGGCAGGATTGATACGTCTCACGGCGTCCATGCGAGCTGCTAACTCTCGCGGCGACGCTTAGTTCTCAGCGGCCGCGCGCCCGAAGGGAAGTCGGCACGTCTCTGTCGATGGCGCTTGCTCTCAACGCATCGGACGCGAGTCTCGTGACGCTCAGCGTTCGATGGTCACAAGGTCGCCAAACTCGACAGTCAGCACCTTCTGCCCCATCCCGTCCGTCACCTCGATCCGGTGGTGGAGATTGATCTTACGTTCCTCCAAGACAGTCGCGGCGGTCATATCCAGGGCGTATGCCTCGGCTCGAGCGCGCGCGGCCTCCAGGTTGGGAAGCTCCAATCCTTCCTCGTCGTCCACCGACATGTCGTTTCGGAGATTAAAGAAGAAGCGAGGCATTCCGGCTAGAATGCCGTAGCGTCAGAACCGGTTCCGCCTGCCAAACATGGATCAGCGACATTCCGGCCGCGTGGCCGTGGAAGTGCTCCGCCCGGCGCCGAGAAAACTGCCTAAGTCCCGCTCTCTACGATCAACTCATATAAATCTGGTGATAGCGGCTCGACGAACTCGCATCCCGCCTCTGACTCGCAGGCCCAGACTACACGCGCCTCAAGGTCTTCAAACATCGGAAGTTTCAGTCGCACGTGTGAGCCGACGGCGGGCGGATCAGCCGTTCTGATCCTGACCCCGTGGAATGAGACGTTCAGAACATCTGCGACAATTCGAACCTGCTCGCCGCGAACAGCGGCCGCTGCCCTTACGTGCTGGCGACGTGACCTCCTCGCTTCGCGACAGGAGACCTGCGCACTCAGTGTCAAACGGGACGCGGCTTCCGGCATATTTCCGCCGTATCCCCGAAATTCTAAGACCAAGTTAAAGTCCCTGAAAGGCCCTGCTCGTATGGACGATTTGCGTTTGGCGCAGCAGGTCGATCAAGTCAGTTTTCATGGGCCGCAGTTGGCGACGAGAGCTGCGTGAGAGCAATAGGCCTCAAGTGTCCGGTTTCCACCCGTTGCGGACGCTCCCCAAGCGTGCCACACCAGAAGCACAACCTGCTGGGGGTTCTGCGAAATGACTTCGTTTTTGTTCACGGCCATGATGGCCGCCGCACTGTCGCAAACAGCCTCAGTGGATTAGCGGTCAATGTCGTTGAGTGCTGACGTGAAGATATTTCAGCGTACGATGAAAATCTTCCCAAGGGCGGGGCTCACGCTCCTCTGCGCTGCGCTGGTTGCGGGTTGCACCACGCAGCCTCCCTCACGCGATACGCTGGTTACCGAGGCAGACATCGTCGGGCTGCATCGGCTGATACGGGAAGGCGAGCTGCGCTGCACCGAGATCGTTCGCGCCTATCTCAATCGCATCGATGCTTTCGACAAGCCAACCGGCCTAAACGCGATCAGCATGGTCGCCGATGATGCGCTGGCGCAGGCGGCGGTTATCGATGCCCATATCAGGTCTGGAAAGTGGCCGGGGCCTCTTACTTGCGCACCGCTGGGCATCAAGGACAATATCGACGTGACGCCGTTCCCCACGACGGCTGGGTCAATCGTGCTTGCGCAAAGCCGGCCGCCCGACGACGCCGAAGTGGTGGCCCGGCTGCGCGCTGCCGGCGCGATCGTCCTCGCGAAGACCAACATGGCCGAGTGGGCGTTCAGCCCACGGCGCACCATCAGTTCGACCCGAGGAGAAACCGCGAACGCTTACTCGCTGGACCGGGTGCCAGCGGGATCGTCCGGCGGGACAGCCTCGGCCGTGGCGGCGAGCCTGGTCCTTGCAGGCCTCGGCACCGACACCGGCAACTCCATCCGTGGTCCTTCGTCGCATCTGGCGCTTGTTGGAATGCGCTCCACCTGGGGGCTTGCAAGCCTGGATGGCATAGTCCCACTGCTGCTCGATCGGGACGTGGTGGGCCCGATGACGCGGACGGTAGCCGATAACGCCCGTATCCTCTCTGTGATGACGGGGAAGGATTATGTGTCTGCACTTGCCGGACGTCCGCTAGCCGGCGTCCGCCTCGGGGTGTTGCGCGCCTTGGCCGATCCTAAGACAATGGCGGCGGGTCCGGCGGCAGCGTTCACCGCCGCGCTGGACGAGCTGCGCGCTGCGGGCGCAGTCATCGTTGACGATATTGAAATTGAGAATTTTGAAGCTCACGCCAAGGACGGCTATTACTGCCCTCGCTTTCGGGCCGACGTGAACGAATACCTCGCTTCCTTAGGGGGCAGCGCTCCGGAGCGGGACGTCGCCCGTATCTTCGACGCCGGTCGCTTCGCACCCCAGTCGCGCGCCCAATTCGCCTTCTTCATAAAGGAAGAGGGTCCCGTCGCGGGCAAGAACTGTCCGCCGCTCGAGAGATCGGCGGGGCGGCTGGCGTTTCGAAGAGCCGTTGTCGGCGCCATGGATGCAGCGGGCGTCACTGCGCTTGTCTACCCGAGTTGGACTCACCCGCCCGCGAGGATCGCGCACGCCGAGAAAGAGTATCGGGGCGACAACTCGCAGGTTGTCGCACCCGCCACAGGGCTTCCGGCGATCACCGTGCCGATGCGCTTTGTCGACGACCTTCCAGCTGGTCTCCAGTTGCTAGGGAGGCCCAATTCCGAGCGGGCTCTCTACGGCCTCGCCTGGCAGTACGAACAGGAAACGCATCACCGCCGGCCGCCAGCAGCCTTCTCAGGCGCGGCAACGCCCCGCCGTGGCGCATGGAGACACAATTGATCCACTCGGTATCGACAGAGTTTTGTGGCGCAAACGCAGTCATTGAGCATTCCGACGGCTCGCCGGAAGCGGCGGAACGCCAGAGGGCATCGCCGCTCCAGCCGTCGCAGGAGCACAATCGACCTGAACAAGCCACGTTCAGGACACGGAAAAGGTTTAGGAGCTGGCAACTGTGCTTGGGTTGGAAGACGATGGGGTGAGCGGTTCAAGTGATGTCGCTTTCAATTGGGCGCGATGTCCCCTAAGGTTCCCACACGGTCGTAATTCGGCAGACGGATTGAAGCGCGAGGACGCGGGGGCAGTACCCGCCGCCTCCACCACCATCCAAGGACACTTGGGTGCTGTTGGGGGCGAACTAGGATCGACTGCGCAGAGAGATGTTAGACGCGGCCCGTTAGGCTAGCCCGTTATGCTGGCAAGAAAGCAGAAATGCCAACGACAACTCGCCCGTAAGGGCACAGGCTCTCGCCGCTTAATAACGGTGACAGTTCGCGGCACGGGGAGCGCCGGGCAACAGAAGCTCCCCACCTTCGCCTCTGGAGCAGCGTTGCTATTCTCAAGCTGCCGACCGTCGGCCTGCGACGGCGGGCTCCGATTGCGCTTCCATGCTCTCAGCCACAGCAGCTCGCTTGGTGCTTTGCCTCCCGCGCCTTCGCGCTAGTGCGGCCATGGGGCAACGGCAGAAAGGAACTTCGAACGATCATGAAGGCTGACGTGCGCCTCAATCGACTTTTCGCTTACTCGTGAATTGCTTCGCCAGTGCTTTGCTCCCGGTGATCTGCGCAAGAACCGTTTCTAAGATCGGCGCCATTCCCGGAGTCTCCCATGCCTGCTGCAGAAACCCAACGGTTGCAGCTGCGATACCATTGATTTGGAATGAGCAGCCTTGGAATGTGCAGCTGCGGTCGGGAAAGCTGCTGCCGTCAAGTTCGATCACACAGTCCTCAAAGCCGCAGCGGATGTAGACCTGTCCAGGTTGGAAGCGGATCGTCTGACCAACGAAAATTTTTCCAGTAATCCGCTGCATTGGTCGCCATCTCCTATAGTCCCTACGCTGCCGGTATGCGTCTAGCTGCTGCACCGCAAGAGGGTGCCAAATGGTGCGGATGGGTTGCCGCTGTTGCGGGGACGGAAGCTATTGCCCCTCTTATCGGCCGTCCTT
>JADDQD010000104.1 GCA_016781555.1 Pseudomonadota bacterium | reverse complement strand
GGCTTTGCGGTCGATGCCAGCCTGATCAAGGCCGATGCCAATCGGCATCGGTCGGTGCCCGGCAGCGAGGGTCTTCCCGCTGAGGCGGTCAGCCACGCCGTACGCGAGTATCTGGCGGTGCTCGACGATGCCGCCTTCGGTGCCTCGACGCCGGTCGTACCCAAGTTCATCTCGGTCGCCGATCCCGCGTCACGCTGGACCGCGGCCAACGGCGGCCTCGCCTTCTTCGCCTACTCCACCAACTATCTGATCGATCTGAAGCACGCGGTGATCATGGACGTCGAGGCGACTACCTCGATCCGACAGGCCGAGGTGACGGCGCAGCGGCGGATGCTCGAGCGCACCCAGGATCGCTTCGGTGTCTGGCCTCAGCGGCTTGCCGCAGACTCGGCCTACGGCTCGGCCGAGAACCTGGCCTGGCTGGTCCATGAGCGCGGCATTGAGCCGCACATCCCGGTGTTCGACAAGTCGCGTCGGACCGACGGCACCTTTAGCCGCGAGGCGTTCGTCTACGACCGACGACGAGACGAATATCGCTGCCCTGGTGGCAAGCCGATGCGGACAAGCGGTACGCTCGTCAACGACGGGGCCACGCTGCTCTATCGCGCCAGTAAACTCGACTGCGACGCCTGCGGCCTGAGAGCGCAGTGCTGTCCCAATGAGCCAGCTCGCAAGATCCCGCGCTCGATCCACGAAGGTGCACGCGACATGGCTCGCGACATCGCGCTGACCGACGCCTATCTCACCTCACGACGGGAACGGAAGAAGGTCGAAATGCTGTTCGCTCACCTCAAGCGCATCCTCAAGCTCGATCGCCTGCGCCTCCGGGGACCAAACGGAGCGAAGGACGAATTCCTCCTCGCCGCCACGGCCCAGAACCTCCGCAAGATGGCCAAGCTGCTCCCAGCGGGAGGCCCGGCCATCGCTGGCTGAGGCTACTCAGCGTCGCTTGAACTCAGCGCAGAAAAACGTCCGCTTCTGTCAAAAGCAGACTTCTTCAACACTATCCGCCATACGCGGACATTGCAGCGTGGCGAGCCTCTCTCCAAAAGCAGACACTGCGCGAGCGCCTCTCACAACAGTTCCCTGGATCTTTGTGAGGCCTCTTTCCTGCTGAGATGCTGCGGGTTGGGCGAGCGCTCGACGCTCGGGCTGCGGCGGTACGTCAGCGATCGACCATTGCCATTTGACGCTCGTTATAGCGGGGCCCTGCGACTCTGCCGGGCACCAGCGCGCCGTCCAGCTCGGCGACCTCCTGGGCTGTGAGGCTGAGCCTGGCCGCGCCGATATTCTCCTCCAAATAGGTGCGGCGCTTTGTGCCGGGGATCGGGACGATGTCCTCGCCCTTGTGAAGCAGCCAGGCGAGCGCGACCTGCCCGGAGGTCGCGCCCTTGATCTCGGCCAGCGCCCGCACCGCCTCGGCAGCGGCCATGTTGGCTTGGAAGTTCGGCGACTGGAAGCGCGGGTCGCCACGCCGGAAGTCGCCTACGGGATAGTCTTCTGCAGGCCGCGCCGTGCCGGTGAAGAAGCCGCGCCCGAGCGGGCTGAACGGGACGAGTGCGATACCGAGTTCGCGCAACAGCGGCAAAATCTCCTCTTCCAGGTTGCGCTCCCAGAGGGAATATTCACTCTGCAGAGCCGCGACCGGATGCACTCGGTTGGCGCGGCGGATGTTGGCGGCCCCGGCTTCCGACAGACCGAAGAAGCGCACCTTGCCCTCGCGGACGAGTTCGCCGACCGTGCCCGCGACGTCCTCGATCGGCACCGAAGGATCGACGCGGTGCTGGTAGAACAGGTCGATGTGGTGGGTGCCGAGCCCCGTCGAAGCGACTGCTCGCATACGTCGCGGATATGGTCGAGACGACTGTTGACGCCCACGATCGTGCCGCCCTGGATGTCGAAGCCGAACTTAGTGGCGATCACGACCTCCTCGCGGCGCCCCTTCAGCGCCTGGCCGAGCAGTTCCTCGTTGATGAAGGGGCCGTAGACTTCTGCCGTGTCGAAGAAGGTCACGCCAAGGTCGATGGCGCGGTGGATCGTGGCAATCGACTCGGCATCATCGGGCGTGCCGTAGGACTGGCTCATCCCCATGCACCCTAAGCCAAGGGCGGAAACTTCGAGGTCAAAAGCATGCGGCGCTGCACCATCGTCATTCTCCTGTGGTGTTGTGGGCCAGGCCGGCATTGCGCCGGACGGTAAGAGCAATCGCGGACCAGTCGATCTCCTCGCCCGCTCTGGCAGTCGGTCGGGCGCCGAGATCACCGACACCGAAGCTTCACAATTGTGTTCGCGAGGAAGGCGGTGACGTAGACCGCGCCATTGTCGTCGATTGTCACACCCGCCGGATAACGGAGGGCCTGCGCCCCACCGGACGCATCGCCGCTCCATGCGCCCAAGAGTTCGCCGCCGGGCGTGAATTTCTGGATGCGGTGGTTGAACGCATCGGCAACGTAGAGGACGGCGCGGATCCGCACCATGTCCGTTTCTGAGCTTTGATTCCCGAAAACGGACCTTGCGCCTTCGGCCAAACCGAGGCGTTGTGGACCGAGCTTCCGCTTTGCGCCCATAGTCGACGTACAGCAGCTGTCACGCCCCCCCGAAGCGCACATTCGTTCATAGATGCCTTGGACCTCTGCTTTCGCCCAAAGCGAATTGTTTGTCCGACTGCAAGTCATCGACCTCACGAACAAGAATAGCTACGATTTTCCCCTTACGCAGATGGAGCTTGCCGAGTGCCTCGGCCTCACCCCTGTTCACGTGAACCGAATGTTGAAGGAGCTACGGGGGAGGGAGTTAATCAAGGTCGAGGATCGCCGGGTCACCTTACTGGACAGGCATGCCCTTGAGGCCGTGGCCGAGTTCAACCCAAATTACCTCTATTTGGAACGAAAATTTCGCTGATCGGCTACGCCAGCGATGGACGTTCCTCCGTCGCATAACGTCCGCTTGCCACCCCATTTTGGACATTCCAACGACCAGGCGAGACAAGGCTTCGAGTCTTTCGGGGGGAATCATCCCTCCACCCCATCTCGCGCCGAATTGAGTGACATCACCCGGCACCCCCCGATGCCAAGTCCAACGCAATCGGCTACGTAACGTTAACCATTTCCACCGGGCCTCGCACCTGCTACTGCTGTCGGACCGTCAGCTGACCGGGGGCTGATGGCGAGCGACCGCATAGAACGGCTCCTTCCCTGGCGTCGGGACTTAGCCAGTGACAAATTCCGTGTTGCTCCTCCTCGCGGAGGACGAGCCTCTGATTCTGCTCTCGACTCAGGATGTTCTTGAGGCGGGCGGATACGAGGTGCTCACAGCCGATACTGGCGATGCAGCGATCGCTGTTTTGGACGAACGGAGCGCCGACCTCAGAGGACTCATCACTGATGTGCGGATGGGCTCCGGCCCGGATGGCTGGACGGTGGCTCGTCACGCTCGCGAACTGAACCCGCACCTTCCCATAGTCTATGCAACTGGAGACAGCGCGGCTGATTGGCCCATTCATGGCGTCCCAAAGAGCCTCCTTGTTCAGAAGCCGTATGCGCCAGCGCAGGTGCTGACGGCTATTTCCACACTACTGACTGAGGCAGATACAAACGGGGCAGCTTGAAGCTCCGCTTCCACACTTGCGGGGCTCCCCGGGCGTGCCAGTGCTAACAGGCCGGCCATCTTCGAGAAGAGCTGACGACTGTTCAGAGCGATCCGTCCATCGATGCACCGCCATGATCGCGGCAACCTTTTCCTACCAAGGCAAGCCGCCGCGCCTCGCTGGCTTATTAGCCTCCAAACTGAAGGTCGCCCAACACCTTCCGAACCGCCGCCATTAGCTCCGCTTCTTTTATTGGCTTCTCCACGATCGTCGCATCGGGAAGCCGGCCCTGCAACCGCTCCTTGATGTCGGGTGCATAGCCAGTAATGAAAATCACCGGGATATGGCGCTTCGCGCAGATCGTCTCCACAGCCTTAACACCGTCGCCTGGGAGCAGCCGCACGTCCGCCGTAATCAGGTCGAACGCCTCGCCGTTTGCGCCTGCGATGGCCGCATCTTCTGAGCGGGCAAAGCTGAAGGAGGTGAAGCCCAGATCCCCACCGACAGGTATTGCTCTAAGTTGAGAATATGTGGACAGCGTGTCCCGGACTTCGCCTCCTATCAGCTTCTCTCGCGGTTTGTGGCGCGCGAGGAGGACCGTAAGCACTTCAGACGGTAGCTCAACGAGCGTCGCGTCACCTGATCGGCTGCGGCCCCGGAGATTCTGTGGCCTGCGCGATCTCAGCCGAGCTGTAGCCGTTGAGCAGTCCTATTGCTGTCGCGGTGAGGCATCTGCCTGAACCGACCTGCGGCCACTGCAGTACTTCCTATCGAACCCGAATTTGCTGCGCTTCCAGCTATGCGTGGATTGTTTAACTGAAAATAGAGGTTGACCGAAACAAGCGCGACCCCTCAGTGCATCAGCCTGAAGCTAAGCGGATTGGCGTCTTTCGGGGGTTTACAGCGGTTCGCCGGCCGGAGACAAAATGTGACATGGCTTATCGACTATTCGTGGGCATATCTGCACCGTCTCTGCTTGTGCCGGTAATCCTGCTTCTGGCGGCTGTTCTCGTCACGGTTCCTGACGCCTTGCACGCGGGGAGGGCCCGCGCGGCGCGCGTCGAGACGGAGACGTTCGGGCGGCTGCCGGATGGCCGGCCCGTGTCGCGCCACCGGCTGACAAACAAGCGCGGCATGGTCGTGGAGCTGACCGACTACGGTGCCGCGATCGCGAGCATCGGCATCCGGGATCGTCACGGCGGCCTAGTCGAGACGGTAGTCAGCCCCCGCGAGCTGCAGGGCTTCGTCTCGAGCAAGCGCCGTTTCGGAGCGATCGTCGGCCGATACGCGGGCCGGCTGCGCGGCGCCGCACTTGTGGACGGCGTTCGCCACGAGCTGTCCACAAACGCTTCGGGCGTAACGCTGCATGGCGGCGATCCGGGTTTCGACCGGGCACTATGGAGAGCCAGGCCCTTCGAGACGCCCGATTCCGTCGGAGTCGTATTCACGCACATCAGCCCTGATGGGGATCAGGGCTTTCCCGGCGAGCTTCGGGTCGCCGCGCGCTATGTGCTCGCCCGCAACGCCAATGCGCTGACGCTCAATATTGAGGCGAACTCCAGCCGGCCCACCGTCGCCAATCTGACCAATCACGTCTATTTCAACCTGGCGGGCGGCGGGTCGATTGCCTGCCACCGTCTGCAGGTCGATGCCGATCGCCGCGTGGAACTCGACGATCGCAAGCTGCCCACGGGGCGGCTGATCCCGACCGGGGGCGCAGCATCGGACTTTCGCGCGGCGCGCAGCCTCGGCGCGGCGATCCAATCCTCAGGAGCCGCAGCGGGCATCGATGAGATGCTGGTGCTGCAGCCAGCGGGGAAGGCCGTTCTCTCCGATCCGGCTTCCGGCCGGTCGCTCACGATCTCGACCAACCAGCCGGGCCTCCAGGTCTTCACTGGAAATGCCTTCGACGGATCGGACCGCGACCGGCTGGGGCGCGCGGTAGAGAAGCATGGCGGGGTTGCGCTCGAGCCCGGCCACTTTCCGGACAGTCCTTGGATCGCGCAATTCCCCCCGACGCGGGTCGCCCCTGGCCGGCCGCTGCGCTGGCACACCCGCTGGGCGTTCGGGTCCGGGCCGCGTCTGGCGGCGGCGAACAAGTGCGAGTAGAGCCATGCCGGTGATACGAAAGCTCATCCTTGTCGCGAGCGCGCTCCTCATGAGCGCGCCGGCATCGGCAGCGGATTACGCACTACTGGATCCGCGGTTCGGCACGGCAGTCGCCGAGGCGCCGATCAAGGCCCAGATCATCGCCGCCGCGCGTGCCGCTCTCGATCGGCCGCCGGGCGCGATCCCACGGCTCCACACAGAGGGACCCTACCGGGCCACGGCATCCGCGACATCAGCATACAGGCGAAGCGCGATCACCCGATCGCGCTGGACCTCGCTCTGGCCTGGCGCCTGACGGGGGAACGCGCCTTCCTCGAACAGGCTGGCAGATATCTCGACGCCTGGGCGAGCGTGTACCGAATGTCGTTCAACCCGATCGACGAGACCGGCTTCGATGCTTTGGCGCTCGCCTACGACCTTACCGAAATGGATCGGCCGCAAGGGACACGGGCCAAGCTGGACGGCTTCTGGCGCCGCATGGCTCGCGGCTACCTCAACGCCATAAGTGGCACGCCGAAGAACGCCCACACCAACTGGCAGAGCCATCGCATCAAGCTCGCCACGCTCGCGGCGTATCAGACGGGGGATCGCCGTTTGATAGATCGCGCTCGATCGGCCTTCCGCAAGCACATCGGGGTCAATCTTCGCGCCGACGGTTCGACCTTCGACTTCGAGGAACGGGACGCGCTTCACTACGTCACTTACAATCTGGACCCGCTGATGATGGCGGCGCTGGCGGCGAAAGCCCATGGCGAGGATTGGTTCAGCTGGCGCAGCCCTTCCGGAGCAAGCCTGCCACGATCTCTGGACTGGTTGGCGACCTTCGCAAATGGATCGCGCACTCACATCGAGTTTGCAAATTCGAACATCGCCTTCGATCGCGAACGAGCCGCCGCCGGGCAGACCCAGTTCGCGCCGCACCCTTGGGACCGTTCAAAGGCAGTCGGGACCTTCGCCCTCGCAAGCCTTCTCGACCCGCGCTACCGCAACTTGCGCGACACGCTGATCGCGCGCTTCGGGAAGCGCCCTCCGCATTGGACCGTTTTCTTCAAATAGGTCCGTCGGGACCAGGCTCAGCCGGCGTACTGCAGAGTCCAGCCCGTCGTGAACTCACCCCTGTCGCCAAGATCCCGCGCCTCACAGGTGACAAGCGTGTTCATGGCCCCGGTGGGAGTGCGATAGGTCTCGTTCGCGCTGACATCCTCGACCCGGCACGCGCTGAATCCGGTAGCCGTGAACGACCGAACGAGCCCTTTGCCGTAACGGACGCTGAGCCCCTTGAGGAGGGGGTCTTCGGAGAAAGATGCGAACTGCATTTCGATCCCCGCGATGCCTGAGGTGCGTTCCTTCACGATGAAGCGGTCCGTTCGCGATATGCGGCCGGGCGAGAATTCGTAGCGTGTCTCGACGCTCAGGCGCTCGTCCGCGACCGGAGCTTCATTCCCCATCCGATCGAGTTCGTCCTGCCGATAGGTGATCGTCGCCCGATCGCCACTTGGGCTGTATTCGATGTTCTTGATGAAGGAGAGCGGCTGGAGGCGGGTGCTGTCCTTGAGCAGAATGCTGGGGATAAGTTGCGAGTAGCTGGAGTCGGGAGAGCCCTGCAGCATGCCGTTCGAGAAGGGGATCGGGAAGTACGGTGTGTTCATATGTTGACCGGCCGCTCCGTTGATCAGCGGCAGTCCGATCAGCTGGTCGCCATGACGGTAAGTGAAAAGCGCCCTGTCATATTTCCCGCGCGCGAACCACGTGAAATCTTGCTTCTTGGCTCTGGCGATATGCGCCACGAGAGCTTGGTCTGCGAGCTTGTCCCTGTAGCCGAGCCGGCTCCAGATCTTACTGGTGTAGATATGCTGGTGACCCAGGCTGAGATTCTCGCCCAGGATGCGGTGCTTGCCCCGATAGGCATCGGTTCGGCGGCCATCGTCCCAGAGGTTTACGGACCCGGTCTGCGGATCGATCCAGAAATCGGCGTGCCGCGCGCTGACTCGGGACGAAAAGGCGTAGGCGGCCGCCTTTTCCTGTTCGGTCAAGACGTCGAGCGCCGCGGCGGCGCTGAGCACCTCCAGAAAGGCGGTCTCGCCGTACGGTCCGAGGCTGCGGCCATATTCGAAGCCCTCGCCGCGCAGATTCAGCCGGGGCAGCAACAGATCGACCGATCCCCTCAGCCATTGCCGGACCTCCGGGGGCGGCGTGGTCCCCGTCTCCAGGAAACGCTGCGCGATCTCGCCGATCAGGAGGACGCTATACCGGTCGAATCGCCCCTGACCTTCCGTCTCGTCGGCAAAGCCGTACTGGCCGGAATAGGTGCGGTAGTGGGCAAGCGTCTTAGCGATGAGCGCCTTGCTGCCCGACGCGTCCTCCCAACCGAGCAAGTGCCTCAGGCGCGCGATGCTGAACGCCACGCCGAAGTAGTTGTTAGGAAGATCAATGAGGGTGAGGTCGCGCTCCTGGACGAAGTGACGCCAATCAAGCTTCTGCCTCAGCGCCCTCAGCGTTTCGGGCTGCACTGCCTCGTCGAGCAGGCCAGCCTGGTTGAGGCGGTAGAGAGCCAGGAGGTAGTAATAGGCTCCCCAGGTTTCGTTAGCATCGCCGAGCGTGAGATCGGCAATGTCCCTGAAGCCGCGTACGTAGGTCTGGAAGCGGGCGTCTGAACGGTCTGTTCCCAGCAGCACGTAGGACATGCCTAGCGCGATCTTGCCTGGCAGGAACTTGTCCTTGCCGTTGAACACCTCGGTGCCATCGATCCGCATTGTCCGTCGCTCAAGGAGAAGCTGGTCCATCAGCTTCGCAAGCTGGGGCAGGATCCGGGACTCAACCGTCTGGTTCATGGCCGGTACGGAGCGGTAAACCGGTCCCCGAAGATGGTTACTGGCCGGCAGTCCCGCAGAGGGTGGCACCAGGCTGCTGGTACAGGAACTGACGACCAGAGCTGAGGAGATCAGGCAGGCAAGCCCACGCGCCCGCTTTGCAAATTCCGACCGCATGGTTCCCTCTAGGACCTTTCTAGAATTTTGCGCGTATTCCGAGCGAATATCGCCGCTCGGAAAGTGCGTAGCTGTTGAGGGCGGTGGGATTGAAGTTGCTGTATTCGACAGTCGCCGAGTCTTCCGGGATCAAATTTTGGGCCTGCAGCGACACGGCGAAATTTTCGTTGATGTCAAAGCCCAGCTGAGCGTCGAGCTGCGAGCGTGGGCCT
>JADDQD010000166.1 GCA_016781555.1 Pseudomonadota bacterium | reverse complement strand
TTCGAACATCTTCTGTGCAAAGGTGCCAATGTCGAGCTCCGAAAGCTGCACGTTGCGGGTCCAGAAAGTCCCTGCCGGCATGATAATCGCGATGCGGCCGTTGGAACTGGCGAGCGACTCCCGAACGGAATCGCCGAGACCAGTCAGCTGTACCCTGGCCTTCAACTGCCCGGTCGTTCCAGACTCTTGCGCTCCGAATTTCGCGAGCAGAACGCCCATTCGCACCGGGGACAGCCGTATGTCGTAATCAGTGCGAACCGGCCGCTGACGTGCGTTGATGACGATATCGGAGGTAAGGTGGCCGCCCGCCAGATCGAACGTCAGCGGTGAAAGCTTCATCACGCTTCGGTTCAAGTCGAACCTCAGCCCGATGTTGGTGATGGGGGCGTTCTCCATCCGAAGGCGCGCGGCCTTGTAGTCGATGTGCGCGTCGAAATTCTTGATTGCCTCAACCCGCAGCGGAGCGTCCGGAAGCACACGCGGCCGCCCACCCTCGTTCTGGATGGCGCCTTGCGCACCGAGCTTCTCGAGCCGCTCGGGATTATATCCGACCATCGGCCCAACATCGATGATGTCGATGACGCGGGAACGAAGATCAGCGTCGATCCTGAGGCGATTGGCCGGCATCGAAATGGTCATTGCGCCAGCGATGTCGCTGTCGCCGAAGCGCCCGCGAAGGCCAGTGAAACGCCAGCGGTCGCCGCGCTTGGTAAGGTTCGAGCGCATCACATAGCGGCGGGTGTCGGGGGTGGCGACGCCCAGAAAGTCGAACAGCGAGGCCATGTTCGGGCCGCGTGCCTCGAGCTTCAGGTCAGCTCCTTCCACTTGCGTCGCTCCCGGAAGGGTCCCGCTGATGTCAAGAGTGTTGCCGCGCGCCGCCGCGCGAAGCGCGAGTTTGTTCCGCCCACCGCGAACGGCCTCATTGGGCGACATGAGGCTGCCGGTTAGGGTGAACGGCTTGTCGCGCATGCTGCCCCCGCCGGAAAAGCGAATGTCGCTTTCGAATGCGGTGTCCTTTGCGCGCACCGTCTCGAACGTGAGGTCAGACACGAAGTCCAGTTGCGGAGCGCGGTAGCGCATGCGCGATCCAACGATGCTCGCGCGCCGGATCAGCGGCATTTCGAACGGCTCGGCCGGCTTGTTCGGATCGCCCATGGTCCAGGTGTTGCGCTTGCCGCTTGCATCCCACTCGAGATCCACATTGCCGCCGACCAGATCCAGCCAATTGACTCGCCTTTGCCCGAAGATGAGCGGGATGGTAGCGATGTTCGTGTTGATGCGCCGCGATTCGAAGAAGTTCTTTCGGCTCGCCCAGGCGGGATTGGAGATCGTGAAGCCCTCGGCGACGAACTTCACGTCGATGGGGTTCAGGTAAAGCTGGAAGTCGCCCGCGACCCGAACGGTGCGCAAGGTCTGCCTGCTGACAAAGTCTTCAAAATAGGGTTTAAGGAACCGGCCCTTGGTGATGAACAGAATCGCCCACGCCAGAACGATCAGCCCGATAATGGCTGCCAGAATCGAGAGCCCGGCCCCTAGGAAATCGCGGCCAAGCTTCTTACGACGCAGAGGGTGACCGTCTGAACGGGTCACGGCCGTTTCATACATGGCGCAAAAACGGCTGGAACAGCGAATCTGTTCCTGCCTAGAAGCGGTCACCGGACGGGCCGAGCCTTGCCTTTCGCGGCGCATCGCCTTATAGGCGCGGCCTTTCCAGACCTTGGAAGAAACCGAACGGACCGGCTGAAAGGGCTGCCGTGGCCGTTCTCAAACGTCGCGCTTCGCGCGCAAAGGAGACGAAAATGCCCAAACTGAAGACGAAGAGCGGCGTCAAGAAGCGCTTCAAGCTCACCGCTACCGGCAAGGTGAAGCACGGGGTCGCTGGCAAGCGCCACCGGCTGATCAGCCACAATGCCAAATACATCCGTCAGAACCGCGGCACCGAGTTACTTGCTGAGGCCGATACGGCCCGGGTGAAGCTCTGGGCGCCCTACGGTCTTAAGTAAGGAGGGCTTGGAATATGGCACGCGTCAAGCGCGGGACGACCACCCGCACCAAGCACAAGCGATTACTGGAGCAGGCGAAGGGCTATTATGGCCGTCGCAAAAACACGATCCGCATCGCTCGCCAGGCCGTCGAGAAAGCGGGGCAATACGCTTATCGCGACCGGAAGGTGAAGAAGCGGAGCTTCCGCGCACTTTGGATTCAGCGCATCAATGCCGCGGTCCGAGTGGAAGGACTCACCTATGGCCAGTTCATGCACGGGCTGAAGCTCGCGGGTGTTGAACTCGACCGCAAGGTCCTTGCCGACATCGCCATGCACGAAGGCGATGCCTTCCGCTCGATCATCGCGCAGGCCCGCGGGGCTCTGCCGGCGCAGGCTTAAGCAGCCCTGGTTCGGTGAAAAAGAGGCGCGGAGGGAAATCCTCCGCGCCTTTCTTCTTGGGCTACCGCCAGGCGGTGAGCCCCTGTTAGTGCAGGGTTTCCGACGCGATCGAGTAGCGCGTTGTTGCCGTCGTGCCTTCAGGGCAGCAGGTGAGGCGGGTCCATTCCGTCCGCGCCTTGCGCTCATCCTCGAAGGGCCCGCACATCTTCTCCGTCCCCGGAATAAGGGCGCGGAAGTCGGGACCCTCATACTCGCCGCCGATAACCCAATAACGTTTGCTCATGCCTAATCTCCTCTTTCAGGCGGCCTCAGGCCGCAACTTTGTCGGTGAACTGATCTGCCTCGGTGGATTCCGCGAGCGCCGTGGTGGAAGCCTCGCCTCCGGCAACGGTCTGCGCCACGAGGTCGAAATAGCCTGTCCCCACTTCGCGCTGGTGCCGGGTAGCCGTGTAGCCATATTGCTCCGAAGCGAACTCAGCCTGCTGGAGCTCGGAATAGGCCGCCATTCCGCGGTCGCGATAACCCCGCGCAAGCTCGAACATGCCGTGGTTTAGGTTGTGGAAGCCCGCAAGCGTCACGAACTGGAACTTATAGCCCATTGCACCCAGTTCGCGCTGGAATTTGGCGATCGTGTCCTTGTCGAGCTTCGCCTCCCAATTGAACGACGGTGAGCAGTTGTAAGCCATCATTTTTCCCGGGTGGGCCTTCTGCACCGCTTCGGCGAATCGCTTTGCGTCTTCGAGATTGGGATGGCTCGTCTCCCACCACAGAAGGTCGGCATGTTCGGCAAAGGCTATGCCGCGCTTGATGCAATGATCGACACCGGTCCCTTCCTTCAGGCGAAAGAAGCCTTCCGGGGTGCGCTCGCCGGTCAGGAACTCGTGATCGCGCTCGTCCACATCGGACGTGATGAGCTTCGCACTTTCGGCGTCCGTTCGGGCGACGAGCACGGTCGGCACACCACACACATCGGCCGCCAGCCGTGCCGCGTTCAGGTTTCGAATGTGCGCTTGGGTGGGGATCAGGACCTTGCCGCCGAGGTGCCCGCACTTCTTCTCAGACGCGAGTTGGTCCTCGAAGTGCACGCCCGCCGCGCCCGCCTCGATATAGGCTTTCATGATCTCGAAGCAGTTCAGCGGACCGCCGAAGCCAGCTTCGGCATCGGCCACGATCGGCACGAACCAGTCCCGCTGCGCGCCACCCTCGGCGTGCTCGATCTGATCGGCGCGTTGCAGGGTGCGGTTGATTCGACGGCAAAGCTCCGGGCCTGCATTGGCCGGGTAAAGCGACTGGTCGGGATACATGGCTCCGGCCGTGTTGGCATCGGCTGCGACCTGCCAGCCCGAAAGGTAGATCGCCTTCAGGCCCGCGCGCACCATTTGCATCGCCTGGTTGCCAGTGACCGCGCCAAGTGCGTTGACGTAATCGTCGCTGTTCAGAAGCTCCCACAGGCGATTAGCGCCCCGCCTCGCGATCGTGTGCTCGACCGGCACGGAACCTCGGAGCCGCTCGACCTCTGCCACGTCATAGGGCCGCCTGATGCCGTTGAAGCGCCCCGCTGGAGCGGGAACAACGCTGCTGAAATCTGCCATAGTCTCACCCTTCGTTCGGTTATGCGGCCAATCAACTCCAGATTGCTAAGCGAGGGAGCATCAAAAAGGGTCGCGCTGTCGTTCTTTGACTTGCGACTTGTGTAAATTGTTGACAGACTTACAACATGGCTTCGGAACGGAAACTCTACCTCGGCGGGCGGCTCCGTCGATTGCGCCGGGAACTGGGGCTCAATCAGAATGCAATGGCGGCCGAGCTTGGCGTCAGCCCCAGCTATCTGAACCACCTCGAGCGTAACCAGCGGCCAGTGACCGCTCAGGTTCTGCTCCGCCTCGCTCAGGCTTACGATGTCGACTTGAAAGGCTTCACCGCCGAAGGCGAAGGCACTGACATGGAAGATCTCGCCGAGATCTTCGCCGATCCGATGTTCAGCGACATCGGCATTCCCCGTTACGAGCTTGTCGAGGTGGCGGACAATGCCCCTTCGGTCGCGGACGCCATTTCGCGGCTTTACGCTACTTTGGTCGAACGGCGGAGCGCGCCTGCGTCCGAGGGCGAGGCTACCATAGTCACGCCCGAGACGTGGGTGCGCGACCACATCCAGACGCAGCGAAACTATTTCGGCTATTTGGAGGAGGCGGCCGAAACGCTGGCCGGCGCGCTCGGCGAGCGGCTGTTCATGTTCGCGGCGCTCCGAAAGCGGCTGAAGGAGGGGTTCGGCGTCGATACCCGCATCGTCCCGCCCGAACTGCTGGATGGCACCAGCCAACACTACGACTATCACCGCAAGCGTTTGATGCTCTCCGAGTTGCTACGCCCCGAAAGCCGCACCTTCGCCGTGGCGTACCAGTTGGCTTTGTTCGAATTCCGGCCGCTTCTCACGCGCATGCTCGAAAGCGCCGTCCCGCCCGACCAGCCGTCGCGCCGGCTGCTCCACATGTCGTTGGCCAATTATGCGGCCGGCGCCATCATGATGCCGTACGCCGAGTTCCTCACCGCGTCCGAGCGGCACCGTTACGCCTTGGACCGGCTTTGCGCAGAATTCGGCGCCAGCGTCGAGCAGGTCGCGCATCGCCTGACCACGCTCAGCCGAAGCGGAGCGCGCGGCGTGCCCTTCTTCATGCTTCGTGTGGACGCGGCCGGAAACATCTCGAAGCGCTTCGCAGGGGAAAGCTTTCCCTTCTCGCGGTTCGGCGGCACCTGCCCACGCTGGAATCTGCACACGGCATTTCAGACCCCAGGCCGAGTAAGCACCCAAATCGTCGAGACGCCGGACGGCCAACGCTTCTTCACGCTCAGCCGGACAGTTGACCGGGCCATTCGGCTCGACCCGCGCGAAGGCAGCCAGCTTGCCATCGGCCTTGGCTGCGACCTCAAATTTGCATCGAAGATCGTCTATTCGGACGGGCTCGATCTCACAGAACCCTATGCCACTCCGATCGGCCCGGCCTGCGCCATCTGCCCGCGGCTCCGCTGCCCCCAACGCGCAGCCGCGCCTGCCGGGCGAACCCTGACGGTGAACGAGATGCAGAAAACGATTTCCCCTTATCCGTTCCTCGGAGGCTAAGCACATGGCGCGATGAGCTCGGCTTCGCCGTCGCCGCCCGCCGACACCACGTTTACAGCTTTGGGTTCAAACTGTCGGAAATCTCCTCTAGAGCGCCGGGCCATGTCCGATCTCGAAACACTGAGCCGCGATCTGCTCGAGCGCATCCACGCGGCTGTCGATCTCACCAGCCTCGAGGCCGAACGGGTCGCCGCCCTTGGCAAACAAGGCGCAATCACGGGCCTCCTGAAAACGCTCGGACGGATGACAGCGGAGGAGCGGCAGGTCGAAGGCCCCCGAATCCACGGCCTGCGCGAACGCGTCGCCGAGGCGATCACGGCACGCAAGGCGGCGCTGGAGGCGGCGGAACTCGAGCGCAAGCTCGCGACCGAAACTCTGGACATGACGCTGCCGGTGGCAACGGGGCCGCAAGGCACCGTGCATCCGGTCAGCCAGGTCATGGACGAGCTGGCGGAGATCTTCGCCGACCTCGGCTTCTCGGTGGCTACTGGGCCCGAAATCGAGGATGACTGGCACAATTTCACGGCGCTCAACATCCCCGAAACGCATCCCGCGCGGGCGATGCACGACACCTTCTATTTCGGGGAGACGGACGGCGAGCGCAGGCGGATGCTGCTACGCACGCACACCTCGCCCGTCCAAATTCGTACCATGATGCGGCAGAAGCCGCCGATCTACATCATTGTGCCAGGCCGAACCTATCGCTCCGACAGCGATGCGACGCACACCCCGATGTTCCACCAGGTGGAAGGCCTCGTCATCGACCGCGGAATCCATATGGGCCACCTCAAATGGACCCTGGAGACCTTCCTCAAGGCGTATTTCGAGCGCGATGACATCGTGCTCCGCCTGCGCCCAAGCTATTTCCCCTTCACGGAGCCTTCAGCGGAAGTCGATGTCGGCTATTCGGTCGTGAAGGGTCGCCGCGTCTTGGGCGGGAGCGATGCGTGGATGGAGCTTCTCGGCTCCGGGATGGTCCACCCGAAGGTGATCGCGAATTGCGGGCTCGACCCGGACGAGTGGCAAGGATTCGCCTTCGGCTGCGGCATAGATCGGCTGGCCATGCTGAAATACGGCATGGACGACCTGCGCGCCTTCTTCGACGGCGATGTGAGGTGGCTAAAACACTATGGCTTCTCCGCCTTGGATGTGCCGACCCTTAGCGGAGGAGTGGGCGCATGAAGTTCACCCTTTCCTGGCTCAAGGAGCACCTGGAAACCGACGCCAGCGCCGGCGAGATCGTTGAGACGCTGACCAGCATCGGCCTCGAAGTCGAAGGCGTGGATAATCCGGCGCAGAAGCTGGCTCCCTTCGTCATAGCAGAGGTCCTGACGGCCGAGCGCCATCCGCAGGCGGACAAGCTGCAGGTGCTGACGGTCGATGCCGGCACCGGCGGGCCCATCCAGGTCGTGTGCGGCGCTCCCAATGCCAGAGCGGGGTTGAAGGGCGTCTTCGGCGCGCCAGGCGCTTACGTGCCTGGCAGCGACCTGACCCTCAAGGTTGCCGCCATTCGAGGGGTCGAGAGCCGCGGCATGATGTGCTCGGTCCGCGAACTTGAACTGGGCGATGAGCATGACGGGATCATCGAGCTTCCCCAGGAAGCGCCCGTTGGCGCGAGCTTCGCCGGATGGGCTGGGCTTGACGATCCAGTTATCCATGTCTCGGTGACACCAAATCGTCAGGACGCAATGGGCGTCCACGGCATTGCTCGCGATCTGGCGGCGGCGGGGCTTGGCACCTTAAACCCGATCCCGGCCCCGGAAATCACCGGGAGCTTCGCCTGCCCGGTCGAGATTCGTACCGACGATCCGGAGGGCTGCCCCGCTTTTTACGGGCGCGTAGTCCGCGGCGTTACCAACGGCCAGTCACCGGCCTGGCTACAGCAGCGGCTGAAAGCCGTCGGCCAGCGTCCAATCAGCGCGCTCGTCGACATGACCAACTACGTCATGCTGAGCTATGGTCGCCCCTTGCACGTTTATGACGTGGCCAAGCTGCAAGGCGCCCTTGTCGCCCGCAAAGCCCGCGAGGGTGAGGAACTGCTCGCCCTCAATGGCAAGGCCTACCGGCTCGACCGGGAAATGACAGTGATCGCGGACGACGCAGCGGTGCACGACATCGGCGGCATCATGGGAGGCGAGCATTCGGGGGTCACGGAAGCAACAACGGACATCCTGATCGAATGCGCTTACTTCGATCCGGAGACGATCGCCCGCACCGGGCAGAAGCTGGCGCTCACCTCAGAGGCACGGACACGCTTTGAGCGCGGCGTCGATCCAGCTTTCCTCGAACAGGGCCTCGCGCTTGCCACGGACCTCGCACTGGCACTTGCAGGGGGTGAGCCTTCGCGAGCGATCCATGCCGGCACGCCGCCTGCGCTGGAGCGGACCGTTCCCTACCGTCCTCGTCGTACCGCAGAACTCGCCGGTGTCGACGTGCCAGAGCCACGCCAGAAGGACATCCTCCGCCGTCTCGGATTTCAGGTCACTGGCGACGGTGTTTGGGATGTCGCGGTGCCGTCGTGGCGCCGTGACGTCGGCGGTTCAGCCGATATCGTCGAAGAAGTTATCCGGATGGAGGGACTTGGCGCGGTCCCCTCCACACCACTCCCTCGGGCACCCGGTGTCGCCACTCCGACGGCCACGCCCGAGCAGCTCCTGGAGCGGCGCGTCCGCCGGACGGCAGCAACGCGCGGGCTCAATGAAGCGGTGACCTGGAGCTTCATCTCCGAAGGCGAGGCGGAAGCCTTTGGCGGGGCTGCCTGGATGCTTGAAAATCCTATCTCCGAAGATTTGAAGGCGATGCGCCCTTCGCTGCTGCCGGGTTTGATCGCCGCTGCACGCCGAAACCTTGCTCGCGGGGCCGAAAGCGTGCGCTTGTTCGAAATTGGCCGGCGCTACCTTGCTGATGGCGAGCGGCCGACGCTTGCCATTGTCCTGGCAGGCGAACAGGCCCCCCGCCACTGGCGCTCGGGCCGCGCGCAGCCTTTCAACGCTTATGATGCCAAGGCCGAAGCGGTCGCGATCCTCACGGCAGCTGGCGCACCGGTCGACAATCTCCAGGCGCTCGAGGGGACTTCCGGCGTGTACCATCCGGGCCGTTCTGCGCGGCTCTCGCTCGGGCCGAAGAACGCGCTCGCCGAGTTTGGCGAACTGCATCCTGCAACGCTCAGGGCTTTCGACATCGCCGGCCCGATCGTAGCGGCCGAAATTTTTCTCGACCGCATTCCGCAAAAGCGCACCAGCGGGCACATGCGGGAAGCTTATGCGCCGCCGCCGCTCCAGGCCGTGAAACGCGACTTTGCGTTTTTGGTGCCGCTCGCCACCAAAGCCGACGCCCTTGTCCGCGCCGTTCGCGGCGCGGACAAGCATGCCATCACGAGCGTCAGCTTGTTCGATGTCTTCACCGGCCCGGGCGTGCCCGAGGGGCAGAAGTCGCTCGCCCTTGAAGTAAGCCTGCAGCCCGGCGTCCGCAGCTTCACCGAGGACGAATTGAAGGTAATTTCAGATCGGATCGTGGCCGCGGCGGGCAAGGTCGGCGCCCAGCTCCGCGGCTGATTACTGGGTCTGAACCGCTTCCCCGGCCATGGCCCAATGCCCATCCAGCCAAGCCACGACTTCGCGCGCGGCGGGATGGTCGACCCCAGCATATCGCTGCCGCAACGCCGCACGGCGCTCGCCGAGCCGGTCCAGACCAACGTCTTGGAGGGTGAGAAGGTCGCGCTGAACCTGAGCGGCAAGATCGTCGCCCAGCACCGCACGAGCGGCGCGCGCGAATGCGGCGCCATACTCGTAGACCTCGCCCGCTCCGTAGCTCTCGACAAGGGTCAAAGCCGGAATTTGGTTCAGCACGGCTTGCGAGGCGACGTTGATGCCGTGTGCGGAAATGTGCGCGCCGATTGTGGCCGGCCGGCCGGTAAAAGCCCGAAGGTGCAGGTGCTGCGACATGCGGGCGCCGTCATTCACCGGATAATTGTCCCAAAGGAAGGGTTTACGTCCTATCTGCTCTGAAACCCGTTCCAAGTGTCCAGGAGAAAATTCGCGCGCGCAGACCTCCTCGCCTGTCCACATGATCTCCACCGACGGGTCGAGCAGCCGGCCGAGCGTTTCTAGATATCCTGCAGGCCTTGCGCCGAACGCGCGGTCGAGGACCGGGTCGTCCGAATAATATGTCGGGCAACAGATTATCCGGGCATTGCCGCTGCACTGCGCCGCCAGCTCGACGATCGCCGCCTGACGCTCCGCGAGGTGGGGAACATCGCCGCGCATGTCGTCGAACAGGATAGCAAGATCGTCAAAGCCGACATCGGCCAGCCACGCGAGCTTGGCTCTGATCAGCTTTTCCCACCCTGCGTCTGGCGCGAGATACAGTTCGAACGGACTGAGGCCGATGCCGAAGCGGACCCCGGCGGCCCGACAGGCTCGCGCAAAGGCCGCCATCTCCGCGAGTTCCGTTTCGGGATGCGGCTCTTGCCAGTTGCGCCGGAGAAAGGGGTCGGCTTTGGGGGCGTAGAGGTAGAAGCGGTACCCGCGTGGTCCCAGAAACTCGATCGCGGCGCACCGCTCGGCCCAGCTCCACGGCGGGCCGAAAAAGCCCTCGATCAGCCCGAGTTCAACATCCATGCCGCTGCTGCTCCTCGCATGCGGTTGGCCGGGAGCGGTGGCGCCATCGCCTTCCCTCGCTTCTTTGTGAAACTGCCCAAATCACGGCACTGCATCCAGCGCGTTTATGGCGGCGTGCACCCGCGCCTCGACATCCTTGCGCGGCAGGCCGGGTGGGATCGGCTCCCCGAACCGCATGGTAACGACCCCCGGCCGCTTGCTGAAACTCCGTCGCGGCCAAAGGCGCCCGCTATCGAGCGCTACTGGCACCACGGGCAATCCCAGTGCACGGTAAAGACCGGCAAAGCCCGCCTGGAGGGGTGGCTGCTCGCCGGGTCGGACACGTGTGCCTTCTGGAAATATGGCGATTGGCCGGCCCTCCGAAACCGCCGCTTGGGCGGCCTTGAGCATCCGCCGCAGCGCCGCAGCACCTCCTTCGCGGTCAACGGGGATCACGCCGTAACGCTGCGCCGCCCAACCCCATAAAGGGATGTCGGCGAGCTGTCGCTTCAGCACCACTGCCGGTTCATCGAGCAGCAGCACGATTTCGATGGTCTCGAACATCGACTGGTGCTTTGCAGCAACCAAGGCTGGCCCTGCCGGAAGTCTTCCTTGAACCTGCGTACGGATTCCCAGGAGATGGCGCGCCGAGATCCGATGCATCGTCGCCCAGCCATGCACCAGAGCTGCAAGCGACCGGCGCCCCATCATCGCGGCCGGAATGGCCAGCAGCACAGCGACCAGGCTTCCGCCGTAGAACACCCCTGAAAAGAGCAGCGAGCGCAGCAGGTTCATCAGATGCCCACGATCACTGCAGCACGACGGAGTAGATACTTATTATATTCGGTGAAGAGCTGCCCGAACCGCGGCTTGGACTCGATCGCATCCGGATAAACATCGACTTTGTTGCCGGCCTGACGTGCCAGCTCAAAGCCTGCGCGCGGCATGTGCCAATCAGTTGTCACCAGCCGCACAGTCTTAAAGCCATGCCGATCTAGCCAGCGCGCCGTTTCTTCAGCGTTGGAGCGAGTATCCACAGCCTCGCGCCCGAGATCGATGCAGCATTGGAATACAGATTGCTGCCTGCCGTAGCGTTGGGCCAGCTCTACGGCGCGGACCGTTCGGTCCACGCCGGATATCAGCATTCGGTCGGCCTTTTGCTGCTCGAGAAGTTCAAGTCCGCGCTCGAGTCTCTTTGCGCCGCCGGTCAGCACGACGATCGCATCGGTGCGACGGGCGTCACCCGGTTTCGGGAGAAGCACGGTGAAGGCGGCATAACCGAGCGCGTAAAGCAGCACGAGGAAGGACAAGGCGCGCAAAATCATAGAAGCCGTCCCAATGCCCGCAAAATCGTGATGCGGGCAACCAGCATTGCGAGAAACACGCCCCCAACCGGCAACGCCCCCAAGAGCAGCCAGCTGGTCAGTGGAAGACCGGCAGACCCAAGCAGCTCCGAACCGAGCGCTCCAACCCTGTTGCCGATCACTAGAAGGACCGCGGCGGCCGTGACCAAGCCCACGGCGCCGCCAAACAACGCGTCGAGCGCAATCCGTCGCTGGAACAACCGCGCGACCTGCACGTCCGTGGCGCCCATGAGGTGAAGCACCTCAATGGTGCCGCGGTGTGTGTCCAGAGACGCTCGGGCGGCCAGCACCACCGTGGCGGCCGTCGCGCCGACCATCAGAATCACGAGCCCGGCGGCGAGCCATCTGAGCGCGGCGATCAACTTTGCGAGCGGAGCAAGCCACTGCGCATTGTCGTCCACTCGCGCCGATGGAGCGACCGCGGCCACGGCATCACGGATGATCTGGAGATTGCTGTACGCCTCCGCCGTGAGATCGGCATCGATCAAAGCGGGTACCGGCAGATCCGCCTCCAGGCCGCCCTCCCCCAGCCAAGGCTCCAGCAGGCGCGCCATCTCTTCCTCGCCGAGGCGACGCACCGAGGTGACGCCCGGGATCTTCTGCAGTTCGGAGATGACGATCCGCGCCTGAGCGTTCCGGAAGTCCGGGTTCGCCTCCACGATCTGGATGGTGATGCTGTTCCCGACATCGGCATCGAGGCTGCGCGCAGCAGTGCCGAGCCCAAGCCCCGCCGCGGCTGCGAGAACCGTCAGAAACATCATGATTGCCAGCACCCACGGCATGGGGCCGGTGATACGCCCCTCCGGCAGCAGGCCGCGGTCCGCGGTCCCGAACTTGCGCGGGCTTGGTTTCACGCGATCGGCGCCCTCGGCGGATTGCGAAGCGCGCCGGTCGGGTCGGAAATCTGTCCCCTGTCGAGCCGGAGCATCTCCGAGCGGCCGATGCGGGCGATGAGGTGAACGTCGTGAGTGGCCACAACCACCGTGGTGCCGAGCTTATTCAGGGAATCGAACAAGTGGAGCAGGCGTTTGGCCATTTCAGGATCCACATTCCCGGTGGGCTCGTCCGCGAGCAGCAATTCGGGCCGCGCGATAACGGCGCGTGCGATCGCCACGCGCTGCTGCTCGCCGCCGGACAAAGTGGCGGGGCGCGCGCTGGAACGATGTCCAAGGCCCACCCAGTTCAGCATCTCGCGCACCGGAGTCTCGAGATCCTTATCCTCCACGCCGGCCACCCGAAGCGGCAGCGCGACGTTGTCGAAAGCGGAAAGGTGCCTGACCAGGCGAAAGTCCTGAAACACGACGCCGATCCGCCGCCTGAACCCGGGAAGGCGCTTGCGCGGCATCGTGACGATGTCCTCGCCAAAAAGCTTAATAAGCCCCCGGCTCGGGCGCTGCGCAAGGTAGAGCAGCTTCAAGAGCGAGGTCTTGCCGGCGCCTGAAGCACCGGTGAGGAAATAGAAGCCGCCCTCCTGAAGCGAGAAAGTGAGATCCGAAAGCGTTTCGGCTCCGGTGCCATAGCGCAGCCCCACATTCTCGAATTGGACGATACTGGTCGGGCTCAGACCTGCCTCCGCACTCTACGCAACCGGGCCTTAGCCATGGCACGGCGCAGCGTCATTGGTAAAGCATGGCAATTGCTTGCATGGTACGCCAATCACGTGCTTAGAAATCCTGAGTGCACCAGCTTGGGGGGCTGTACTACGCGATGATCCTTACCTGTCCCGCCTGCGACACCCGTTATGTGGTCCCGGACGGCGCCGTCGGCGCGACCGGAAGGCAAGTGCGTTGCGCCAGTTGCAAGACCAGTTGGTTCCAAGAGCCCAGCAAGAGCGCAGCCCAGCCAAGCACGGCAGCCGCCCCGGCACCGGAACCGCGGCGGCCGATACCAGCCGCCGCCGCGCCGCCACCACCGCCGCCGCCGCCGATACGCGATCAGGTGGACCCGTCTCCTCCGACGTCGGTGCCTGCGCCCGCCGCAGCGGCCGCTTCGACAGCGGTTCTCGGGCCCCGTGAAGGCGAAGGGGACTTCAATGCTTTCGCCCATGAGCCACCCTTCCGGCCGCGCCGCAATCCCGCCCGCTTATGGACCATCCTCGCTGCTATGGCCGCCATCCTGATGCTCGGCGGCGTTGCGGCGATTTCCTACTTCGGAGTTCCGATGGTCGGGGGCGAAGGCCAGGCTTCCGCGAAAGCGCTGCGTATCGTGCCGGCGCGCAAGCCGGATCGTACGAGCCTGGAGAGCGGCAACGAATTGCTCACGGTGTTTGGCCGCGTCGTCAACACCAGCGAAATCAACCAAAGCGTGCCGCCCATCAAGGCCGAACTCCTCGACGCGCAGGGGCGCGTGGTCTATTCTTGGGCTATCTCCGCCCCCGTGGCGGAGCTTGGCCCCGGCGGAAGCACCAACTTCAACAGCGCCGTCATGGACGTGCCCCGCAATGCGCGGCGGCTCAACCTTACTTTCGACCCGAACGCGCTGTGAGGCTTGTCTGACCGCGTGACCCGGTTCTGGGTTCAGCGCAGCAGATTTCCCGCGCCGGGCTCGGAAAAGCGCGTTGCGCGCACGGAACCGCTTTGCTAGAGGCGCCCACCTGCCAGCCGCTGGTTCTTCAATCGGCGGACAATTCAGATGTGCGGTCGTGGCGGAACTGGTAGACGCGCAACGTTGAGGTCGTTGTGGGCGAAAGCCCGTGGAAGTTCGAGTCTTCTCGACCGCACCATCGAATTGGAGAGGGGCTGGAGCGCACCAGCCCCCCGGAAACGCATCGGCAACTGCCATTAGTTGCGCCAGACGACTTCGGAAGCTCCCCTTGGCGTGGGTTGGCTCCGCTACTAGCTTAGCAGCAACCCCCTAGCATTGAGAAGAGGCCGCCATGGATGTCCGCGATACTGAAGATCATCTCGACCTGCCTGAACACGAATGGCGCCAGCGGCTTTCCGCCGAGCAATATCAAGTGCTGCGCGAAGCAGGCACGGAACGCGCTTTCACCGGCCGCTACTGGAACAACCACGCAGCCGGAGAATATCTTTGCGCCGGGTGCAGAAAGCCGCTTTTCTCGAGTGACACCAAATATGACAGCGGCAGCGGCTGGCCGAGCTTTACGGCCCCCGCGGGCCAGGATGCGGTGACGGAGCATACTGACGATGCCTACGGGATGCGGCGCGTTGAAGTGCGTTGCGCGAAGTGCGACGGGCATCTGGGCCACGTCTTTCCGGATGGTCCAGGGCCGGACGGGCTCCGTTACTGCATCAACAGCGCTTCACTCGATTTTGAACCGAAGAGATAAGCGTTGCCGGGCACACGGACTTTGGCGAGCGAAGCTGGCCCGCGCCCATGACCCGGCCGATGCCGAGCACCGGCGCCTCGCCGCGGTCCTGCTTGTGAGCCAATCCAACAAGCCTTACGCTGAGGCGCAATGGCCAGTACTGCTTCCTCCGCGATCAAGCGCGCGCTGATCACCACGCTCAAGATAGGCGTCTACACGGCGATCGTGGGGCTGATCGCTTTGGTGGTAGCGGTCGGCATCGCAATGAGCTCGCTGCCGAGTTACCAGGAACTCGTTCGCCGCGATGACCTGGGGCAAATGATCCGTGTCCGCGCCGCCGACGGCTCAGTCCTCGTTTCGTTGGGTCCGAGCTTCGGCGAGTGGCTTAGCTACGACGAAATTCCACCCATCATGAAAAATGCCATGGTGGCGGTCGAGGATCGGCGGTTCCGCTCCCACATCGGCGTTGATCCGGTCGGCCTGGCGCGCGCCGTGAAGGTTCGGTTCGATCGCGGCCGGTGGCGAGAAGGCGGCTCAACGATCACACAGCAGCTCGCGCGCAACATCTTTCTCACAAACACTCGTACCTTCGGGCGCAAAATGCGCGAAGCGATCCTCGCCCTGGCGCTCGAGCGGCGCTTTTCGAAGGAGCAGATCCTCGAACTCTACCTTAATCGCGTTTACTTCGGGGGCGGTGCCTATGGCATCGATGCGGCTGCACGCCGCTTCTTCGGCCATTCGGCTGAAAATCTCACGCTTTCGGAAGCTGCGATCATCGCGGGGCTGGTGAAAGCTCCGTCCAATTATTCGCCGACCGCTGACGCCGAAGCGGCCAAGGGCCGTGCCGGCATCGTCATCGATCTGATGAAGCAGCAAGGCTATGTCAGCGCGTTCGATGCCGCCTCAGCCGAGCCCGCAGACGTCAAGCTCGTGCCGACGCCGAAGCAGAACAGCGTGCGCTACTTCACCGACTGGGTACTGCCGCAGCTGGATACGCTGATCGACGAGACGGTGGAGCCGATCGACGTTTGGACGAGCCTCGACGCGGGCATGCAGCGCGCTGCGGATCAGGCGATCAACGCAAACACGCCGCCAGGGGCACAGGGAGCGCTCGTTTCGCTGGACCGCGATGGGGCGGTGCGGGCCATGATCGGGGGCCGGGATTATGTTTCCTCCCTCTACAACCGCGCGACGCAGGCAACTCGCCAGCCCGGCTCTGCCTTTAAGCTGTTCGTTTACCTGGCGGCGCTCGAGGCTGGCCACACGCCCAACGACACGGTCGTCGACGAGCCTGTGAACATCAACGGCTGGCGGCCACGTAACAACGACCGCACCCACCATGGCCCCGTCACCGTGCGCGAAGCCTTCGCACGCTCGATCAACACCGTTTCGGCAAAGCTTGGGCAGGAGGTCGGCTTCCGCACCGTGGCCGACATGGCGCAGCGCTTCGGCATCACTACGGAAGTGAATACGGATCCCTCGATGGTGCTCGGCACGTCGGATGTCCGGCTTATTGACATGACGCGTGCCTTCGCCGGTGTTGCGAGCAAGGGCGTCGCAGTGGTTCCGTACGGGATCGTGAAGGTCGCCACGACTGACGGGCGGCTCCTTTACCAGCACGAACCGGAAAGCGGGCGCACGCTGGTGGCGCCATGGGTCGCCGCGCAAATGACCGACCTCTTGCAGGCAGCGGTGCTGACCGGAACCGGCCGCGCGGCCCAGATAGGTCGCCCGGTTGCGGGCAAGACCGGCACAACCAGCGCAAATAAGGACGGCTGGTTCATCGGCTTTTCCAGCGGAATAACGACCGGTGTTTGGATGGGGCGGGATGATGCCCGGCCGATCCCTGGGCTCCAGGGCGGACGCGCGCCGGCAATGGCGTTTCACGGTCACATGGTGAAGGCTGTCGCAAGCCGCCCGGCAGAGGAGTTTGAAATCGAAGTCACCATGCCAGATTGGCAGACAGAAGGCGAAGAGGAAGCCTGGACGGGCGAGCCGGACGACTTCCTGATGGTTGATCCCGACGGGAACCCGATTTCTCCGGATGCGGCTCCGCAACCCGGCGGCGAGCCAGACCGAGCGGCTCCTGATCAACCCGAGCAGGAGCAAGAGGCTGCCGGGGAGACGCTCAGCCAGGAGTGGCTGGACCGCGCCGTTGGCCGCGCGCGCCCGCCACCGCCGCCGCGCGAGCCGCCACCGCCTAGACCTTGATCGGATCAGGCGGAATTACCTGGTCGTGAATGAAGGTCTCCACCATAGGAAAGGGCCTGATCCACGCCTTCGGCGGAAGCGCGTGGCGCTTCCACCTCAGTCGATCAGGCCCTAGGAGATCGCCTCCGGTCGCTCCGAGGCGGGGGTCAGAGACGGCCGATCCGCTGGATCGTGGCTCCCTCACGCTTTAGCCATAGCCGCGCCGGCTTCGGATCTACACCAAGGAGCTCTTGCACCAGAGCATGGAACTGCGGGCCGTGATTCATATGAATGCGGTGCGCGACTTCATGCGCAACGGTTGCCTGCCGCACCCATTCAGGCGCGAGGATCAGTCGCCAGCTGTAGCGGATCGCTCCGGTCGACGAGCAGCTTCCCCACCGTGAGAGCGGGTCACCGACCGCCACCCGGCTAACGCGAACGCCTGCTTTTGCCGCGAAGGCCTGCGTCTCCTGCGCAAGGATCTGCAAAGCGTGCTGCTTCAGCCATCGAAGCAGCCGCGATTGCAAAGTCTCAGCGGGGCCGCCGATCAGGATCCGCTGGTCCTCAACAGATACCGAGCGGCGGCGCCCGACTTGCCAGTCGATGAGGTGCGGAATGCCGCCAAGCGGAACCTTCCCTCCGGCCAGCAAGGGAGCGGGCTCCGGCAGCTTTGCAAGCTGGGCCTCAATCCACGAGCGCTGGCTCCTTGCCCATTCAATCGCCCGCCGCTGCGACACCCGCGTCGGATAGGATAGCACCACCGCACCCGTCCGGCTGTCGACGCGGAGGCGCATGGTGCGCGCGCGGGGAGAGGGCTTCAGCGTCAGACTTGCCGCGTTGCCGCCTTCGAAGCGAAGCTCAGAGTTCACGGTCGATCAGGTGATGCTCGAGATCTCCCGCCTCACCTTCGGACACGGTCCAACCGCGCACCGAGATTCCTGCCTCGTGCACCGTCTCACGGCTTCCGCTCACGAGATAGTGCCATTCGGGCAGTGGCTTTCCCTCACCGCGGAGCCGGTACGCACAAGTGGACGGCAGCCATTCGAGCTTGCTCACCTGGTCTGCGGTCAAGCGCACGCAATCCGGCACGAATGCCTTGCGGCCACGATAATTGGTGCAACGACAGCTGTGCCGGTCCAGCAGCTTGCAGGCGACGTTGGTGCCATAGATGCGGCCGGTTTCCTCGTCCTCGATCTTGTGCAGACAGCACTTCCCGCAGCCATCGCACAATGCCTCCCATTCGGCACGGCTCAGTTCGCCAAGTGGCTTTTCCCAGAAGGTATCCGTCATTGAACCCAGCGCCTCAGCTCGGCAGCGACCGCCTCCGCGCCTTTGTCGTGCGGAAGGATCGCGATGGGCTCCCCCTTCGGGCCGAACAGCAAGGCAATCCGGGAATGATCAACCATATACTCGGTTACGCCGGGCTCCTCCGCCTTGCCAAAGTAGACGCCGTGCTTCTTAGCGACGTCAGCAATCTGTTCCCTGGTGCCGGTGAGGCCGATCAGCCGAGGGTGAAAGGATGAGACATATTGCTTCATCACGGCAGGTGTATCCCGTTGCGGATCGACGGTGATGAAGATCGGCTGCACCCGTTCCGCTTTGGACGGGTCGCTCTTCTCGACCATTCGCATCGCTTGCCCGATGGTCTGAAGGTCCACGGGGCACACATCCGGGCAATAAGTGAAGCCAAAATACACGATGCGGTAGCGGCCATCGAACTGGGTGTCGCTTACTGGGCGGCCGTTCTGATCGGTCAGTGTGAATGAACCGCCCAGTCGCGCGCCCTCAAGCGGCGGCGCTTCGCCGGCCCCGCCCGAACAAGCGCCGAGAAGAGCAAGCAGCATCAACACCAGCAGGGGCACGCGAGTTTCATTCATGGCGCTGCCAGCCTTGCTTTGCTAAGGGCCTGTAATCAAGCAGAACTGGGGGTTGCGACGTGTTCCCTAAATTGAGCCTCGGCGTTACCGCCGCCATTGCTATCGCGCTCTCTGCCCAGCCGGGCCAGACGCAGAAATTTTCAGATAGCTACACCTTCATACAGGGCGTGAAGGAGCGAGACGGCGGAAAGGTGGAAGCTTTGGTGGCCGTGCCTGGCTCCACCGTGATCAACGCCAAGGACGGAAACGGCGATGGCGCGCTGCACATCGTCACAAGAGGGCGCGACCGAGTTTGGCTCGGCTTTCTTCTTGGCAAGGGAGCAAGGGCCGACCTTGCGAACAAGGAGGGCAACAGCGCGCTTATGCTTGCTTCGCAGCTCGGCTGGCTTGAAGGCGCGCAACTTCTTGTTCGCTTCAAAGCAAATGTGAACCAGGCCAATAGCCGTGGCGAGACGCCGCTCATCTTTGCGGTTCACAATCGGGACGTCGCAATGACCCGCCTGCTCGTGGGAATGGGCGCCAATCCGAAGCGCGCGGACAGCGTGGCTGGCTATTCCGCGCTCGATTACGCGCGGCAGGACAAACGCGCCGCCGCTGTCCTGAAGCTGCTGGAAGCGGCGCCTGCTCCCTCCAAACCCGTCTCCGGCCCGAAGCTTTAGAGCTTGGCAGATCAGGCCCGCGGGAGCCTGATCCATGGAAGCGGGCTAATCGAGGCCGAAGAGGTTTGGGTCGAGGTCGCCGACCAGACGCCTTGCTGCGCGGCGGGCGAACCGCAAAGTCTCGGCGCGCCTGCGATTGCCCGAAAGCTTCCGGACCGGAGCTTCCCGCACCACCGCGGCGTCATATCGATCTGCAACGATGAGCCCGCAGCAAGTTGGCTGGAATGCCTCGCCCTCAAAGGGCTCAAGGCTGAAGCCCGCCGGCACCGCCCAGTAGAACCGGTCGCAATAATCGAGATAATCCTGCCATTTGTGATCGCCGAAGAGATCCCCGCGGGAAACCTTGATCTCTACGATCGTCAGCATGCCCTTGCCGCAAATCGCCATCATGTCTGCTCGGCGGCCGTTTGGGAGCGGCACTTCGCAAATGGCGAACTTGTCCTGACGGAAAAACAGTCGAGTAACGCCGCGCGAAACATCCTGTGCAGCTATGGGCTCGCCCGCAAGGCAAGGCTGGAGCTCGGGGTGCGAAGGGCTGGCCATCGGCCCGGATTAGAATGAAAAGGGAACAAATGGAAGGCGGACGCGCCTTCGCATCAGCGATAAAACCTGCGCATCAGCGATAAAAGATGTGATTGCCCACTCGCGCAACGCGTTTCATCCGCCAGCCCGGCGAAACCCGAGTGGCGTGAAAGGAAAGCGCCTGCGCCGCAGGGCTGTCGGCCAGGTCCTTGATGGCAATGTGCGCGATCGCAACCGCCTTGCGCCAATGGCTATTGTCCCGCGAGAAGGCTGGGAAGTGGCCAGCGCGAATGAAGGAGAACTGGCCCCGCTGCTTCACGACGCCGCACAAGCTCGAAGGATACCGGCCCGATTTTGCGCGGTTGATAATCACTTCGGCCACGGCGAGCTGGCCGGCGAGCGGTTCGCCTTTGGACTCGAAATAAATGGCGCCAGCAAGGCACCCCATTTCGCTGTCAGTAGTTTTGGTGCCGGAATGCTCTTCCACGAGCGCGCTCAGCGGACGAACCGGAGCTGCTTTCTCTTCGGAGTCATCAGGAGCGACGGTGGCCACCGCATGCGCGGCCACGGCCGCCGAGATATCGATGTCGTATGGAAGCGTTTCAGCCGGTTGGACGGTGTTCGCCTCGAGGGCACCGCCATCCAGATTGGCAGCAGCATGATTGAAAGGTGCTGCGGCGGTTGGCTGCAGTTCCCAAGCGAGGGAAGGGTCAGCAAAACTCGGAGCCAAAGCCGCTCCGACGGCAGCCACGGCGAAGGCCGCAGCACGAACGTAGCTGAACATCTGATCACATTCACTGGCGGTGCGGCCGGCCGAAATAGCTGGATGCAGACGGCACCCAGTGGCTTGCCCCCCCGTCTCGCGTGGCCGCTCGCCCCCTACCCCCGGGCTAACCGCAACCCCCCGCTCTCAAAAGGTGAGTTTGGGGTACGAGCCGGATGCGTAACGAGTCAAACCGACTCGTTCATTTCAGCGGCGAACCGTTCAGCTGACGGGACGTCCAGTTCCAAAACCCACAAATCCGGGTCGAATTCGCGCCTTCGCGCCAGGAACTTTTGCTCCTCGAGCGCGTTTTCGAGCGGCCGATTCCCTGTGTCGCGCCAGTCATAAGAGCCGTTCGGCTGCAACAGGCGCTCCAAAATCCCCACTTTTCTGCCCTTTTCGGCCAGAATCACCAGGATAGATCCGGCGGACGAATCGCCTTTCGCGAGCACGGCTGCGAATCCCCCCACCGATTCGGCTCGCCGAATCAGTGCCCCGACGAGCATCGAGGTCTTCAGCCGCGGCTCCATCATGTCACCGATTGCTGACGTTTGCGCGGCGGCAAGGCAGGCTCGCAATGCTTCGCCGCCGGCCGGTCAGGCGGCATGAAGCGTTTCGTTACCGGAGAGCAGTGCGAAGATAGCGTCTCTGGAACGGGCCCCGCGTAGCTTGGCCAGAGTTGCCCGATCTCGAAACGCCCTGCTGACGCGTGCCAGGGCCTTCAGATGATCCGCGCCGGCATTGGGCGGGGAGAGAAGCAGAAAGACAAGATCTACCGGCAGGTTGTCTACCGCTTGGAACTCGATCGGGCCGGTCAGCCGTGCAAAGTATCCAAACATCTGCGGCAGTCCCTCGATCTTTCCATGAGGGATAGCAACACCCGCACCGAATCCTGTTGATCCAAGCCGCTCGCGCTCGTTGAGAGCTGCTACGATCTCCTTGGTGGGAAGCCCCGTTGTTCGCGCTGCGGCTCCGCCGAGCTGCTGAAACAGCGCTTTTTTGTTCGCAACGGTGAGCCGGGCGTCGATGCGATCGATCGAGAGGATTTCGGATAGATCGCTCATTCATTCACCCCGGGGGCACGTACACCCCCGCTCCTCACGAGTTGTTGGTGCGGGTTCCCCGCCGCAGCGGCTCAGTCGCGCCGCGGCTCAACCCAGCCGATGGTCCCGTCGTCCCGCCGGTATACCATGTTGAAGGCTCCCGTGCCGCTGTTTCGGAACATCAGCGCATTGGTGTTGCGCAGGTCGAGCAGCATAACGGCGTCGGAAACACTCGCATCGGGGATATCGACGCGCGTTTCCGCAATCACAGGAGGATTGTCCTCGACTTCTTCTTCTTCGTGGGCGGCCTGAAAAACGGTATAAGACGCATCACCTGCCAGTTCGAGCGCAACCTCGGCGAGGCTTGGTGCTTGGCGGTCTTTCAGGCGGCGTGTGTAGCGACGCAGCTGCTTTTCGATCTTGTCGGCTGCGGCGTCGAAGGCTGCATTTGCGTCCTGCGCCCGGTCCGTACCCTTGAGCACCACGCCTTGCGGCACATAGGCGACAATTTCACAGGTGAAGCCGTGGTCGTGAGGGCCCTTGCCGAATGTCACCTGCGCAGAGATGACGCGCGAGAAATATTTTTCGGCGATCGCGGTTAAACGCCCATCAACACGCTGCCGCAAGGCTTCGCCGGTATCGACCTGGTGACCAGAGACCCGGATATCCATCATCTTCTCCAGCTACGAATTCGTCGCCGGATAGGCCGCGTTCCAACTGTCCGTCAACGGCTCGCTTGAACCCTGCTCCATATGGGCTCGACGAGCGTAGCTACAAACGCGGCGTGCTGCGCGAGTTCCTCATCCGTCGGGGCATGAGGCCGCGGCGGGCGTATCTGGACGATTATCGGCGCGCTCCGAAGAACTGCCTCTGCTTGGTAAGACTGGGCGGGCTCGGCTGCGAGCGAAAGCCCGATCTGGCGGCCGCCCGTCAACTCCACATAGCATTGCGCAAGGAGCTGAGCGTCGATCAGCGCACCGTGCTTGATCCTGAGGCTTCTGTCGACGCCGAAGCGCGTACAGAGCGCGTCCAGGCTATGTTTGGCCCCCGGGTGGCGCTGCCGCGCGAGCATGAGCGTGTCCACCATTCGGGAAAGGCACACAAGCGGCCGCCCGCACAGGCTAAGCTCATGGTTCAAGAAACCAAAATCGAAGCTCGCATTGTGGGCGATGAGCGGGCTGTCCCCGAAAAATTCGAGCAGCTCTTCGCAAACTCCGTGAAAGGGTGGCTTGTCGGAAAGAAACGCATCGGACAGTCCATGCACCGCCTCCGCCCCGCTCGGCATCGCCCGCCCGGGATTGAAATAAGCATGAAAGGTTCGGCCGGTCTCCACCCGGTTGAGAAGCTCAACACAACCGATTTCCACCATGCGATCGCCGGTGAGCGGATTGAGACCTGTGGTCTCGGTATCGAACACGATTTCGCGCATGGCGCCACTATGAATCGTGTGCGCCGGTGAGACAAGCGACGATCTCCGCCACCGCGGCTCGGGTCGTCGCAATGTCGCCGCCGGTCGGGATCACGAAGTCGGCTCGAGCGCGCTTATCCGCATCCGGCATCTGGAGCGCGAGTATCTTTGCGAATTTGCCTTCCGTCATGCCGGGCCGCGCAAGCACTCGCGCGCGCTGGATCTCGGCAGGGGCAGAGACAACGGCGACCTTGTCGACTTTGTCCCATCCGCCCTTCTCGAACAGCAATGGGATGTCGAGAACCACCATTGGGGCGGCGGCATGTCGAGCCAGGAATTCTTCGCGCTCCCGGGCCACGGCGGGATGGATCAGTGCCTCGAGCCACCGCAGCTTCTCGCTCTCGCCAAGGACCGCTTCGCCGAGCGCTGTGCGATCGACCCCCGCCTCTCCGGTGGTTCCGGGAAACTGGGCCTCGATCAGCCGCACCAACGCTCCGCCGGGCCCCTGCAGCCGGTGCACCGCCGCGTCCGCATCAAAAACCGGCACCCCCTCCTCGGAGAACATGCCAGCAACCGTCGTCTTACCCATGCCGATCGAGCCGGTGAGTCCGAGGGTGATCATCGCGTGAGCAGCGCCCGAAGATCGGCATCGTGGCTACGTGGAGCGTCCACTCCGAACAACAGCCGGAAAGCAAAAGCCGCCTGGCCCACAAGCATGTTAAGCCCATCAATTGGTTGAAGACCGGCAGCTTGCGCGCGTTCGAGGAAGGTCGTGCGGAGCGGTGCGTAGACCATGTCCAGCGCGAACGAATGGCGGCGAAGGCCCGCCAGCGCATCCAGGACGCAGCTTGCCATGTCAGGATAACCGCGCATTCCCAGCGGGCTGGCATTGATGACGCCGTCGCAGTTGGCCAGCGCGCGACCGGCCTCGGCAAAGCTGAAGGCTTGGCCCGAGAGGCCGGATTCCCGAAGCAAGTCATTGGCCAGATCCGTGTCCCGCGCCACGATGCGAACATCTTCCGCGCCTCGTTTTTTCAGGGCAGCGAGACCTGCTCGGGCGGCCCCGCCGGCACCGATCATCGCAACCGGACCGCTGGCGCCGCTGGTGCCGAGCGCCTCCTCGACCCCAGCCACGTCGGTGTTGTGGCCGACGAGCCTGCTACCGATTGGGACCACGCAGTTCACCGCGGCAATGTCCTGATCTTTTACCTCATCGAGGTGCACGATGATTGCCTGCTTGTGCGGGATGGTGACGTTGCAGCCGCGCCAGGCGTCGTCCGAACGCCGGCTTTCCAAATAGGAAGCGAGCTCATCCGTCGCGACCAAGGCTGCGCGATACTCCCCATCGAGGCCGAGCTTCCGAAGCCAGAATGAATGTATCAACGGCGACTTGGAATGTGCGATCGGGTCGCCGATCACTTCAGCATAAGCGACAGCCATTCGAACCGCTCCGCATCATCCAGATTGCCGCCCGCATAACCCGCGCCGCGTGCTGGGTCATGCCAGTAAGATGCCTCGCTGTCGAAGGTATGCAAGCAGCGGCAGCAACGGCATTCCAAGGATTGCGAAGTGGCTTCCTTCGATCCGCTCGAACAACTGTGCCCCACGACCTTCGATATGGTAGCCGCCGACGCTCCAGCGGACCGCCTCATATTCATGAACCAAATATTCCGCCAGGAATTGGTCGCTCAGCGGCCGCATCGTTAGCGAGGCTGTCTCGATCGCTTTCCAGACGATCGCCCCATTTTCCGCGACTGCCGCCGCGGAATGGAGCCGGTGCGTCCGTCCGCTCATCGACCGGAGCTGTTCGAACGCCGCGGCGGGCGATCCTGGCTTATTGAGCATGGTGCCGTCAGCGGTCTCGAGCGTTTGATCGGAGCCGAGAACCAGGGTTACTGGACTGCTGGGGAGCGAAAGTGCCTTCTGCTCGGCGAGCGCGGCGGCCAAATCCGCGCTGCTCAGTGCCTCGTTCCGGAGCTCCGCCTTTGCGGTATTCTCGTCCAGCGCTGCTGCGACGGCCTCGAACGGCACGCCCGCTGAGCCAAGCATCCGGCGACGCGCGGCGCTTGTCGATGCGAGCAGCAACCTCACGCCGTCACTGTTGCGTCGTGGCGTTGCTCACACAGTTTCATGATGGCGAATGCCGTTTCCTCGATCGACCTCCGGGTGACGTCGATCACCGGCCAGCCATTGTCGGCGAACATACGCCGCGCAAACGCAAGCTCGGCGTTCACCGCCTCCAAGTCGACATAGTCCGTCTCAGGGGCCTGGTTGAGCGCCAGGAGCCGGTTACGCCGAATTTGGATAAGGCGATCGCAGCTCGTGGTCAGCCCAACCACCAAAGGATGCTGGACCGTGAAGAGGTTCACCGGCGGCGGCGCTTCCGGCACCAGGGGAATGTTGGCAACCTTGTAGCCGCGGTTGGCAAGGTAGATCGAAGTTGGGGTCTTCGACGTTCGCGAGACGCCCGCGAGAATGATGTCTGCTTCCTACCAGTTGTCGGAGCCGATCCCATCGTCATGCGCGATCGTGAATTGAATTGCGTCCACGCGGGCGAAATAGGCAGCATCCAGCGCATGCTGCCGGCCAGGCCTTGCTTTAGCTTGTTGGCCGAGCACCACGGAAAGGGCGTCCACGACTGGATCGAGCGCCGACACCGCATGGATGCCGCGGCGCCGGCACTTCTGTTCCAGATCCCGCCGGATGTTGCTGTTCACCAGGGTGTAGAGCACCAGCCCCGGCCGCCGCTCGATGTCGTCGAGCACGCGGTCGAGATGCCCTTCTGACCGCACCATCGGCCAGAAATGCCGCAGCACCTCAACGTTGTCGAATTGCGCCAGGCAAGCCTTGGCGATCACCTCCAACGTCTCGCCGGTGGAGTCGGAAAGGAGGTGTAGATGGAGCTGACTCACGCCGACGCGACCCTGTGGAAAACCATGTCGATAAGGCTAGCGGAACCTTCGGGACGCTTACAAGGATAGCTTTCGTCCCCGCTATCCGGATTCGATCCACAGCTTAACAAAGAGTGTAAAAGGATTCGGACCGCGCTGTGGAAAGTGGGGAAAAGAGATACGACTCTGCGCGGCTCCGTGGGTGCCGGAGAGTCAAGTTGTTTGCAATTCGGAGCGAACGCAATAAACCCCGCGACGGGTCGCCCTACAACCTTCATCAGACTCTCTTTAAAATAAGACTCATTAGATAAGAGAGCGGAGCTTCAGTCTTTCCATGGCCGGTCCGAACAAGCCCTTGCTCACCGTCCTGAAAGGCAAAAAAGTAGAGAACACACCGGTTTGGCTGATGCGTCAGGCAGGCCGGTACCTGCCCGAATATCGAGCCTTGCGGGCCGACAGAGGAGGCTTCCTCGAGCTCGTGTACGACAGCGACGCTGCCGCCGAGGTTACGCTTCAGCCGATCCGCCGCTTCGGTTTTGATGGCGCCATTCTCTTCTCGGACATCCTCATCGTCCCCTATGCCCTCGGCCAAGAGCTTCGGTTCGAGGCTGGCGAGGGTCCGCGGCTCTCGCCCCCGCTCATGGATGCCGCGCTAGGCGCGCTGGAAGCCGTTCCTGAGCGTCTCGAGCCCATCTACCGGACTGTGGAGAAGGTGAAGGCTGCATTGCCGCCAGAAACCACGTTGCTGGGCTTTGCGGGGAGCCCCTGGACGGTGGCGACCTACATGGTGGCGGGCCGCGGCAGCAAGGAGCAGGCTGAGGCGCGTCGCTATGCGTACCGTGACCCATCGGCTTTTGCAGAGATCATCGATGCGATCGTCAACACCACTGTCGATTACCTATCCGGACAAGTGGGTGCAGGCGTCGAGGCGGTGCAGCTGTTCGACAGCTGGGCGGGAAGCCTGGCGCCTGCGCAGTTCGAGCAGTGGGTGATCGGCCCCAACGCAAGGATCGTGTCCGCTTTCAAGGCCCGGCACCCAAACGTCCCGGTGATCGGCTTTCCAAAGGGTGCCGGCGGCAAGCTTCGCCCTTATGCGGCCGGAACGGGGGTCGATGCTATTGGCCTGGACGAGACCGTGGATCCGGTTTGGGCTGCAGCCGAGCTCCCCGATGCGCTTCCGATCCAGGGCAATCTTGATCCGCTGGCGCTGATCGCGGGCGGGGAAGCGCTTGAAAGTGCGGTCGGCCGCATACTATCAGCCTTTGCAGACAGACCGCACGTCTTCAATTTGGGGCATGGCATCTTGCCGGACACACCGATCGCGCATGTTGAACAGCTCCTGGGGCTGGTCCGCCGGTGATCACGCATGATTTGGGAACGGCTCTTTCATTGACCTACGCCTGGATCAAGGCAGCGCATGTCATCTTCGTGATCTTCTGGATTGCAGGGCTATTCATGCTGCCGCGCTATTATGTTTATCATCAGGAGGCGACGCCCGGTTCGGTCGAGGAAAAGCGGTGGATCGAGCGTGAGCGCAAGCTCCGCAACATCATCATCACGCCGGCCATGATCATCGTTTGGGTGCTCGGCCTCTCGCTCGCCTCGATCATCGGCGCCTGGGGCGAAGCATGGCTCCACGCCAAGCTCCTCCTCGTTTTGCTTCTTTCGGGCTATCATGGATATATGGTTGCATACGGCAAGAAGCTTGCGCGTGGAGAACGGCCGGTGAGCGGAAAAGCGCTGAGGATCATGAACGAGATTCCGGGCATTGCCGCTGCGCTCATCGTTATTCTCGTGATCGTAAAACCGTTCTGACGTTGCGAAGCTGGTTGACTTGTTTTTTGCCCGAGCCTAACCGCTAGAGAGTCGTTGGCCCGCCGTCCTCGCGTGGGCAATCCAGCAGCATCGCACCTCCCCGCGCCTCACACGACGAATCCCACCTCCCGAGTAATCCCCATGCACCTCAAAGACCTTAAGAAACAAAGCCCAGCCGATCTGGTCGCTTCCGCTGAAGCGCTTGGAATCGAAGGCGCCTCCACGCTCCGCAAGCAGGAGCTGATGTTCTCGATTCTCAAAGTCCAGGCTGAAAATGGCCAGGAGATTATGGGGCAGGGGACGATCGAGGTGCTGCCGGATGGCTTCGGCTTTCTGCGCTCTCCGGAAGCAAATTATCTTGCCGGCCCGGACGATATTTACATCTCACCCAATCAGGTCCGAAAATTCGGCTTGCGCACCGGTGACACGGTCGAAGGCGAGATCCGCGGCCCCAAAGACGGCGAGCGCTATTTTGCTCTGACGCGCCTCGTGTCCGTCAACTATGACGACCCCGACGCAGTGCGCCATCGCGTGAACTTCGACAATCTGACGCCTCTTTATCCGAACGAGAAGCTACGCCTCGATACGCTTGATCCCACCGTCAAAGACAAGTCGGCGCGGGTCATCGACATCGTAGCGCCTCAGGGCAAAGGCCAGCGCGCGCTTATTGTTGCTCCGCCACGTGTCGGGAAGACGGTGCTTCTCCAGAACATCGCGAAGGCGATCACCGACAACCACCCGGAGGTCTTCCTGATCGTTCTCCTCATCGACGAGCGTCCCGAGGAAGTCACGGACATGCAGCGCTCGGTGAAGGGCGAAGTCGTGTCATCGACTTTCGATGAGCCGGCAAGCCGCCACGTCCAAGTCGCCGAGATGGTGATTGAAAAGGCCAAGCGGCTTGTTGAGCACAAGAAGGACGTTGTGATTCTGCTCGATTCGATCACTCGTCTGGGCCGTGCCTACAATACGGTTGTGCCATCTTCGGGAAAGGTGCTCACCGGCGGTGTCGATGCCAACGCGCTTCAGCGGCCCAAGCGCTTCTTCGGCGCGGCCCGGAATATAGAAGAAGGCGGTTCGCTCTCGATCATTGCCACGGCGCTGATCGACACCGGCTCCAAGATGGACGAGGTGATTTTCGAAGAGTTCAAAGGTACCGGAAACTCGGAAATCGTGCTGGACCGCAAGGTCGCCGACAAGCGAATTTTTCCCTCGCTGGATGTCGGCAAGTCGGGGACCCGCAAGGAAGAGCTGCTTGTGGAGCCCGCGACGCTCTCCAAGATGTGGGTCCTTCGGCGGATCCTCATGCAGATGGGAACGGTGGACGCCATCACCTTCCTGCTAGACAAGCTCAAGGATTCGAAGACCAACGAGGATTTCTTTGCCTCGATGAACCAGTAAAGCCGCGCGGGCGTTCGGGGGCTCATGCTCGATACACTTCTAAGCGTCTCCGCCTCGGCAGGCGGGATCGGCGGCATCTGGGATGCCATTGTCACCGACTTCTCGAACCTGGGCTCGACGTCCGCTTGGCTCGCCTTCGGCCAGGTGTTGATGATCGACATCATGCTCGCCGGCGACAATGCCATCGTGGTAGGCGCGCTCGCAGCCGGCCTACCACCGGATCAGCGTAAAAAGGTTATCCTGATTGGCATCATTGCCGCGCTCGTGTTGCGCGTCATTTTTGCGCTGCTGGTGACTCAGCTGATGCAGATCGTCGGCCTTGTTTTCGCGGGTGGCCTGCTGCTTCTGTGGGTCAGTTGGAAAATGTATCGCGAACTTGGCCACTCCGGCGAGTCGCATGGCTCTCCTGAAATCGCGGGCGATGAGCATGCGGGGCTGCGCCCCGCCAAGAGCTTTGCCGGCGCCGCTTGGGCAGTTGCCGTTGCCGACGTGTCGATGAGCCTCGACAACGTCCTTGCGGTTGCCGGTGCCGCTCGCGACCATCCGGGCATCCTTGTGATCGGACTTCTTCTTTCCGTCGCGCTGATGGGCATCGCCGCCAACATCCTGGCGCGGTACATCGAGCGCTACCGCTGGATCGCTTGGGTTGGGCTGCTCGTCATCATCTGGGTGGCCGGAAACATGATCTACGAGGGCTTCGTCGATCCGGAAGTCGGTATGCGAACGCTCTTCGTCTAGCGAGGGCCTCGCCTCACGGCCTCCTGGCCGGGAGGCGAGGCTCTCCGTGGATGTTCGGTTTCTGTAGTGCCGTCAGCGTTAGCCCAACTTCAGGCTCAGCTACGGAATGAGCACCGTTGAGCCTGTGGTGGCGCGCGCTTCGATGGCCCGGTGCGCTTCGGCTGCCTCTGTCAGGGGGAAGCGCCTGCCGATCTTCACTTGGATTGCACCGCTTGCAACCATTTCGAACACTCGCGCCGCGGCCGCCTGCATCTGTTCCGGCGTAGCGACGTAATCGAACAAGGTCGGCCGCGTCACGAAGATCGAGCCGGCCTTGAGGAGATCCAAGGCCGAGAAGGGCGGAACGGGGCCCGAGGCATTCCCAAAACTGACAAGCAGTCCGCGCCGGGCAACAGAGGCTAAGGAGGCCTGCCAGCTCGCCGCGCCGACGCCGTCAAGCACCACCGGAACACCCTTGCCGCCCGTGATGGCGCGAACTTGCCCCGCGAGCTCCTCCATAGGGCAGCATAATGCGTGGTCGGCCCCGAGCTCCTTGGCGGTGGCAGCTTTGCGACTGTTTCCCGCATGGGCAATGACAATGGCGCCGCTCGCCTTGAGCCAAGGTACCAGGATCGATCCGACACCGCCCGCGGCGGCGTGGACGAGCACAGGCTCGTCCGCCTCGACTCGTGCACATCGCTCGATCAAGAATTCAGCGGTGCACCCCTTCAGCAAAACCGCGGCGGCAACTTCGCTGCTGATCGTATCGGGGAGCTTCACCACTCGTTCGGCAGCGAGCGTGCGGTGAGTGGCGTAAGCGCCAAGCGGCGCCGAAAAGTAGGCGACGCGATTGTTTTCGCGCAGCCCATCCACTTTGGGACCTACCGCCTCCACCACACCCGCAGCTTCCGTCCCAAGTGGCGACGGAAGCGGCTGCGGATACAAACCAGATCGGTGATAGGTATCGATGAAGTTTAGCCCAATTGCTTCGTGGCGGATGAGCACCTCGCCTTCTCCCGGGATGGGAACATCAATCAACTCGGCCTCCAGCACTTCGGGGCCGCCTGTCTTGGAGAGGATGTAACGGTATGGGTTGGACACTTTTGCCACCTCAATGAGATCACGAGACTTCCGCTCCCATGCCAGGAGCGTGGAAAGCGTCTCAGGCTTAGGTTTTGGCTCGACTTTGTCGAACCGGGCGGGCGGCAGTCTCTAGCTGAGATGCTCAGCGAAGAAGCGGTCCGTGCGGCCGTCCGCAAGCTCGGCAGCTTGTTCGCTCCGCCTCTTGCCCATTTCGGCAGCAAAGCCGTGATCTTCGCCAGGATAATCGTGGATCATCACCCGCGGGTGATGATCCAGAACTTCGTGCATCTTCCTCTGAACTTCGGGCGGTACGAAGTGGTCGGCCCCCGCAATGTGGAGCATCAGCGGTTTGGCGATGGCGTGCTGTTCGTGCAGGAGGTTGTCGATACGGACGGGATAGTAGCCGACGCTGGCGTCAACGTCCGTTCGAGTTGCCGTCATGAATGCCAGGCGTCCGCCCAGGCAGAATCCGACGCATCCGACCTTACCGCCGCCGACGCGCTGTCGTCCTTCCCGGATGCTTGCCTCGATGTCGGCAACTCCCTGGTCCTGATCGAAGCGCCCCATAAGATCGAGGGCTTGATTGAATTCGGGCTCTACGTCAGGGTCGAGCTCGACCCCGGGCTGCAGGCGCCAAAAGAGATCGGGCGCGAGGGCAAGATACCCTTTGTCTGCCCAGCTGTCGCACTTGCGCCGGATCCCTTCATTGACGCCGAATATCTCCTGGATGACCACGATGGCTGCTTTTGGTGTCCCATTCGGTTCCGCCAAATAAGCGCGGAAACTGTCGTCACCGGAAAGCGTGGTAATCTCGATCATCGGCATCTTGGGTCTCTCCTCGGCTTGAGCGGGGGCGACTATAGACATAGAGGGGGGCCACCCCGCAACCAGCCGAAAGGTGATCCCGATGAATGTGACGGTGAATATCGATTGCACGCCCGAAGAGGCGCGCCGTTTCATGGGACTGCCGGATCTCACACCGGTTCATGACGCCTATGTTGAACGGATGCAGAGAGCCGTCACGGAAGGGGTGAGCCCTGAATATTTCACCGACATGATGAAGACTTGGGGCCCGATGAGCGAAGCGGCCTCAACCATGTGGCGGACCATGTTCGACCAAATGGGTGGTCGCAAAAAATAGGGTTGCCGCACATCTGTCCGGAGCTCGCACCCGTTCGGCAACGTGCCCTTCCCCGCTAAGGTGATGTCACCGCGCCGGAAGCCAAAACAGATCATCAGTGGATGACCGACACTATTTACGCCTTATCTTCGGGGAGCCCACCGGCTGCCATTGCCGTGATCCGGATCAGTGGCCCCGCAGCAGATGCCGCCTTGCTCACCTTGTCGGGTCGGCTGCCTGAGCTCCGCAGGGCGGCAATCGTGCCGCTGTCCGACCCGGAGACGGGTGAGCTCCTCGACAATGCCCTCGTTCTTAGGTTCGGTGCCCCGGCTAGTGCAACTGGCGAAGACATTGCGGAGCTCCACCTTCATGGCGGCCGTGCAGTGGTCGCGGCCGTTCTGGCCGCGCTTCGGCCGCTGCCGGGCATGCGCGAGGCGCAGCCCGGCGAGTTTACCCGCCGCGCTTTTGAGAACGGACGCATGGATCTCGCAGAAGCCGAAGGTCTCGCGGACCTTCTCATGGCAGAGACTCAATCGCAGCGCCGGTCAGCGCTGGCCCTTGCCGGGGGAAGCCTGAGTCGCGTCGTTGAGCAGTGGCAGGAGGTGCTTCTTTCGCTTGCGGCGCAGCTTGAGGCCACAATCGACTTTTCAGATGAGGGCGATGTCGAGGAGGTGGGCTCGCCGACGGACGCACCGGAACTGCAAAAGCTGATCTTGGACATGGAGGCGGCTTTGGCAAGGCCGCCAGCAGAGCGACTTCGCGACGGCCTTAGGGTGGTTATCGCAGGTCCTCCAAACGCAGGGAAGTCGAGCCTCATCAACCTTTTGTCCGGTCGTCAGGCGGCGATCATTTCCGCCGTAGCCGGAACCACCCGTGATCTGGTCGAGGCGCCCACGGCAATTGGCGGCACGCCCTTCCTGTTGGTCGACACTGCGGGCCTCCGGGACTCAGGCGATGAGGTGGAAGCGATTGGCATCGAGCGCGCTCGCGCCAGCCTCGGTGCGGCAGATCTCATCCTTTGGCTCGGCGATCCGGAGGACTGTCCAGACAGGCGCCGGTCCATCATCATCCAGTCCAAATGCGATCTTGGAAACTGGTCTCCAAAAACAAGTGCCGACGTTCGGGTGTCGGCCATCACAGGCGAAGGCATAGACGAACTAGTCGCAATGCTGCTCGACCGGAGCCGCACGCTTCTTCCCCAAGGAGGAGAGGTTGCGGCCAATCGCCGACACCGGGCGCTTCTTCACGAGTGTGTGGCTTATCTCCGCGAAGCAACAGCCGCGCGCGACATCATCATTGCCGCCGAATTGCTGCGCCAAGCGCGAGCTGCGCTGGATCGTATCACTGGCCGCTCTGGTGTGGAGGATATGCTCGATGCATTGTTCGGACGCTTCTGCATCGGCAAGTGATGTTCCACGTGGAACATAGCGCCTCCCGCGACGGCGCGACGCTCCGCAGCCGGCGCACAACGGTGACAAAGGCCCGTCAATCCGATAAGGGCCCTCCATGCTCCAGTTCGACGTCATCGTCGTAGGCGGCGGCCACGCCGGTTGCGAAGCGGCCGCTGCGGCGGCGCGAATGGGCGCGTCGGTCGCGCTCGTCAGCTTTAGCCGCGCGACGGTAGGCGCGATGTCTTGTAATCCGGCGATCGGCGGGCTTGGCAAGGGGCATCTGGTGCGCGAGGTCGACGCGTTTGATGGGCTCATTGCTCGCGCTGCCGATCACGCAGCGATCCACTACCGGATGTTGAACGCCAGCAAAGGAGCCGCAGTCCAGGGCCCGCGGGTGCAGGCGGACAGGCGGCGCTTCAAGGCAGCCGTGCAGGCGCTGCTAGGGGCGCAATCCAAGCTGGAGCTGTTGGAGGGAGAAGCCAGCGCACTCAAGATCGACGGTCAGCGCGTCACCGGTCTCAAGCTATCTGACGGCCGAGAAGTTCTCGCCGACGCGGTGGTTCTGGCGACTGGAACGTTTCTGGGAGGCAAGCTTCACTTTGGTATGACGAGCTGCGCTGGCGGACGCGTGGGGGAGCGGGCCGCGTTCGAGCTAGCGGGTCAGCTGCGCGACCTTGGGCTTCCGATAGCCCGGCTCAAAACCGGAACTCCGCCGCGGCTCGACGGGCGCTCGATCGACTGGGCGGCTCTTGAACGCCAGCCGTCGGACTCGGGGCGTTGGACGATGTCGGCGATGAGCAGCAGCCGTGTTGCACCTCAGCTTTTCTGCGCCATCACGCGTACCAACACGCGCACGCACGACATCATCCGCGGGGCACTCGACCGTTCCCCGCTTTTCGCTGGCGAGATCACAGGCGTCGGCCCGCGTTACTGTCCCTCGATCGAGGACAAGGTGCACCGATTCGGTGACCGAGATGGGCACCAAATCTTTCTGGAGCCGGAGGGCCTCGATGACATCGCGGTCTACCCAAACGGCATCTCGACATCGCTGCCAGCCGACGTGCAGCTAGAGATGGTACGCTCCATGGCGGGACTTGAGCGCGCCGAAATTCTCCAGCCTGGCTACGCAGTCGAGTACGACCATGTGGACCCGCGCATCCTGGAGCCGACGCTTCGGGTGCGACCCGAACTTGTGCAGGGGCTCTATCTGGCTGGTCAGATCAACGGCACAACGGGCTATGAGGAGGCGGCGGCCCAAGGCCTGGTCGCCGGCATCAACGCTGCGGCGAACGTAGCAGGCAAACCCCCGCTCGTCCTGGATCGGAGCTTATCCTACATCGGCGTGATGATCGATGACCTCACGCTCCAGGGCGCAACCGAACCATACCGAATGCTCACCGCGCGCGCCGAGTTTCGTCTGCGTCTTCGCGCAGACAATGCCGAGGCTCGCTTGACGCCGATAGCTTTGAAGCTGGGCTGCGTCTCCGCTTCTCGCGCCGCCCACTACCGCCACCGGTGCGGGGAACGCGATCGGATCGACAGCCTGTTGTCAGCCCGGTTTACTGGGGCGCAGCTTCAGGCTGCGGGAATGGCCGTTCGCGACGATGGCATCGGTAGATCGCTGGCCGAATGGCTTCGGTTTCCAGAAGTAGTAACAGAGGGTCTGGTTCGCCTGCTCCCGCCGCTCAGCGCCCATCAAGGGGCGGTGCTCGACGAAGCCATTCAGGACCACCGCTACGCTCCATACGTTGCCCGCCAACAGAGCGAGGTTGTTCGCATGCGCTCAGATGAGGCAGTGCGCATACCAGACGATCTGGACTATCGGCGAATATCAGGCCTCTCCAATGAGATGGTTGAGCGTCTTTCCACATCGCGCCCGCCGACGCTGGGTGCAGCCGCTCGAGTCCGTGGCATCACGCCGGCAGCGCTTGCTGCGATTCTCGTTCACGCGAGGCGCAAGGCTGCCTGATGGATCAGGCCGAAGCGCGGGCGCAGCTGAATGTTCCACGTGAAACACTGAACCGGATCGACGCCTTCGTGGCGTTGCTGCGCGAGGAGAATGAGCGGCAAAACCTTGTTTCTCGCTCCAGCCTTGAGCGGGTTTGGGAGCGGCACGTCCTTGATTCTGCGCAGCTGCTAAGATGGGCGCCGCCAACCGCTGACACCTGGCTTGACCTCGGCACCGGGGCCGGCTTCCCCGGATTAGTGATCGCTTGCTTGTTCCCCGGCCACGTGACGCTTGTCGAGGCACGCAAGCTGCGCGTCGACTTTCTCATCCGTGCGGCCGAAATCCTTGGCATCACTGGCCGTACCCGCATCATCTGCGCCAAGATCGAAACCGTCGAAGCACAGCCCTTCGCGGTGATAAGCGCTCGCGCGTTCGCCCCGCTCGGCAAATTGCTCGACCTCGGAGAGCGATTTTCCACAACAAACACGCGATGGATCCTTCCAAAGGGCCGAAACGCGAAGACGGAACTGGAAGCGGTCGAATCACTGTGGCAGGGTGATTTCCAGCTCGAGCCGAGTGTTACCGACCCTGATGCCAACATCATCGTCGCGGAAGCGGTTCGCCGGAAAGTGAAGGGAAGACGCGGAAGATGATCCGCATTGCAGTAGCTAACCAGAAAGGAGGCGTCGGCAAGACGACCACCGCCATCAATCTTGCGACTGCGCTTGCGGCCGCAGGTTGGAGAGTACTCCTGATAGACCTGGATCCTCAGGGGAATGCCTCGACCGGCCTTGGCGTCACCACAGGCGAGCGCGAGCGATCGAGCTACGAGCTTCTCAGAGGTGATTGCACCGCCGACGAAGCCGCAATCGCGACGCGCGTGCCACGCCTCGACCTCATTGCCGCCACCGTCGATTTGTCCGGGGCCGAGATCGAGCTGGTCGAATTTGCGGACCGAACGCATCGCCTCGAACGCGCCCTCACAGCAGCTCGCCGCCCATGGGATGTTTGCCTGATCGATTGCCCGCCGTCACTTGGACTCCTCACCATCAACTCGCTGGTTGCAGCCCAGTCCGTTCTGGTGCCGCTTCAGGCGGAATTCTTCGCCCTTGAGGGCCTAAGCCAGCTGCTCCAGACTGTTGAGCGCATCCGGGCTCGCTTCAACCCGCAACTGACGATCTTGGGCGTCGCCTTGACGATGTTTGACCGCCGGAACAATCTTTCCAGTCAGGTCGCGGAAGATGTCCGAGCCTGCCTCGGGAAGGTTGTTTTCGACACCGTTATCCCGCGTAACGTCCGGCTGTCGGAGGCGCCTAGCCACGGCTTGCCCGCGCTCATTTACGACCACCGCTGCCCCGGCTCCGAGGCCTATATAGGGCTTGCTCGCGAGCTGATGGCACGCCTTCCGAAAAGGGCCGCTGCTGCATGAGCGACGAAACGCCGCTTCGAAAGAGGCCTTCGGGCTTGGGCCGTGGGCTTTCATCGCTTCTTGGGGAGGTCGCGAAGGAAGAGCCGTTCAATGTTGCTGCCCCGCGCAGCGGTCTTCAGATGCTTCCAGTCGGCAGCATCGAGCCTCATCCGCGACAGCCGCGCCGGCACTTTGACGAAGACGCACTTGCCGAACTGGCGGCCTCGATCAGCGCGCGCGGACTGATCCAGCCGATCGTGGTGCGCCCGCAAGGTAGCCGGTACCAGATCGTCGCAGGTGAGAGGCGCTGGCGGGCCGCCCAGAAGGCACGGCTTCATGAGGTCCCGGTGATCGTCCGCGATTTCGACGAAATTGAAACGCTCGAGGTCGCGATCCTCGAAAATATTCAGCGCCAGGATCTCAACGCGATCGAAGAAGCTGATGCGTACAAGCGGCTGATGGATGAGTTTGGCCATACGCAGGAAGCCTTGGGAAAGCTGGTCCACAAGTCCCGTAGTCATGTTGCCAATCTCCTGCGGCTCCTCGACCTGCCCGAGCGTGTCCGAACGTTGGTCGCGGCGGGGGACCTCAGCATGGGCCATGCTCGCGCGCTCATCTCCGCTGAGGATCCTGAGACGCTCGCCGACGAGGTTTTGAGGCGGGGGCTCTCGGTAAGAGACACGGAGAAGCTCGTCCGTTCGGCCAAGCCGCGGCAGGGAGGGTCAGCGCGTCCGGCGTTCGCTGCGGTCAACGCCGATATAGAAGCGCTCGAACGCCAGCTTGGCGATATGCTCGGGTTGCGGGTAAAAATCGCGCACCGGTCCGACGGCGGCACCGTTGCGCTCAGCTATTCCTCGCTCGACCAGCTTGACATGATCTGCCAGCGGCTCAGCGGCGAGCGGATATAAGGATCATTGCTAACTAGACCCTGATCTGATCAGGGTGAATTAGTCTGATCCGTGAAACAAGGTCTCCATCATAGGAAAGGGCCTGATTCACGCCTTCAGCGGAAGCGCATAGCGCTTCCACCTCAGCCGATCAGGCCGTAGACCTTGATCGGGTCGGACTGAATCAGCCGATCCGTGAATCAAGGTCTTCACCATAGAAAAGGGGCCTGATTCACGCCTTCAGCAGAAGCGCATAGCGCTTCCACCTCAGCCGATCAGGCCCTAAGTCGCCCCGCCTGTCGGCAGATAGCGAACAGCTCTTCGTCAACCGCCGCAGCGCCCAGGCCTCCCGGAGCTTTCACCTGCCGCTCTGCTTCGAGCAAGCGCGCGACGGCTTTACCGAGGAGATCCGAGCGCCAGCGCGATAATTGCTGCGAAACGACCGGTTTCTCTTTCCAAAACAACGACTTGCCTTGTGACGCCATGACGGTGTCGACGCTGTTTCCACGCTCGACCTCGGCGCGCAGCTTGGAAAGCAATGTCAGCCGGCGAAGCACCGCGCGGATCAGCGGGATCCCTTCGATGCCTTCACTCCCGAGCCTGACGAGTTCCGCCTGTAGCGCGGAAGGATCGCCGCTGCTGACGCTGTCCACCAGCCGGCTCAGATCGCCTTCGTCGCTTCGAGCGCCAACCGCGTCGAGAACATCATGATCGATTTGCCTCGGCCGGTCGGGGGCAGCGTCGGTGAAGGCCGCGAATTTCGCGAGTTCCTGCGCAATGATGCCTCGATTCCCGGCAGTCGCATCTGCAATTTTGCGCGCCACGTCGGGCCGCATTGCTAACCCTTCCTCACGTGCCATCTCGATCACCAGCTTGTCGGCATCTCGCCCTTCCGGAACGTAACTGGCGAAAGCCATGGCATTGGGAGCTGCAAGGGCAAGTTTCAGCAGCCGGGATCCCGCCTTCAAGGCGCCCGCCACTATTATCACTGGGTTTCCGCCGGTCGACGCATCGAGAAGTGCCTGGGCGGCCTCGGCAGCTTCATCGCCAGCCGGTTCGACCCAGATGTATCGGGCGCCACCGAACAGCGACAGTGAAGCCGCTTCATCGGCAAGCCGCGCGGGATCCGACTTGAGTTCGGGCCCGCTAAGGTCGACCCGCTCCGCGCCCTGCCCCATCGCGGAGGCAAGTAGCCTTCCCAACGCGCGAGATCCGGCCTCGTCAGGTCCGAAGAGGAGGAACAGGCGCGTCTCCGCTGACGGGGCGCGCATTGCCTTTTCGATCTGCGGCTTGTTTGCCTTCACTGCGGCTTGCCGCCGCGCGAAGCGTAGAGCGCGACCCGCGTGACAATTTGATCCGCGACTTCCCGTGCGAGCCGCTCCAGTGCGGTCTGCTCAGCCGCAACGGTGGCATATTCCGAGCTTACCACGTCGATCCCCGCGTCCGAGCCGGCGGTCGCGTCAAGGACGACCGTGCCGGCCGCTGCATCGACCAGCCGGTAACGCGCACGGAGCGTACGGCGCTCCCTTGTGACAGCATCATCCGATCGGATACCGAATCCCGCTATGGCGTCGTCCAGCTCGACCTCCAGCCGGTAGCGCGCGTCGCTTGCCGGGTTGCCGAGGCGATCCTCAAGAGCGGTGCGGACCAGCCATCCAGCACGACCGTCGATCGGCCTCACGGCAACGCCCTGCAGCGTTTGTGCCACAGCACCGTTGGACCCCCCGGCGTAGAGGGGCCTGAGCGTGCAGCCGCCCAGCAGGAGCGCGCACCCGATGACCACGAGGCGGATCATGCGACGAGATTGACCAGGCGGTCCGGCACCACGACGACCTTCCGCGGCGCCTTCCCTTCGAGAATCCGAGCTATCTTGTCGGAGGCGAGCGCCATCTCCTCCAGCGCTTCCCGGGGCGCGCCCTTCGGTGCCGTCAATGTGTCGCGCAGCTTGCCGTTGACTTGGACGGCGATGGTGACCTGTTCCTCCACCAGCAGCGCCGGATCGACTTTCGGCCAATCGGCGTCGGCAATGAGGCCTTCCCTTCCCAGAGCAGCCCAAGCCTCTTCGGCAAGGTGCGGCACCATTGGGGCGACGAGGAGCAGGAGCGTTTCCACCGCCTCCCCCTTTGATCGCGAGGATGGCGCCTTTTCAATCGCGTTCGCGAGCTCGTAGACATTGGCCACGGCTTTATTGAACGAGAGCGTCTCTATGTTTGCAGCCACGCTTGCGATGGTTTGATGCAGCTTTCGATCGAGCGCTTTGTCGTCACCCGAAGCTTCGACGCGCCCATCGACCATGCGCCACAGCCGCTGGACGAAACGCCACGCGCCTTCGATGCCTGCTTGGCTCCAGGGGAGGTCCCGTTCTGGTGGGCTGTCCGAAAGCATGAACCAGCGGACGGCGTCGGCGCCATATTGGTCGACGATCGGCTCCGGATCGACCGTGTTCTTCTTCGACTTGGACATTTTCTCGACGCGGCCGGCTTCAGCAGGGCCACCGTCGGCCAATACCACAATCCCGCCATCGCGGCGCTCCACTTCATCGGGGGAGAGCCAGCGTCCGTCCAGCGTCCGGTAGGTCTCGTGCGTGACCATTCCTTGCGTGAAGAGGCCTTTGAACGGCTCCTCAACGTCGAGCCGCCCGATCTCCCTTAGCGCGCGTGTCCAGAAGCGTGCATAAAGGAGGTGGAGGATCGCGTGCTCCACCCCGCCGATATATTGGTCAACCGGCAGCCAGCTTTCCGCTTCGGCCCTGTCGAACGGTGCATCGACCGGCTGGCTCGCGAACCTGATGAAATACCAGCTCGAATCGACGAAAGTGTCCAGGGTGTCCGTCTCGCGTCTTGCCGCGGCCCCGCAGCGTGGGCAATCCGCCCTGCTCCATATTGGGTGGCGCTCGAGCGGGTTACCCGGGATCTCGAAACTGACGTCCTCCGGCAGCCGGACCGGCAACTGGTCTTTTGGCACACCAACAGGGCCACAGGCTTGGCAGTGGACGATCGGGATGGGCGTTCCCCAGTAACGCTGGCGCGAGACTCCCCAGTCGCGCAGACGCCAAACGGTGGTGCCCTCGCCCCAACCTTCTGCTTCGGCGCGGCCAATGACCAACTTCTTGGCCGCTTCGACATCAAGTCCATCGAGGAAGCGGGAATTCACAATCACACCGCCGCCGCTTTCGGCCTCGTCTCCGATCGGCGCGTCAGCATCCGAGATTGAACCGGCTACCACGCGCTTGATCGGAAGGTCGTATTTGCGCGCAAATTCGAAATCTCGCTGATCGTGCCCGGGAACGCCGAAGATTGCGCCGGTCCCATATTCGATCAGCACGAAGTTCGCGATGAACACGGGAAGCTTCCACTCCGGATCGAGCGGATGGATGACCTTGAGGCCGGTGTCGAAGCCCTTTTTCTCCGCCGTCTCCACCTGGGCTGCGCTGGTTCCGCCGGCCTTGCACTCTGCGATGAACGCGGCAGCGGCCTCGTTCTGCTCGGCGAGCTCCAACGCAATCGGGTGATCGGGCGATAACGCAGCAAAGCTGGTGCCGAAAATCGTGTCGGGACGCGTCGTGAACACGTCGAGCTCCGTCATCCCGGCCGCAGGTCGCTCAAGCTTGAAGCGGAAGCGCAGGCCTTGGCTCTTCCCGATCCAGTTTTCCTGCATCAGCCGAACTTTGTCGGGCCACTGGTCGAGCGTGGCGAGACCGTCCAGCAGTTCCTCGCCGAATTGGGTGATTTTCAAGAACCACTGATTGAGCTTGCGGCGTTCAACAAGCGCGCCCGAGCGCCACCCGCGGCCATCGATCACCTGCTCGTTGGCGAGCACGGTCATGTCGACGGGGTCCCAGTTGACCTCGCTCTGCTTGCGATAGACGAGCCCCGCTTCCCAAAGGTCAAGGAACAGCGCCTGCTCGTGGCCATAATAAGAAGGATCGCAAGTGGCGAACTCCCGGCTCCAGTCCAAGGCAAAGCCAAGCCGCTTCAATTGTGCGCGCATTGTGGCGATATTAGCCCAAGTCCACGCGCCGGGGTGGACCTTCTTTTCCATCGCTGCATTTTCGGCCGGCATCCCGAAGGCGTCCCACCCCATCGGGTGAAGCACCTCGAAGCCCTTCATCCGGCGATAGCGGGCGAGAACGTCACCCATGGTGTAATTGCGAACATGTCCCATGTGGATGCGCCCCGATGGGTAGGGGAACATCTCCAGCACGTAGCTCTTGGGCTTTGAAGACGCAGTGGAAGCGTGGAAGGAGCCCCGCTCCTCCCAGACTTTCTGCCAGTGCGCGTCGGCTGTCAGAGGATTGAAGCGCGCAGCCATGTGGATGACGCTCGCTTAGCCGGCGATCGCGTTTCGGCGAAGATCGCGCGCGCGGGTGAGGATGATCTCCTCGAGCCGCTGCACGGTCGCGGCGGCGACCGGTGCTTCGATCCACTGCCCGCCCGTAAGCACTTGCCGCGAGGCCGCAACGCGCAACGCATCGGCCCTGAGGTTGGCATCCAGGATGGTGGCAGTCACTTTCACGCGCTCACCGGGCGAGTTCGGGTTGACGTACCAGTCGGTGACAATGACGCCGCCGGCGGAATCAGTCTGCGCAAGGGGGGCGAACGAAAGTGTATCGAGTGCCGCCCGCCACAAGTAGCTGTTGACGCCGATCGTGGTCACTTGGGCTGCGGCCAGATCGGCGGATCTGGCGTCAGTTGCGGGTGCGCGGCCGAGCGTCCTGTTGATGTCGTTCCGAACGAATTCGCAGCCGGACAGTGCAACGGCGCAGGCTAAGGCCAAGACAGAGGAAACAGCGCGGCCCATGGGAAATCCTTGGAAAAATGAAAACAGATTGGCTGTCGTTATAGATATCGGGGCGCATGCGGCAAGCTGTCTCTGGGCTGCCTTCACCCTCTTCGATCCCATCCGAACGGCGCCAGCGACGGGGTGCTGTGGAAAAGATGCAACAATGCGGTCCGATTCGCCACAGCCCGGAGCAGTTTACTGGTCTAGCGGCGGAACTCATATTACATGCGGGACTTAAGAGGAGTCGAGGGACGCTATGAAGCAGCTATGCATCAGTGCGATCGGGGGCGCGGCGTTAGCCGGGCTTGCGCTCGTCCTGACTCCTGCGCTTGCTGCTTCGGGCCAGCCTCAGAAAGCGAAGCGGGGGCGACCAGCGCCCTCGTTCACAGCCGCTGGCCTGACGCCTGCCGTTGCTGATCCGCGGCTCGCCGCGGAGTTTGCGCGGCGAGGGCTGCAGCTTGGCTCGTTCCGCTTCACTCCATCTTCGGCCTCGCCGGACAAAAGCAAGGCTGTGAAGGTCGCGGTTCGCGCCCGTGCCGCAACTCCGGCGCAAGCGGTTCGTGCTCTGGCCGAAACTTCGGCCACGCCGGTTACCGCCGTCACGCCCACCGCCTACAACCTGGGGGCCGCCGTCGGCTGGAAGCGTTTTGCACTTTCCGCGGATGTGGCCAAGGTTGAAGGCGGCCCCGTCCCTGGCGGGCGCGAAGCGGCGGAAGTTGGGCTCAGTTATGCCGGCAAGAAGTTCACTGGCCGTCTTCAGGTCGAGGCGGAGCGGAGCGAGATCAGCCAGCTCAGGATCGTGCCACAGGAAAACAGTTATTCGCTGGGCGTCGGCGGCTCCTACCGGATCGCCCGCAATCTCGATGTCACCGGGGGCGTCAAGTACAAGATCCAGCGCGACCGGCTCGAGCAGCTTGCCGACGAGCGCCGCGACAGCCAGGCCGTTTTCGTCGGCACCGCTTTCCGCTTCTAAGCACTTCCCGAACAGACCGGAATGGAATTCCGGATGATCAAATGCCGCAGCCACGCGGCTAGGCTGACAGTGCGTCTATCGCAGCCCAGCCGTAAGATCCCCTCAGCGTGCGCGCACGCTCCGCGTTGACGCCGCCCAGAGCAATCACCGGCAGCCGTGTCTGGCGCGCGAGCAGCGTGAACTGTGCTCGGCCCAGGCTTCTCGCACCCGGATGTGAGCGCGTCGGGAAAACTGGCGACAGGAAAAGGAGATCGGCGCGGGAGCGCTCGGCGGTTCGAATCTCCCGAAGGCTATGAACCGGCGCGCTTAACACCAGCGCGGGTGAGCGCCGCACGCAGCGGCCGTGGCTCCCGGCAGCCTTCCAGGCGCGCGCCAGGCTTGGCGGACCGGCGAGAAGGACCAGCAAGCCGTGCCTCCGTCCAACACCCCTGACCTTTTCGAACCAGGCGCGGCGCTCTTCCAGCGCCAGCGAATAGTGGCGGAAGACCACCCCGGACCCGCGGGGCAGCTGTTCAAGCGACTCCCAAAGGCCATCTCCCTGACGCTCGTCGGTCATGAGCCAGAGGCGAGGCAGAGGCTGGCGGCGATCCATTCCTGTTCCTATAGCAGCCCCGATGAGCCAATCATCCCCTGCGGAGCGGCTGGAGACGGTCAAAGCGGCGGTCGCGCGAGCCGCGGCCCTTGCCAGGCGCTCGGCGGCGGAGGTGACGCTGATCGCTGTCTCCAAGACGCACGGATCCGATGCAATTCGTCCCCTTCTTGAAGCCGGGCACCGCGTCTTCGGCGAGAACCGAGTCCAGGAGGCGGAGGCGAAATGGCCCGAGCTTCGTGCGAGCCATGAAGGTGTTGAGCTCCACCTGATCGGGCAGCTGCAATCCAACAAAGCCGAGGAAGCAGTGGCTTTGTTCGATTGCATCCACTCCGTTGACCGACCCTCGCTCGTTTCGGCTCTGTCCAAGGCCTTGGTGAAAACCGACCGCCGACCGCGCTGCTTGGTGCAGGTCAACATCGGTGACGAGCCGCAAAAAGGAGGGTGCGCAACGGCGGATCTTCCCCAACTTCTAGAGACTGCACGCGCGGGTGGCCTTCCCGTCACAGGCCTTATGTGCATCCCGCCGGCGGAGCGGGAGCCCGCGCCTTACTTTTCCCTGCTGGCGAAGCTCGTGCGCCGACACGGGCTTGGTGAACTGAGCATGGGAATGTCGGCCGATTTTGAAACTGCAGTGATGATCGGCGCCACGCATGTTCGCGTGGGAAGCGCTTTGTTCGGTCAGCGGAGCTGATCGCATGGAGAGCGAGGTCGCCTCCCGCGGTGCCGCCTCGGAGGCCCAGTGAAGTACGACGCGATCATCTTCGACTTTGACGGCGTGTTGCTGGAAAGCGAATATGCCGGGAACAAGCAGATTGCCGAGTATCTCACCGGCATTGGTCACCCGACCACTCCCGAGCAGTCGATGGAGCTCTTCATGGGGCTGAGTAGCGGCGCCTTTATCGCCGCGATCGAGGCTTGGATCGGCCGGCCACTGCCCGAGGACTTCCACGCCGCGCGTGCTGAGGAGGATGCGCGCGTGCTCGCGCAAGGGCTGGAGGCGGTGGTCGGCGCGGTTGCATTCATCCGCGGCCTTCCGAGCGGTCTGCCGCGTGCAATCGCGTCTTCCAGTTCAACAGACTGGATCAGGAGACACCTCGACCATCTTGGTCTTCGGAGCCAGTTCGAGCCGAACATCTTCAGTGGCCGGGAGCATGTCGCACGCGGCAAGCCGGCGCCCGACATCTATCTTCATGCCGCCGGGGTGCTCGGCGTCGACATTCTCCGCACCGTGATCATCGAAGACTCGCCAGTCGGCGTCGCCGCTGCGGTGGCATCGGGTGCCGAAGTTGTCGGGCTGTGTGCGGGCAGCCATTGCGGCATCGGCCATGACGACCGGCTGAGAGCGCTCGGCGCGCACCACATCGCCCGCAGCTTCGACGAGGTTGCAGCCCTACTTGGCTAGGCTTGTTGCCGTTCATGCTGAACCGGCAGCAAGTCTACTTTACCTTTGATCGTCGTGCTCTCGGAGCCGCCAGGTGATTCCACCTTCACCATAGGAAAAGGGCCTGATTCACGCCTTCGGCGGAAGCGCTTCGCGTTTCCACTCAGCCGATCAGGCCCTGGAAAGCACTCTAAAGCTGATGGCCGCTTCGGCGCCGCTTGGTATCGAGATAGCCTTCGTTGTGAGGGTTGAGGCGCGACTGCAGCGGCATGCGCTGGTGCACTTCGATGCCTTCCGCCTCCAGGCCGGCAACCTTGCGAGGGTTGTTGGTGAGGAGCCGCACGCGTGTTTGCGACAGGAGCTGCAGCATGCGTGCCGCGACGCTGAAATCGCGTTCATCATCGCCGAATCCAAGCCGTGCGTTCGCATCGACCGTGTCGAATCCTTCATCCTGCAGCGAGTAAGCGCGCAATTTGTTGACAAGGCCGATCCCGCGGCCTTCCTGCCTCAGGTACAGCAATATGCCCCAGCCGGAGCTGGCGATCGCTGCGAGTGCGTCGTCCAGCTGAGGGCCGCAGTCGCACTTCAAAGAACTGAGCACATCGCCGGTCAAACACTCGCTGTGGAGGCGCACCAAGGGCAGCTCGCCATTTGGACTCCCGATCAGCAGCGCGACATGTTCCGCAGCGTCTCCTTCGGATCGGAAGGCCACGATCTCCCCTTTTTCAGCGAAGCGCGTCGGTAGCTTCGCGCGCGAAGCGACCCGAAGATGCGCCGATTGCGCGGCGGCCATGATCTCGCCGACAGAAACCTTGATCGCCTCGGGTGCATTCCCCCCCATGAACAACGCTGGAAGGAGCCCCGCCAGGCGCGCGAGCCGCAATGCGGCCTCGCTTTGCTCACCTTCAAAGAGCGGAACTGCGCGAAAAGGCCCCT
>JADDQD010000050.1 GCA_016781555.1 Pseudomonadota bacterium | reverse complement strand
CGCCACCGCCAGCCCCGACTCCGGCGCCAGTGCAGCGTGCGCAGCCGCCAAAGCCGGTGCCGCAAGCGACCGCTCCACGACAGCAGCCGGCCAAGCCTGTGCCGCAATCGACGAAGCCGAAGCCGCAGCCCAAAGCCGAGCGGCCGCAGTCGACGAAGCCAAGTCCGGCTCAGCCCAAAGCCACGCCTCAAAGGCCTTCTGCCGAGAGGTCAGCTCCCCAAAAGTCGTCGTCGCAGAAATCGTCCGCGAGCAAAGCTCCCGCGGCCCAGCAGAGCCAGGCGAATGCCAAGGCGGTTGCGCGACCTACGGGAAGGCTGAGCGGGCTTCTTGCTGGAATCAGCGATCGCGACACGGAAAGCCGCTCCACCACACCCCCCGCCAAGGTTGCGAGCGCTGCTGTGCAGGCTTCACTCGGCGCCGAGATTCGCCGGCAGCTCAAGCCCCATTGGAAGGCACCAACGGGTGCGGATGTCGAACTTCTGCGAACCCGGGTGACCGTCACGCTCGCGCCCAACGGAGCGGTTGCCAGCATCGGCGAAGTGAGGACCTCTGGCGAAACGCCAAGCAATCGCTCGCAAGTGAAGCTTCATCAGGAACAGGCCGTCCGCGCCGTTCGCCTCGCAGCTCCATTCAGGCTGCCACCCGATTTTCATGACGCCTGGAAAGTTATCAGGCCGACGTTCGACAGAAGGCTTTCGCAATGATCAACCTGAAATTCTTCATCGGCGGCCTCGCGGCTGCGGCGGCGCTCGCGTTTCAACCCGCAGCGGCGCAAATCAGCGTGGACGTGACCGACGAGAGCGAGAACGATCTCGTGATCGCCGTGCCGAGCATGCCGACGCCGCAAACCGCTCCGACGCCCGCGGGTACCACGGAGGCTCTCGGTCGTCAGGTGGCCGAGGTCGTTGCTTCCGACCTCCGCGGCAGCGGCCTCTTCAAGCCTGTTGGCCCGGGCGGCCTTCGAGCCGTGCCCTATCCGGAAGTCACTGCGCCTGCTTTCGACTACTGGCCCACAACCGGGGCTGCGGCCCTTGTCCAGGGTTTCGTGCAGGCCAACGCGGACGGCAAGCTGACCGTGGGCTGTTATCTTTATGACGTCGCTCTGAAGTCGGAACTTACGCGCCAGGGCTATGTGGTCGAGCCGCGGGATTGGCGCCGCGCCGCGCACAAATGCGCTGATGCCATTTACGCGCGCCTGTCGGGCGAAAGCCCATTCTTTGATAGTCGCATTGCCTACATCGCCGAATCCGGCCCCAAGGAGCGGCGCGTCAAACGGCTTGCCATCATGGATTCGGACGGGGCTAACCATCGCTTCCTCACCAACGGCCAGTCGACCGTGCTGACGCCGCGCTTCTCGCCCGATTACAAGCAGATCGTTTATCTGAGCTATGTTGAGAACCGGCCGCGTATCTACATTTACGACATCGGAACCGGCCGGCAGCGCGTGGTAACGGAGAGCGCGAACCAGACCTTCGCTCCCCGATTTTCGCCCAACGGCCAGTGGATCCTTTACTCGATGTCGGTGAACGGCAACACCGACATCTACCGCGTTTCGGTGAACGGCGGCCCTTCGCAGCGTTTGACCAACACGCCCGGCATCGATGTCGGGGGCAGCTATTCGCCGGATGGGTCCAGGATTGTTTTCGAGAGCGATCGTTCGGGAACCCAGCAGCTTTACGTGATGAACGCGGATGGGTCCGACCAGCGCCGCATAAGCTTCGGTGGCGGTCGCTACGCCACGCCCGAATGGAGTCCGCGCGGTGACCTCATCGCCTTTACCAAGGTCGCGGGCAATTTCCGGGTGGGGGTGATGACGCCCGACGGCGGCGGCGAGCGCCTTCTCACCAACAGCTGGCAGGATGAGGCGCCGACCTGGTCCCCCAACGGGCGCGTGATCCAGTTCTTCCGCACCAGCCAAGGCCGGGGCGGCAGGTCCAACGTGTGGCAGGTCGATCTCACCGGCGTCAACGAGCGCCGGATCCCTACGCCGCTTGACGGCTCGGATCCAACCTGGGGGCCGCTGCTGCCCTGATGCCTATTAAGACGTAAGGAGAAGATGATGAACAGAAACACCCTGTCGACCGTGGCAGTTGCCGCCGCGCTTGCGCTGACTGCCGGCTGCGCGAAGAAGAAGCCCGCGGATCTGCCGCCGCCGCCGATCGGCAGCGATGCGGGAGCCGCGGGTGCAGGAGCGGAGGCAGGCGCAGGTGCAGGTGCAGGTGCGGGCGGCGTTGGCCAGGCTGCGCTTCCGGGATCCCGCGCCGACTTCATGCAGAGCGTAGCTGCCGACCGGGTTTATTTCGAAACGGACAGTTATTCGGTCGATGCCGAGGACCGGGCAATTCTCGACACGCAGGCAGCGTGGCTGCAGCGGAACGCTACGGTGCGCGTAACGATCGAGGGCCATGCGGACGAGCGCGGCACTCGCGAATATAATCTGGCGCTCGGGGACCGTCGCGCGAATGCGGCCAAGAACTATCTCCAGGGCCGAGGCATCGATCCGTCGCGGATGAACGTGATCAGCTGGGGCAAGGAACGGCCGGTCGCCGAAGGGCCCGATGAAAGCGCTTGGGCCCAAAACCGGCGTGCAGTGACGGTGTTGCCGCAGTAGGTGATGAAGATCCTCCCCAAACCGGGGTGCGGGGGGAGGGGGGGATCTATCCTAGAGCTTCGTCCAGCAGCCGCGCGAGCCGCACTCCACCCCGGGCGATCTGTCTGCGGACAATTGGGATCAGCCGCTGGGTCGTCGCTTCGCCGATCACCGGACGCGCCGCCGGCAGCGGCCCGCACGGATCTTCCATCACGCTGCCATATGCGAACTCGCGGCTCGCCTCCCACGCCTCGCGGCTCCAATCCGTCACGGAGCCGCCGCGCATTTCGTCTTGGTCGGCGACACCCAAGCCGGCGAGGATCCCTTCTGCGTCGCCAGGCGGTGTCGAGATCCCGCGCTCCGCGATCCAGCCATCCCAGATCGAGTGGAGGTTCGCCCGCCCCGCAATGACCCCGTAGCTGGCCTTGAAGTCATTGCCGCCGCGGTCGCCGCGATCACCCGCGTGGAGCGGCATGTGAAGGTCGCCCATGAAATGCGTGAGGAATGCGAGCGCCATCAACCGCTCACGCGCCGGAAGGCTCTTGTCCGCGAGAAGCTTCGTGTTGCGTTCGATCTGTGCTGACACGCAATTGCCGTCGCGGCAGGCGCTCGCAAGGTCGAACGGCTTGCAAATATCCACGTTCTGGTAGTGCCACGGGAAGCTGTAGCTGAAGCGGTCGCCCATCGGCTTGATACAATCGGGCCAGTAGCTTGCGTCCTCCAGGGTACGGACGGGGCAAACGGGCGTCTCGAGCAACGCCGATCTGCTGATTAGGCGCCGAATTGCCACTCGCGTAGAAGCCTCGACGCTGCGCTCCGCCACCCGCGCAACCGTGTAGTGGCCATATTCCCACCATGCGGCGGCCGGAGAATGCGCCAGGAACAGCGCAACGAGGAGGAGCAAGCGCTGCTTCATGGGCGCTCGTTGGGAGACACGGCGCGGCTCACTCGTCGCCGTAAATGGCGACGACGCTTCCTTCGGCGGAAGCCTTGCCCCGATACATTCCGGAACTGTTGAACGACCACACCGCTTCGCCTGCGGCCGATACGACAATCACGCCTCCATTCCCGCCCAGCGCGCCGACATCTGCGATCACGGCGTCGGCGGCTTGAGCAGCGCTTTCACCCAGCAGACGCATGCGCGCGCAGATTTCGTGGGCTGCGCTGGCGCGGATGAAGAACTCGCCAGACCCCGTTGCCGAGACCGCCCCGGCGCGATCATCTGCGTAGGTGCCCGCGCCAATGATGGGGCTATCCCCAATTCGACCCCAGCGCTTGCCGGTGATGCCGCCGGTCGACGTCGCTGCGGCAACGTGGCCTTGGCCGTCGAGCGCCACTGCGCCGACCGTGCCGTATTTCATGTCGATATCGAACCAGCCGCCGCTCTGCTTCATCTCCTCAAGCTGGCGCTGCCGCTCGGGGATGGCAAACCATTCGGGTTCCGCTTGTTCAAGATCCTGCTGGCGCGAGAATTCGTCCGCTCCGGCGCCGCTCAGCATCACGTGCGGGCTCTGCTCCATGACGGCGCGGGCGAGCGTAACCGGGTTCTTCGTGGCCGTGGCGCCCGCAACGGCGCCTGAGCGGCGCCCGTTCCCGTCCATGATGGCAGCGTCGAGTTCGCTCGAGCCCTGATAGGTGAACACCGCGCCGCGACCGGCATTGAAATGCGGATCGTCCTCCAACTCCTTCACGGTCGCTTCAACAGCTTCGAGGGCGCTGCCTCCCGTGGCGAGAATGCTCGCGCCAGTGTCTAGCGCATGTTGAAGGGCAGCACGGATATTCTGCTCCTCCTCACGCCCAAGGCTGTCCCGTTCGATTATGCCCGCACCGCCATGGATCACGAGCTTCCAGTCATGAGTGGGCAATTGGGGGCTCCTGCAGGGTTCGAACGCGCTGACCGGAGCGCGCATAGCCACAAAGGGGTGGAGCCGCCAGCGGCCAACGAAAGGAGGATAAACGTGCAGCAGATTTGGTCGGTCGTGTTCGGCGCCACGGGCCGCGCGCCTGGGATAGTTTAGCAGGCGCGGGCCCGCTTTCGCTCGCCAGCTCCACGTCCTATATGGGTTTCATGTCCGTTCGTCCTTGGCGCGATATCGAGCGCCGCCAATCTCGCCAGATCATGGTCGGCTCCGTTCCGGTGGGCGGAGGCGCGCCGGTTACCGTGCAGACGATGACCAACACAATTACCGCCGACGCCAAGGCAACGATTGATCAGATCCGCCGCTGCGAGGAAGCCGGCGCCGATATCATCCGCGTTTCTTGTCCGGACGAAGCTTCGACAGCGGCGCTGAAGGAGATCGTGCGTGCGGCGCAGGTGCCGATCGTTGCCGACATTCATTTCCACTACAAGCGAGCCTTGGAAGCGGCAGATGCGGGTGCGGCGTGCCTGCGCATCAATCCCGGCAATATCGGGTCCGAAGCGCGGGTGGGCGAAGTTGTTCGTGCCGCAAAAGCAAACGGATGTGCCATCCGCATCGGCGTCAACGCGGGAAGCCTGGAGCGGGACCTCCTCGAAAAATATGGCGAGCCCTGTCCGGAGGCGCTGGTCGAGAGCGCGCTCGACCACATCCGGCTGCTCGAGGACCAGGATTTCCGGGATTATAAGGTGGCCGTGAAGGCAAGCGACGTGTTCCTTGCCGTTGCCGCCTACCAGCAGCTGGCTGAAGCGGTCGATTGCCCGCTCCACCTCGGGATTACCGAGGCCGGGGGGCTCCGCGGGGGCACGGTCAAAAGCGCGATCGGCATCGGCTCTTTGCTCTGGTACGGGATCGGCGACACGATCCGTGTCTCGCTTTCAGCCGAGCCCGAGGAGGAAGTCCGGGTCGGCTTTGAAATCCTCAAAGGTCTCGGCATCCGGAACCGCGGCGTCCGCGTGGTCTCCTGCCCTTCTTGCGCGCGGCAGGGGTTCGACGTCATCCGCACCGTGCAGACGCTCGAGGAACGGCTGGCCCACATCCGCACCCCGATGTCGCTGTCGGTACTGGGCTGCGTCGTCAACGGCCCCGGCGAGGCGCGCGAGACCGACATCGGCATCACTGGCGGCGGCAACGGAAAGCACATGGTGTTTCTGTCTGGAGTGACCGACCACCACGTTCGCGACGATGACATGGTCGACCACATTGTCCGTCTCGTCGAAGCCAAAGCCGCGGAGATCGAAGCGGGTCAAGTGCAGGAAGCCGCGGGATAAACACTTGCTGCGGCAGGGTAGCTGCATCAGCCGTCCAGCGTCTCCCGGTTTGCCATGATGTTCCGAGCCGCCAGGTGATTCCACTTGACTATGAATCGCTCTAAGGCACGCTATGGTTTCGCGCGTTCACCCGCCCAACACAGCCCCGTTCGCAGTGGCGACGTTGGGCATTGCCCTTTTCGCAGCGATGGACGCTGTGATGAAGGGGCTGTCGCTGGCGATCGGCGCTTACAACGCGGTGTTCTGGCGCATGCTGATAGGCCTGGTGCTGAGCTCGTTTCTTTATTTTGTTGCCCGTGCGCCCCGTCCCTCTGCCGAGGCTATGCGCTTCCACATCATCCGCGGGCTCGTTGGCGCGGTGATGGCGCTCACCTTCTTCTGGGGCATTGCCCGCATGCCGCTGGCCGAAGCCGTCGCCCTGACATTCGTAGCCCCGCTGATGTCGCTATATCTGGCCGCCGTGCTGCTCGGTGAGCCGGTCGGCCGCCGGGCCATCCTTGCGTCGCTGATCGGCTTTGCAGGTGTGCTGGTGATCATCGGCGCGCGCGTCGGCACGCCTGGTGATCGGGACATCTGGGGCGCAGCCTCCGTACTGACATCGGCTACCCTTTACGCCTACAACATCGTTCTGATGCGCCAGCAGGCATTGGTTGCAAAGCCAATCGAGATCGCTTTCTACCAGTATCTGGTTATCGGCGGGGTGCTCGGCTTGGGTGCTCCTTTCATCGCGATACTTCCGGCATCGGAGCACTGGCCGAACCTCGCCTTCGCCGCCGCTCTGGCCTTGGTGTCACTCATGCTGCTTGCCTGGTCTTACGCTCGCGCCGAGGCGCACCGGCTCGCCGCCGTGGAATATACGGCGCTCATTTGGGCGGCCTTGTTCGGCCTGGTCATCTTCGGTGAAGAGCTCGCGGCCTCGACACTGGTTGGCGCCACCCTGATCGTCGCCGGTTGCACCTTGGCCGCCCGCACTCCAGCGCATCCCGCTCCAGCCGCTGAGGCAGCGCCGTGAGCTCAGCTTTGGCCTGGTTTTTGCTCTTTCTTGGCGGCTTGTTCGAAATCGGCTTCACCACCTGCCTTCGTTTCGTCGAAGGCTTCAGGAACGTGCCCTGGACGCTCGGCTTTCTCGTCTCCGTAACGCTGTCCATGGGCCTTTTGGCGGTTGCTTCCCGCACCATCCCCATGGGAACCGCTTACGCCGTCTGGACCGGCATCGGTGCCGCCGGCACGGTGCTCGTTGGCATCGGGTGGTTCGGCGAGCCGGTCAATTCTGCCCGCATCCTGCTGCTGCTGGGCCTCATCGCCTGCATCATAGGCCTGAGGCTCACCGCGCTCTAAACTTGCGACAGGTGGGGCGCGATTAACGCGCCGCGCCCTGGAATGCGCGTTGCACTTCCGGACTTTCTTCGACCGAGCGAACAAAGCGGGGATCAAGCCGCTTTTGGGAGGCTTGCTCATAACCATAGCCCAGCGACAAGATCAAAGCGTCGGACCATTTCGGGCCGATGAAGCTCAGCCCAACCGGCATCCCGCGCACGTGCCCCATCGGCACGGTCAGGTGCGGATAGCCGGCCACTGCCGCAAGTCCGCCGGCACCGCCGCCAGGATATTGGTCCCCGTGCACCGCATCGATCAGCCATGCCGGCGCAACGGTCGGGCCGACCAGGGCAACAACATTGTGCTGCTTCAGCATTCGATCAATCCCCTCTGGACCCGCCATTCGGAACGAGGTGGCGCGCGCCTTTTTATATTCGGGATCGTCCAGCCCTTTGGTTTTTTGCGACCCTTCGAAAATGTCCTGGCCGAACAGCGGCATTTCGGTTTGCGCATTGGCAGCGTTGAAGGCGATGAGGTCGGCCAGCGTGCGTGTTCTGACGCTTGGCGGCGTGGTCGCGAGATATGCGTTCAAGTCCGCCTTGAATTCGCTCAACAGCACCTTGTAAGATTCGCTCCCGATCTGCCCACGGCCTTCGAACTTGTCGATGTCGACCAGCACCGCGCCTTGGGCGCGCAGCGTCTGAAGCGCCTCTTCGAATGCATCCTTGGTGCCGAACCCCGTGGCAAAGCGCATTACGCCGATCCGGCGGCCGCGCAGCGAGTGGGGCGAGAGGGCGGTTGCATAATCCGTCTTCCGCGCATCGGCTTCCCTGGTAGCGGGATCGGCGGAGTCACTCCCGGCGATCGCCGTCAGCACCATGGCCGCCTCGCGGACGGTGCGTGTCATCGGCCCTGGCGTATCTTGGCTGTGGCTGATTGGGATTACGTGCGTGCGGCTGACGAGGCCAACAGTCGGCTTGAAACCGACAATGCCATTGACCGACGCGGGGCAAGTGATCGAGCCGTTCGTCTCCGTGCCGATCGCTGCCGGCGCGAGCCCGGCCGCGACGGCGACCCCGCTCCCTGTGCTGGAACCGCAGGCATTGCGGTTGAGCGCGTGGGCATTGCGCGTCTGGCCGCCAACAGCGCTCCAGCCGGAAATGGAGTCGCTCGATCGGAAGTTCGCCCATTCCGAAAGGTTCGTTTTGCCGAGGATCACGGCGCCGGCCTGGCGAAGCCGCGCCACGAGCGGAGCGTCGCGATTGGTGACGTTGCCGCGGAGGGCGAGGCTCCCCGCCGTTGTCGGCAGCGGGCCATTCACCTCGATATTGTCCTTGATGAGAACCGGCATTCCCCACAGCGGTCCGCGCGGTGCCGCGCCGCCGTCAAGCGCGCGGGCCTGATCGAGCGCGGTCGGATCGATGGCGATCACGGATTTGAGCTCGCGGTCGATGTCCTCGATCCGCGCGATGGCAGCGCGCGTGCGCCCCACGACGCTGTTTTCGCGTGCCGAGGCGGCGCCGCGTTCGAAGGCCGGCGGCGCATCTGCATATGTGGTGCAGCCCGAAAGGAGAGCGGCGCCTGCGAGCAGGAAGTTGCGAAGCATGTAGGAACCTTTCTTCACGAATGGGGAGCGAGCAAGGCGTTGAGGGAAGAGGGGCCGGTGCCAACCTTCTCAAGCACGGGATAGCGCAGGCCGCCATAATAAGGGAGAGCGATCGTGCGGTAGAGGGGGCCCTTCTTCACCAGAAGCTGGATCGGCGTCTTCCCCCCCTTGGCGGCGGTGACGGCGCCTTTCAGGTCATCTGCCGAATAGGCTCGGCCGTTGACCGCGAGGATTTTGGTGCCCGTGGTCACGCCCT
>JADDQD010000194.1 GCA_016781555.1 Pseudomonadota bacterium | reverse complement strand
TGCGTCGGTCGCTTCCTGGAAGATGTCGCGGAGCCTTTTTTCGCTTTCGCCGTAGGCGGACCCCATGATCTCTGGCCCAGCGATGTGGAAGAAGCTCGCGTCGCTCTCGTTTGCGACTGCGCGCGCGAGCCGCGTCTTGCCCGTGCCGGGTGGGCCGTGGAGCAGCACGCCCTTGGGTGGATCCACGCCGAGCCGTTCAAAAATTTCGGGGTAGCGGAGCGGAAGCTCGACCATCTCGCGAAGCTGATCGATCGTCGGGCCGATGCCGCCGATATCGTCGTAGGTGACGTCCGCACGCCGCGCCTCCTTTGCCTCCGTATATTCCGGGCGGAGCTCCACCTCCGTATTGGCATCGATGTGGACGATGCCTTTGGGCACGGTTGAAATGACGAGGAGGCGGATTTCCTGGAGGGCGTAGGCCGGCGCGTTCAGCATCTGCCTAAGCTCCGGGGGAACGTCGCCGCTCTGCACCCGCTGCTGGCCCGTTGTTGCAACAACGTCGCCGGACGTGACCGGCTTCATGCCAAAGCTGCGCTTCAGCGCGCTTGCCGAGCCTTGCAGTTTGAGATTTTTTTGCGCTGGCGCAAATATCACGCGCTGAGCCGGCTTCGAATCCGCCTTGCGCACCGTTACGAAGTCGCCGGAGCCGATCTCCGCATTTGCGCGCTGCAGGCCATCGAGGCGGATGATGTCGAGACCTTCATCTTCGGGGTAGGGATGGACGGCGCGCGCCGGGGTTGACCGCTTGCCGATCAATTCAACAACGTCGCCTTCAGCCAGGCCCAGTGAGGTCATGGTGGATCGGGGCAGACGGGCGATGCCACGCCCGCTGTCCCCGGGGCGCATGTTTGCAACCTGCAGCCGCCGTACCGCCTTTTCCTCATCAGCCATCTGCTCTTCTCTCCTGAAGCCGTTCGGCACCGGCACCAGAACGGCGCTTCCCCCTGGGAGGGTCCGTGCGGGCAAAAAAAGGGCCAGCCCCGAAGGACCGGCCCGTGAAGTTTTTAGGAGAGGATGCCTGAAAGGCCTCACCTTTATGGGTCTCCGGATGGCGTTGTGCAATTGCGAACGAATGTGCTACAGATGCAAATCATGCACTCGTGTTTCGGCTGTTTTCCTTGTGGAACAATGCTGCGGTCGCACGGTTGCACCGCACAATAAGGGGGCTGGTTTAGGAAGGCTGATATGCGAAGGCTGCCTCCCCTGACCGCTATCGAGGCGTTCGTTCAAGTCGCCCGCCTTGGCTCGGTCAAGGCCGCCGCCGAAGCGCTGGCTTTATCCTCCCCCGCGCTGAGCAGGCGCATCCAGAGCTTGGAGCGCTTTGTTGGCCATCCGTTGTTCGAGCGGCGGCACCAATCTGTTCAACTGAACCCCGATGGCGAGCGTCTGCTTTCGGAAATTGCGCCGTGCATCGACGCACTGGCGCTCGCAATGGAGCGCGCAAGCGGCAATGCGGAAATGCTGCGCCTCCGTCTCGCGGTGCCTTCCTTGTTCGCTTCGCAGCGTCTGATGCCCAGCCTCCCATCACTGCGCGCTCGTTACCCGGATCTGCACATCGATATCGACACAGGCGCGAACAGGCTCGCGCGCCTGGACGATGGCATCGACGTCGCTATCGCGATCACCACCGACGTCGACCCGAACCTTTATTCGCGGCGGATCGACAGCAATCGAGTGATACCGATCGCATCGCGGGAGTTTCAGCAGGGGCCGCAAGCGATCAGCAGCCCGGCTCAGCTCGCCGGCATGACGATCTTCCTCCACCGCGACATGCCCGAGACGTTCCACTATTGGCGCGAAGCAATCGGAATGCCGGATCTCCAGCCGGGGGCGATCGACCATTTCGATTCCGGTCAGTTGATCCTGGAGGCGGCAGCGCAGGGGCTCGGCGTCGCATTCATGCTGGAAAGCCATTTGTCCGCATCGACGGACGCGCGGCTCGTGCAGCTCTTCGACGAAAAGGTCGAGAGTCCTTACAGCTATTGGTTCGCCTGCCGCCGTTCCTCGCTGTCTCGCCGTCCGATCCGGATCTTCCACGACTGGCTCTTCGAAGGTCCGCTCCCAAGGACCTGATCCTTCGCGTACCGGCGCTTCCGACACTTGAACTACGGTCGCGCCCGCCATCACCGCTTCGGTTCTCCCGAACAGAGCGTCCCATCAGAGCTTGAGCGAAGCGACGATCCTGCGCATGGCCGCACGCGGCATGAGGCGGTTTGACTGCGCACTGACCTTGTTCATGAAGCCGGGGACGATCACCGCCTGGTTGCGGCCGAGTCCCTTCAGCCCGGCCGCTGCCACCTCCGCTGCACCCGCCGAGAACTTTTGGAACTGCTCGCTGGCCACCCCTGCGACCGCGCCAAATTCGGTGGCGGTGGGCCCGGGGCACAATGCGGACACCTTGATGCCCGAGCCTTTCAGCTCCTGGTGCAGTGCCTCCGTGAACGAAAGCACATAGGCTTTGGTCGCGAAATACACTCCGATGCCCGGGCCGGGCTGAAATGCACCGGTGGAGGCCACATTGAGTATGGCGCCCTGCCGCTTTTCGCGCATGGCCGGGAGCACAAGGTGGGCAAGCTCGGTCAGCGCCACGACGTTCAGGTCCAACATTTCGCGTTGCCGGGTCAGCGGCAGGTCGGCAAACCGTCCTGCCAGCCCGGAGCCTGCGTTGTTGATGAGGGTTTCAACACGTAGCCCCCGCCATTCTAGCTCCGACACGAGCTGGCGAGGCGCTTGCCCATGGGCAAGATCGATCGACACCACATGGGCATTGCCGATCTCCGCCGCCAGGGCGTCCAGCCGCTCCTTCCGCCTGGCGGCGAGGACCACCTCGTCACCGCGCCTCGCGCACAGCCGGGCAAACTCGGCGCCCAGCCCGGATGAAGCGCCAGTGACGAGGGTAACCGGTCGCACGCCGCCTCAGGCGCGAAGCGACGCCTTGTTGATCTTGCCCGGATTGCGCGGCGGCTCGCCCTTAGGCAAGCTGTCGACATGCTCCATGCCTTCGATGACTTCACCCCAGACGGTATATTGGCGGTCGAGAAAGGGCGCATCGTCGAAGCAGATGAAGAACTGGCTGTTCGCGCTGTGGGGGGCGTTGGTTCGAGCCATCGAGCAGGTGCCGCGCACATGCGGCGCGCTGTTGAACTCGGCCTGCAAGTCGGGCTTGTCGGATCCGCCCGTGCCGGTGCCGCTCGGGTCGCCGCCCTGGGCCATGAAGCCGGGGATGACGCGGTGGAAGACCACCCCGTCATAGAAGCCATCGTTGACCAACTCCTTGATCCGTTCGACGTGGCCGGGCGCGAGATCCGGACGCAGCCGGATCACGACATCGCCGCCGCTGTCGAGAGAAAGCACGAGGGTGTTGAGGTCGTCGGCCATAAGCGCGTCTCCTGGGGAATGGGTGAAGCTGCGCTCCGCTTAGTGGGCGCTTCCTCCTGCCGCTAGAGCGGTTCCTGAAAAAGTGAGAACGGGCTTTACGGCCGCGAAGGAAACAAGATCGCCTACCACGGCCCTGTGTGTCGTAGATTCGATAACCAAAGAGGAAGCTCGGACGAGAAATATCGACACCGGGCGGTCAGCAGCATAGGGAGCGGCCAACGAGGCACATTTCAGAACGGGAAGGGCGATGAGCGACAGCCAACTCCAGACGCCCGCCGGCGCCTTGCCTAATACCTCCGAAGACCGCCTCGACGAAGACGACCGCCTGAAGCCGGAATTCGTCCGCCGTGTGCTCGAGCGCGTCGAAGCGGGAGATCCCGAAGGAGCGCGTGCGCTCGTGGAGCCGCTCCACCCTGCCGACATCGCCGATTTGTTCGAGCTGATCGATCGGGACGAACGAGGCGCGCTCGCAGCCGCTCTTCAGGACCTGCTCGACGGCGACGTTTTCGCCGAAATGAACGACTGGGTGCGCGAGGATCTCATTGACGCCCTGGAGCCGCACGAAGTGGCTCAAATCGCCGGGCAACTCGAGACCGACGATGCTGTCGCGATCATCGAGGACATGGAGGAGGACGACCAGCGGGCAGTCCTTCGAGCGCTCGACCCGGATGACCGCGCGGCGATCGAGGAAGCGCTCACCTTTCCGGAGGAATCGGCTGGACGGCTGATGCGGCGAGACCTGATTGCCGTCCCGGAGCATTGGACGGTAGGTCAGGTCATCGACTATCTCCGGGCAGGCGACGACCTTACGACCGATTTTTGGGAAATCTATGTCGTCGATCCGCAGCACCATCCGGTAGGCACCTGTATGTTGAGCTGGATCCTCAGGGCCCAGCGGCAGGTCCAGGTCTCGCACGTGATGCAGCGCGAGCAGACATTGATCCCGGTCGACATGGATCAGGAGGAGGTGGCGCTCCGATTTCAAAAATATGCGCTGATTTCGGCAGCGGTGGTGGACCAATCGGGGCGGCTGGTCGGCATGATCACGGTCGACGACATCGTGCACATCATCCAGGAGGAAGCCAGCGAAGACGTGCTCCTCCTTTCAGGCGTCGGCGAAGGCGATATCAACGAGCCGGTATTCGATGCCTATAAGAGCCGCGTCCGCTGGCTCGTCGCCAATCTGTTCACTGCGCTTGTTGCGTCCACCATCATCAGCCAGTTCGAAGGAACTATCGGGAAGATGGTTGCGCTCGCCGTCCTGATGCCGATCGTAGCCGGCGTCGGCGGCAATGCCGGAACACAGACGCTCGCAGTGACAGTGCGTGCGCTCGCGATGAATCAACTCACCCATTCCAACACCTGGCGGGCCATCGCGCGCGAAATCAGAGTGGCGGCACTTAACGGCCTGACGATCGCCATGATCATCGGCGCTGGCGTGTCGCTTTTCTTCGGCAGCCCGATGCTCGGAGGCGTGATCGCGGCCGCGATGTTGACGAACATCATCATTGCCGGCCTTGCCGGCGTCCTCGTGCCGCTCGCTCTTGAGCGCGCCGGCGCCGACCCGGCCGTGGCCTCTTCTGTCTTCGTGACCATGGTCACCGACTCGATGGGATTTCTTGTCTTCCTCGGCCTTGCGGCAGGATCCGGCCTGGTTGACTAACTGGTTGATGCGATGCCGTTATTGAGGCAGATCGGCGGCCATGCCTGCTCTCAACATCAGCAAAGTGGCGGTCGGTTGCGCAAGCTTCGAGGCGTTGAAGCGCCGCCAGGAGGGCCGCCTATCGAATGGGATCGTGCCGATCCAGACCAGGTTTCGTCCGAAGCGTGCGGATGAGCTTGTCGGCGGCTCGATCTACTGGATCATCAAGCACCGCATCACGGCGCGCCAAACGATCCTGGGCTTCGGGGAAAGCGAGGAGCGCAAGACCATTATCCAGCTTCACCCGGAGCTTGTGCCGGTCAGAGCCTGGCCCAAACGCGCCCACCAAGGATGGCGTTACCTCAGTCCCGACGATGCGCCGTTGGACTTCAATGGATCCGATGATGGCTTGGCGGAGCTGCCTCCACGCCTCTTCGGCGCTCTGTCGACTCTAGCACTGGTCTAAGTCACACCCTGGGAAATGCGTTCGTGATCGGATCAGCGTGAATCAGCCTGATCCGTGAAGCGCGTAGCGCTTCCACCTCAGCCGATCAGGCCCTAGTTTCCGCAGAGTACCCCGCCTGATCCGAGCGCCTTTACCGTACAGGCCGCTTCGCCGAGAATGTGGGTATCACCCGGCCCGGTCGCGGTGATTTCTGCCGAGCGCCTGACCGTCACCTTGATCGCGCCGGCGGTGTCAGCGACGATGCGAGCGTCCTCCACGGAAAGCTTTTCAGCCCGAAGGTCACCGTTGCCCTGAACCGTGGCACGAAGCTCCTTCGCGCGGCCACCGATTTCTATCGCGCCAGAACCCAACAGGCCGAGAACGAGGGTATCGGCCTCGATTTGGCCCAGGCCGATGCGCCCACTGCCCGACACTGCGAGGTCGAACCGCATCGCCCGCGCCTTGTCGATACTGAGGCTGCCCGAGCCGCTGACGGAAGCGCCGCGGATCTCGTGGGTTGACAGCGCGATCTGCACCGGACCAGCCCCGTCCCCCGGATAGCCTCCCCACGCCGATCGGTTTGCGCGAACCCGAAGCGTGCGCCCCTGAACCTCGATCGACACGCGCTCGACCGCCGCACTGCTTCCGCTTACGGTGGCAGAGCTGGGGCGCCCGGTGGCAAGAGTCACTCGGAAGGGACCGTCGACCTGCACCCGATCGAAATCGGTGACAACGTGGCGCCGCTCGGCCGCGTTGGCTGAAGTGGCGTAGGCGGCGGCCAGCACGGCCAGCATGATCATTCTCATGGGCAGGATAATGGCGCCACTTGGTTAACAGCGCGATAAGCCTCAGCCGCCGCAGCGGACGCTGCCGGAACCCATTTTGCTTACCGAGCAGCGGGCAGAGCCGGTCAGGCTCACGTCGCCTGAGCCCATGATCGAAACGTCAGCCGTCTCCATGGCTCGTGCACGAACGTCGCCTGAGCCGACGATCGAGACGGACGCAGTGCGCGCTTCGAGTGCTTCAAGATTGACATCGCCCGACCCGGCGATGGACATGCGCGATCGGTTCGTGCTGCCTGCAGCACGGATGCCCCCGGAGCCCGCGATCGAGAAGCTCGCCTCACCGACGCGAAGCGAAGCGACCTCCAAGTCTCCCGATCCGCCGATCGAGGCCGCGAAGCGGCCGCCTTCCACCTTGTCGATCCCCATGTCGCCTGAACCGGCGATCGACGCCGCTTCCAACGCGGGCATGGTGACATAAATCGTCGTTTTCGGCCGGTTGGGGATGTGGTGGTTTCGCCAACTCCCTTTGTGCATGCCGATCTTGAGGCTACGGCCATCTACCTCGACCTTCAGGCGATCAAGAACGACGGCTGGTCCCTCGGCGCGAACGGAGTAAGCGGGCCCGACCGCCACCACGACGTCGTGCGGCCCAGCAAGCGATACGCTCGTGAAGCCACGGAGCTGATAGCTTCGCTGCGTTACCGCGCCGGATCCACGTCCAACGCCGTTCTGTGCCTCCGCGGCCATGTTGCACGCCGCAAGCCCGATCGTGGATGCCAATATCATTGCCGCGCGGATCATTAGAGCCTCCCTTGCTGTATTGCCTGCATAATACAGAAGGGAAGGAGTGGCGGCAATACAAAAAAGGCGGCCCGTTTCCGGACCGCCCTTTCCTGGACCTCGTGACCTTCGAGTTATTTCTCGACGGTTTTGTCCTTGTTGTAGACCGCGGCAGCCTTGTTGAGGACGTCGAGGATCTTCTGAAGCGCCTTGGGTTCGTCGACCTGCTCCATTGCCGCAAGCTCGCGCGCCAGTCGGCTGGACGCGGCTTCGAAGATCTGCCGCTCGGAATAGCTCTGTTCCGGCTGGTCGTCGGCCCGGAACAGGTCGCGAGTCACTTCGGCGATCGACACGAGGTCGCCCGAATTGATCTTGGCTTCATATTCCTGCGCGCGGCGCGACCACATGGTGCGCTTCACCTTGGGCTTGCCGTCCAGCGTGGCGAGCGCCTCCTGCATCGTCTTGTCGGACGACAGCTTGCGCATCCCGACGCTTTCCGCCTTGTTCGTGGGGACGCGAAGCGTCATCTTCTCTTTTTCAAACCGAAGCACATAGAGCTCCAGCTGCATGCCCGCGATGTCGGTGCTCTGCAGTTCAACCACACGTCCGACGCCGTGCTTAGGGTATACGACATAATCGCCGACGTCGAAGCTCAACGCTTTCGCTGCCATTTATTCTGACCTTCCCGTGGAATGAGCCGCAACACGTGCAATTCCGCATCCGCCCCATGAGACGCAGCCTTGTCACCTGATTTCGCGGCGATTCTTGTGGATCACCAAAGGCGGGTACGGGAGCGCACCCGCTTCGATAAAGATTCTATAACAGAAATTAACGCCAGAAGCTAGCGAAGCAGACGGACCGTGGCAGAAAAACGTCGATCGGCCTCAGGATCAGTCGCCCTCGCCTGGATCCGGCGTGAAATACTTGTCGAACTTGCCCTCTTCGCCCTTGTGCTCGTCGGCATCCGGCGGAGATTCCCGCTTACGCGTGAGGTTCGGCCATTCGGCAGAATAAGTGGCATTGATCTCGAGCCACTTTTCAAGTCCCGTTTCCGTATCAGGCAGGATGGCTTCGGCCGGACATTCGGGCTCACAGACGCCGCAGTCGATACACTCGTTCGGGTTGATCACGAGCATCGTCTCACCCTCGTAGAAGCAGTCAACCGGGCAAACCTCCACGCAATCCATGTATTTGCACCGGATGCAGGCTTCGGTCACGACGTACGTCATATCGGCTTCTCCTCGGGGGACTGCCCTAATCTTGGCTGCCTTGACTCGTCAACGGCCCTTCTGGCACTTCGCTGTAGAGGAGCCTTGCCTCCGCCGGTGGCCCGCGCCGTGTGGGAAGCCCCTCCACCTTGATCACCCGCACCTGTCCGCGAAGCGCGAAGCTCAGCACGTCGCCAACGCGAACGGGTGCATGGGCTCGATCGACGACGCGTCCGGCAAGCCGCAGCCGCCCCTCCTGCGCGAGCTGCTGCGCAAGGCCGCGCGTTTTCACAATACGCGCGAACCAAAGAAATTTGTCGAGGCGCAGACTTCCGCCTTCAGCCACGGCGCAAACCTGCAAGCGCCGCGAAGGCGTGGCTTGAATCCGGCCTGACTTCAGGCCGTCTGCGTGCGCGGCCCTTCCACTTCCACTCGGCGTCCACTGATGCCTGGCGGAAGCCGATATCCTTCATCAGGCGGGTAATCGCCTCCGGTTGAAGTCCCAGCGATGTTGTAAGCGCCATGTCCAAGGCGCTTCCCTGCTTGCCGGCACGAAACTCGAACGCATGCTTTGCGAGCCGTTCCACCAGGTCGACGCGAAGCATTTGCGGGCCGAGCGGGCGAAAGCCGAGCCGCGTGAGGAGGAGTTTCAGCAGGTCATCGGGAGTCGGCAGCACCACGCTCGAAGGCGGCGGCAGTTCCGGCATCGCAGCGCCCCCGGCTGCGGCCCGTAGCGCCGTTCGCCACCGCACTGCCTCCGGCTTCAACACGTCGGGCATGAACAGGTCGAGCGCACCGATCCGAACCTTCAGGCGCGAGATTTGGCGCCGCTGCTCGCGATCCAGCGCGTTAAGCGGGTTCGCG
>JADDQD010000267.1 GCA_016781555.1 Pseudomonadota bacterium | reverse complement strand
CTGCTTGTGACTAACTGTTTGTGATCGGGCGGATCGGCTTCAGCCGGTCCGTCCCTTTTTTCGCTGAATTGAAATTCAGACTGTCACGCTCATCCACGCGATCATTCACCCTCAGCCAAATCCCTGATAAATCCAGCCGCGCACGTTGGACTGCTCGCCGTTCCGCTCCTAGACTGGTCCCCGGTTGGATTGAACCGGTAACGAGTCCCGTTTCCTTTGTTTGCCGTGCTTTCCGAGCCGTCAGCTGATTCCACCTGACTTGAAAGCACTCTAGCCCCCGACCGCGATAACCAAGACATGCTTGAAGAACGTTTGACGCCTGTTTGGCTCCAACGTCCGCTTCTGGGAAGCTCGCCAGCGCCACCGAACGCCCAATATTGGCGCCAAGCCGCCCCTTTTGGCGCTAAGTGCCTCCTTGCTAACGCTCTTCGCGCTTCCTCCTCCCGGCACTTTAGGATCTTGTTCCGTCAAGCTCCCTCAGCTCCCCACGCGCCCGTGCCTTGCGGCCATAGACCAGTTCAAAAACGGGAGACGCCATCAGCGTCGTGACGATAGCCATCACCACTAGGATCGAGAAAAGCGCTGGTCCGATGATGCCGCGCTGCAGCCCGATGTTGATGATGATCAGTTCCATGAGGCCACGCGCGTTCATCAGCGCGCCTATTCCCATTGCAGTGGGATTGTCTTGCCCTGTGATGCGCGCCGCCGCCCAGCAAGCGCCGCCCTTCGCAATGATGGAGGTGGCGAGGATGACCAGCGCCACACCGGCCACTTGAAGGTTGTTGACCAAGGTTAGCTGCGTGTTGAGGCCGGAGAAGGTAAAGAACATGGGCAACAGGAGCACGACGGTAAGGGGCTCGATCAGCTTCTTGAGTTCGTCGGCGAAAAAGCCACGCGGCATCACTGCGCCGAGCACGAAGCCACCGAAGACGGCGTGAATGCCGACCCAGTCCATGACGAATGCCGACAGCATGAAGAGGATGAGAGCGATGCCGAGGAGGGTCTGGCTGATGCGCCCCTCCCGCTCTGCCCAGCGGCCGAGTGGTGCCAGCAGACGGGGGCCGAAAAGTACCATGAACAGCGCGAATGACGCCCCGCCTACAATGGCTTTCACTGCCACGCCGGGGCCTTCACCGAAGCTGCCGAGCACGATGGCGAGCACGGCCCACGCGCCGGCATCGTCGATCGCACCGGCGCTCAGTGACAGGGTTCCGAGCGGGGAGTGACTGAGGCCGCGCTCATGAATGATGCGGGCAAGCATTGGGAACGCGGTGATCGAAATCGCCGCGCCCATGAAAAGCGTCGCTTCGAACTCAGTGGTTTTTTCCGAGAAGAGGCCGGGGACGCCGAGTAACCAAGGAGTGATCGCGACAGCAACGAGGAAGGGAGCTGCCATGCCCGCGATGGACACGGCTGCGGCGCTTCGTCCGTTGGTGCGGAAATGCTCGCGCTGGAAACCAAGCCCAACGACGAACATGTAGAGACCGACGCCAAGCTGAGCGCCAACGAACAAGATGGGCTTCGACTCCGGAGGGAAGATGAGTTGCTGTATCCCCGGCGCAAACAGGCCGAAGAGTGACGGGCCGAGCAGGACGCCAGCTATCATTTCCCCAACCACCTGCGGTTGCCCGAGCCACCGGCGTGCAACCCAGCCAACGATGCGGCACACGATCAGGATCACTGCGAGCTGAAGGAAGAAGGCAATGCTTAGTTGGGCTGGAGTCATCATGGGTCCGTACGAACAGGGTGCTGCAAGTCGCTAGGTTCCCCGATGAGCGTCGTCAAAGGCATCGGGTGGAGCGGCCTAAAACTGGTTGGCCTCCAACATGTCCGCTTTGAGGCAGGGGAAGCTCAAGCTGAGTGGCCGATTTTGGCGCTCAGCGGCCATATCAGGATCCCCGGCTGCGCACGTGGTGGAGCAGATCGCGAATTCGGACCTGCTGCCGGGCGGGCAATCGCGCCTCGCCCCGCCAGACCTTGATTCATCTGCGCATCTACTTCGCTCTTGCGCGTTGCCGTTCAATGTCCTCAGCAAGCTCCTGGACCGCGTCAGCTGCACCTTGGGCGTAAGTCGTACATATCTCAGCCACACGTTTGGCGTCGCTTGTGTCTGCGGCGAAGCGGTTGATGATTAGTAGTTGGGCGTTGGCATCGCCGGGGTACCGCAGCTGCGCCTCGCGGCAAAAGGTCACTATTGCAGATCTGGAAAGAGGCTCCGCCTGCTTTTCGACAGAGGTAGCGACTGGCTCGCGAGGCATGGGGTCCTTGGCGGACTCCGCACCACATGCAGAGAGAGCCATCATCGGTAGAAGCGAACCAGGTTTCACGCTCGGACTCCAAAGCAGCTTTCCTGGCTCCCTACGGTGCTCGCCAAAAGCTGAAATGTCAGGATACGAAAGTTGTAAAAAAGACTAGGCGAACATCCAACCACTCATTAGCTTCATCGCCTTCGAGGGGTGAATGCAAACTACTTTAGCGATAGCTCTGTTTGGACTTAGTGCAGGTGCCCCGGCGACCCCTGCGGGAAACATCTCTCTTACAGGTCAGTATCTTGAAGGAGAGTGGGCCCCGGCGAACAATCCTCGCGCCTGTGAGGCCGCCAATGGGCCCAAGTTTCTCCCCGACCAGAAAATCTCTACCCCAACAGGCAACCTAATTGGCTACAGCCTGCTGCCCGGCGGCAAAGGCATCAGCTTCATCGACTGGGATGGGCAGAAGATCGCTTACCTTATCAAGGTGCTGAGCGAGGACGAAGTCGAACTCGAGGTCACCTACGACGGCCTTCCCGCGGAGTTTGATGAGCCGGTCATACACAGACGTTGCCCCAAGGCCTGAAAACTTCATTGTAACGGCTGCGGCGGCGCGCCCCGATCCGTTCCTGATTGGCGACCGCCCGAATGGCAGCTTCTGGCCGACAGGAGACAGTCAGCTTTTGTAGCCGCAAGCCAAAGCCGGACGTTCAACGCTGATAGAGAGGGTCATGCTCAACAGCTCATCAGCTCGCATTGCAGCATGAAATCCACGTCGGATCATCAGCTTGCCTGAGCGGCCGAAGAGGCACCTCAAAGCCGCAGTTAAACAGCCTGTAGATCTTCAGCGCCAGCTGGAAGAGCTTGCGCGCCGAGCGCGGAAAGAATCCGGACCCAAGAGCGCGCCCCCTTGTGGAAGCTCCTCAGATCGTACTTTTCGTTGGGCGAATGGATGTTGTCGTCATTGAGGGCGAAGCCAACCATCACCGCGTTCAAGCCGAGGATGTCCCGGATCGCGTTGACCACCGGAATCGAGCCCCCGGAGCCTACCATCGCGGGTTCTGCTCCCCACTCCGAAGCGAGTGCTGCGCGCACTGCTCCCATTTCGTTACTCGCGCTATCCAGCAGGATTGCTCGCGACCCACCCCGCTCCCGGAACATTGCTGTGCAGTCCGAGGGCAATCGAGCGCGAACATGGCGCTCGAAGCTGCTCCAAATCCGCTTCGGGTCCTGATCTCCAACCAGTCGGAACGACACCTTCGCGATCGCCTCCGAAGGTATCACCGTCTTGAAGCCCTCCCCGGTGTAGCCACCGGATACGCCGTTTATCTCAACGGTGGGACGAGCCCATATTTGCTCGAGGACCGAGAACTCCTCCTCCCCGGCAGGGCGCTGCAGTCCCACGTCGCGGAGGTACGCGTCCCCGTCGAACGCAAGCCTCTCCCAAGCAGCCTTCATCTCCGCACTGATCGGTCGTACGCCGTCGTAGAAGTCCTCGAGCGTCACTCGACCCTGCTCGTCCCGTAGCGATGCGAGGATTTCGGCAAGGACCTGGAGAGGATTGCGGGCCGCACCCCCGTAGAGACCGGAATGAAGATCGCGCGAAGGGCCGTGGATCCGCACTTCCCCAGCGACATTGCCGCGCAGGCTGAAGGTGATGGCAGGTGTGGCGACGTCCCACATGGAAGTGTCGCAGATGACAGCGAGATCCGCCTGGAGCTCGTCGCTATGGGCGCGCAGAAATGGCTCGAGACTGGGTGACCCGGATTCCTCTTCCCCTTCAAGGAAGATCGTGACCCGGCAAGGGAGCGCACCCGACACGGCTTTCCAGGCGCGACACGCCTCGATGAACGTCCGCAACTGCCCTTTGTCGTCGGACGCGCCGCGGGCATTGATGAACTTTGATCCGTCTCCCCTTTGTTCGAGCTTTGGCTCGAAGGGATCCCCACGCCACAGCTCTACGGGGTCTACCGGCTGCACATCATAATGACCGTAGAACAGGATGTGAGGGGCAGGGCCATCATGGTGCGCGACCACCATCGGATGACCGCCCGTGGGCTGCACGCGTGATCTGAAGCCCAGACTCGCGAGCTCGTCTGACAAGATCTGCGCGGCGCGACCGCACTCCGGCGCGTACTTAGGGTCAGTCGAGATCGAGGGCACGCGCAGGAGCGCGAACAGTCTCTCGAGGCAATCGTCCAATTGGTCGTCGAGGAATGCGAGGGCCTCAGACTGCCCGTCCAGATACGTCATGCGCTTTCTCGTCCTTGCTGTTCTCGCGGCCATTCTTCGTTCGATCGGATAGCAGGAGCTTTGAATTGGTCGCCTTCTGCGCGATGAAGGCTGGAATGGCGAGTGCATTGACCAACCGGTGATCGACCTCAAGACGAACTGCATCAGCAGATCCAGCTATCCCGCTATGGTTTGGAGGATGCCACCGCGATGGCGGCAGTGGCGGCCGAATTCATGCCGGACCGGCCGCTACAAGCGCCGTGGGACGGCATTGGAAACGAGGCTTGCAGCCCGACCCCCCGGATCTACACCGGCGATAATTGAAAAGCCGATCGCTTCGGGGATAAGTGCAAGGGCGACGACGATCCCGGGGAGAATGTCGCTCTTTCGAGAAGCAATGGAGGAACGATGCAGGTTCAAGTTGTGCAGACCTCGCCTTTCGAGGGGCAAAGGCCCGGGACATCCGGGCTTCGAAAGAAGGTTCGGGTCTTCCAGCAGCCGCGCTATCTCGAAAATTTCGTGCAATCCACTTTCGATGCGGTTCAGCCTCCCTCTGGTGCCACGATCGTCGTGGGAGGCGATGGCCGCTTCTTCAACCGGGAGGCCATGCAATCCATCATTCGATTGAGCGCGGCGAACGGGATCGGGCGCCTGATCATCGGGCGGGGCGGCATTCTGTCCACCCCCGCGGTGTCCAACCAAATTCGGACCAGGGGCGCCTTCGGAGGCTTCATCCTCTCGGCGAGTCACAATCCTGCGGGCCCGGATGAGGATTTCGGGATCAAGTACAACATGGCCAATGGCGGGCCGGCGCCGGAGCCCGTGACCGAGCGGATCCACGCCTGCACGATGCGGATCAGCGAATACCGCACGACCGACACCCCCGACGTCGAGCTCGACCGCACCGGGCGCCTCAGTGTCGGCGCGATGGAGATCGAGATTGTCGATCCCGTTGCCGATTACGCCGCCTGCATGGAGCGGCTGTTCGACTTCGACAAAATCCGCGCACTGTTTCAATCCGGCTTCAAGATGCGATTTGATGCCATGAACGCAGTGACCGGGCCTTACGCGATCGAAATCCTGGAGGCGCGGCTTGGCGCGGCAGAGGGCACTGTCGTCAGGGGTATTCCGCTAGCGGATTTTGGCGGTGCACACCCGGACCCGAACCTCGTCCACGCCCATTCGTTGGTCGAGGAGATGTTCGGTGCCGGTGCGCCCGACCTTGGCGCAGCGTCCGACGGGGACGGGGATCGTAACATGATCCTGGGGCGAGGCACGTATGTCGGGCCCGGCGACAGTCTTGCCATTCTCGCCGCTCATGCCGCCCTGGTGCCTGGCTATTCGTCGGGGCTTAAAGGCGTTGCTCGCTCGATGGTGACGAGCGGAGCGGTCGATCGGGTCGCGGATGCGTTCGGCATTGAGCACTACAGCACACCCACGGGATGGAAGTTCTTCGGAAACCTGCTCGATGCCGGGCTGATCAGCCTGTGCGGGGAGGAAAGCTTCGGCACCGGTTCCGACCATGTAAGGGAAAAGGACGGGCTGTGGGCAGTTTTGTTCTGGCTGAACATCCTCGCCGCCAGCGGGGAATCCGTGCTGAGCATTCAGCGCTCCCACTGGAGGCGCTTCGGCCGCAACTACTTCACGCGCCATGATTATGAGGGGCTAAGCTCGGCAATGGCCGAACAGATAATTGGCGCCGTGACGAAGCAGATCCAAAATCCCGCTCCGGACCTCCGCCTGCAGCGCGCGTTCGAGTTCGACTATACCGATCCGGTCGACCGCACCAAGAGTAGCGGCCAGGGATATTGCTTCCACTTTGATGAGCAAGCTCGCGTCGTCTTCCGGCTTTCGGGGACAGGAACCGAGGGTGCCACGTTGCGGGCTTACATCGAACGCTACGAACCACCCGAAGGTGAGTTGGACCTCGATCCTCAGGCTGCCCTGGCCACACTCATCCACTGCTCCCGGGCTCTGGCTGGAATGGATCGCTTGGGCATTTCATTGCCTTCCACAATCACCTGAGCACCTCGCCACGGGCGTCTGCACCATCAGTCGTTCGCATTCCAGCTGGCGAGCATCGGCCGTTCGCCTACGGCCTCAGCCACGACGTTCATGATCGCATCCGCCGTTGCTTCGTTGCAGGCGAACAGGATGTTGGCGAGCGTAGCCATTCGGATCAGCGCCTTTACATCAACGTCGTGAGGGTGGGGTGACAGCGGATCCACAAAGAATATGAGCGCGTCCACACTTTGCTCTGCGATCAGCGCTCCAAGCTGTTGGTCGCCGCCAAGAGGACCGCTTTTCAACCGAGTGATCTCCAGCTGGGGAAGGGTCTTGAGGATCAGCCCACCGGTTGTGCCCGTCGCGAAGAGATTGCAGCGCTCGAGCACAGGCGAACGCCTGCAACACCAGTTGGTGAGCGCCGCCTTGCGCTCATCGTGCGCAACCAGGGCCAGTGTGGGTCGCTCTCTGATCATCGATCCTCCTCGCTCGGTCTAGGGCTTCAAGGCTCAGACAAGCGGAGCCGCTCAGCTGCGAATGACCTGTTCCAGCCGCTCGAGCGTGCGATCAACCTCCTGGGTCGTGTTGTAGTGAACCGGCCCGATACGGACGCCGCCGCCGGCCTCGAGCAGGCCGAGCTTACGATAGATCTCCAGCGCGTAATTGTGCCCGTCCCACAGCTGGATGCCCTCGCGGGACAAGGCCGATGCTATTTCCGGCGCGGAAATGCCGTCGGCAACGAAGCTGACTGTGGACACGCGCCGCGACAAGTTGGCGGGATCTGTGATGCCGAGCACGCGCACGCCGGGCATCGTAAGCAGCCCCTCGATCAGCCGCTGGGTGAGCCCGTCCTCATAGGCCTTCATGGCCTCGTAGCCGGCCGCGAGCCGGGAGCGCAGGTCCGGTCCAGCAGGGCGGCCGTAGTTTGCTCCGAGCTCCGCGAGATAGTCGATCGCCGCGTGCACGCCGGCGAGTTGCTCCCGGTTGGTGGTCCCGGTCGTGAAGCGGCCGGGAAGCTCGTCGGAGACGGCGCGGACCTTGTATGCGCGCAGAGCCTGCAGCCGGTCGCGGCGACCCCACAGCATGCCGTAATGCGGGCCGAAGAACTTGTAGGCTGAGCAGACGAGATAGTCGCAGCCCAAAGCGGCGACGTCGATCAGGCCATGCGGCGCGTATTGCACCGCGTCGACGAACAACTGTGCCCCGCACTCGCGAGCAATTTGGGCGGCTCCTGCAACATCGTTGATCGTGCCGGTGACGTTGCTGGCGTAACCGAATGCGATGAGGCGCGTCCGATCGGTAACCAGGCGCCTCAGGTCGCCCAAATCGAACTCGAAACTTTCTTCGGAAAAATCGAGCCAGCGGACGACCAGCCCGCGATCTTCGGCGGCCATGAGCCAAGGCGCAACGTTCGCGTCATGATCCATTCGCGTGAGGATGATTTCATCGCCGGGTGCGAAGTCGGCGCAGATGGTCCGCGACATTCCGAAGGTGAGGGTGGTCATGCTTTGCCCGAAGAACACTTCACCGGAGTGCGGCGCATTCACGAACAGCTCGCCCGCACAATGCGCCTCCGCGACCAGCTGCTCCGCCGCCACCGAAGTCCCGAAAGACCCGCCGAGGTTCGCGTTTTTGTAGAACATCGCCTCCTTCATCCGCTCCACGACCGAGCGCGGGACCTGCGTCCCCGCCGGGTTGTCGAAGAAGACGATCGGTTGCCCGTCCAAGTCGCGCTGAAGGGCCGGGAAGCCCGCGCGGATGCGATCGATGTCGTAGGCCATGAGCGCGCCTTGCCGCCGGGTTGCCGCCGAGGCAAGCCCAGGCCCTGATCATCAACGGCCGCAATGTCCGGTTGCAACGACCTGCCCGGGTGAATGTAAGGTGTGCGTTCAGCCATTGCACTGACAGAAGGCTCATATGCGACACCATTGTCGGAACTACCGGAGGCCGAATTGACGGACGGGTTGTCGGTGGCTGCCCGCGCGGACCTTTGTGGACCGGCTCGCCGCTGTGGGGTTCCTCGGGTGAGGGGGCTAATATGGCCAGTCGGAAACAAGAGAATGTGGGCGATGCGCGTTACCACAGGAGCGCTTCTCCTGATCCTGCTCAGCTTCACCGGACCCGTCCTGGCTGCCGAACGGTGGATCACGCACCCGGTTGCGGCGAAGGAACCCAAGAGCTCCATCGTTCTCCAGTTCAGGCGTGACATCCATTTGGTCGATGTCCCTAAAAGCCTGCCGGTGCGCGTTAGCGCCGATAACCGCTACGTCCTGTTCATCAACGGCAAGCGCGTCGCCGCCGGTCCTGCGCGAGGCGACTTGGCGCACTGGCGCTCCCGCCGGATCGATCTGGCTCCGTTTCTCAAACCCGGCAGGAACGTCCTGGCGGCGCAAGTTTGGAATGACGGGCGAGCGGCTGCCCATGCGCAGATATCCGCTCGAACAGCATTTCTGCTGACGGGGGAGGAGGGCTGGCGAGTGCTCGAAACCGGTCCCGACTGGCGCGTGCGCATAGACGCTTCGCGATCCGTTTCCTCGGGTCCAGCGCACATCAAGAAGGTCGTTGGGGAGAGACCCTATTATGCGGCTGCTCCGCCCGAAACGCATGTCGCGGCCGCTCGTCAGCCAGACTGGCTGGCGCCCGAAACCAAA
>JADDQD010000167.1 GCA_016781555.1 Pseudomonadota bacterium | reverse complement strand
CGCGCGGTCCAGGCGGTGACCGTTCCCGTGTCGGCGATGATGATCGCATCGTCCCTCAGCAGCTTGCTGAGCTCGTGCGCGACCACCTGCGGCTTCATCGGGACGTCGGTTCTGGTGCCGCGCTGGGCCATGAGGTCGCACCACTTGCGCATCCCGTCCTGGGCTTTCTCCAGGAATGAACGATTGGATTTCGGCCGCACCCGCTCCAGGAGCGCCCGCAACACGCGAGCACTGTCGCCGGCCAGTCCCGCTTCGACGGGATAGCGCAGGCCAATCCGCTGCGGATCGAGGTCGATCTGGACCGCGCGGGCGCGGCCGGGCTCCGGATAATATTCTATGTAGGGGAAGGTAGATCCAACGATCAGAAGAGTGTCACAATCCTTCAGTCCCTCTTGTGAGGGTTTTGTCCCGAGCAGGCCCACGCCGCCGGTGGCGAAGGGACTGTCATCCGGGATCGTGCCTTTGCCGAGCAGCGCCATTCCGACCGGAGCTCCAAGACGATCGGCAAGCTTCAGCAGCTCAGCGCGTGCTCCGAGCGCGCCGCGGCCGGCCAGGATGAAGACCCTGCTTCCTTCGTTCAGGATCTCGGCCGCGCGGACCAGCTCGCGCTCGTCGGGCAAGTGCCCGCCCCCAGCCATCAGGTTCGACACGTGGTCGGCGACATTTCGTTTGGACCGGCTCGCCCTTTTCAGCGGCATCTTTTGGATGTCGATGGGAATAGTGACGTGGGTCGGCTTGCGGTAAGCGAGCGCGGTCCGGCAGGCGAGCTCAACGACGTTCTCGACATGCGCCGGCCCCATGATGCGGCTGCTATAGGCGCAGGCATCGGCGAACAGCTTGTCAAGCTCGACGTCCTGCTGCGTGTGGGTGGTGAGAAGGTCGTGGTGCTGAAGTCCTGTGATCGCGAGCACGGGCACATGGTCGAGCTTAGCATCGTAGATGCCGTTCAGGAGATGGATGCCGCCGGGGCCAGAGGTGGCGAGGCATACGCCGAGCTGGCCGGTGAACTTGGCGTATCCGACGGCTGCGAACGCCGCCGCCTCCTCGTGCCGCACCTGAATGAAGCGGACATCCTCCTGCCGCCTCCTGAGCGCCTCCATAATGCCGTTGATGCCGTCTCCCGGCATTCCGAAGATTACGGAGACGCCCCATTCCACCAGCGTGTCGATCAATATGTCGGCGGCGGTCGTCGCGGCCATGCTCTATTCCTCTTCTGCGTCTCGTCGGCTGTCTGTCGGCTTAGCCGATCGCCTTCTTTTCGAGCGGCTTGTAGGTCGGACCGTGGATCACCTCGCCGGTCACTTCGTAGCGGGACCCATGGCAGGGGCAATCCCAGGTCCGGTCATTCTCGTTCCAACCGACGATGCAGCCCATATGGGTGCAGACTGCCGAAACGGCATGGAGCTGCCCTTGCTCATCACGAAAGGCGGCGACATTTTCGCCATCGACCTTGAGGACGGCGGCCTCGCCGGGCGCAAGCTCCTCGTACGAATGGGGCTTGGCCGCGACATATCCGCCGACCAGCTCCTTCGCGACCTCAAGATTGTGCGTCGTGAACTCCTTGGCGCCGGCAATCGGTTTCACCCGTGTCGCGTCGAAGAGGCTGGCCCATTCATGATCCCGTCCGGCGGCCAGAGCCGCGAGGATGACCCCAGCGACAGTGCCGTTGGTGATGCCCCAGGCATTGAAGCCGGTCGCCACAAGGTATCCTTCGCCAAAGGATGAGGACCATCCGATGAACGGTGCCCCGTCCATCGGGGCGTAGTCTTCGTTGGTCCAGCGATAATCGGGCGCCTGCGCTCCAAAATGTTCCGCCGCGAACCGCTCGATCTCGGCAAAGCCCTGCCGTTCCTCGTCCACGTGGCCGTGCTTGAACGAGGGGCCGGTGACGATGAGGTACATGTCGCCAGTACCCGCCCGATGCGTCCGCACCGAATGCCGCGGCGTCTCGACGCTGATGTACATGCCGTCGGGCGCCCTGGCCGGATCGACCCTGGCGGCGATCACCGGGTGCATGTGCGGATAGTTTTCAGCGTAGAAGAGACCCACCTGGCCCAGCGGTAGGTGCGTCGCCATGATCACCCTGCGCGCGTTAACCGTGCCGCCCGAAGTGACCACACGGGTTGGCGCCCAGTCGATCGCCCTGCTCTGCTCGAACACGTGACAGCCATCGCCCGGGATGCTCGCGGCGAGACCTGCCAGATATTTGCAGGGATGGAATTGCGCCTGATTGTCGAAGCGGATCGCTCCCGCCACCGGGAACGGCAGGCCGGGCTCGCGCGTGAAGGAGGCCGGAAGCCCAAGCCCCCGCGCGACTTCCACTTCGCGCTCGATCGCCTCGACATGCTCGCCGCTACGCGCATAGGTGTAGGCGGGCTTGGGCTCGAAATCGCAGTCGATCCCGTACCGCGAGGCAAAGTCGGCCATCAGCCGGATCGCCGCCTCATTCGCTTCCGCATAAGTTCGGGCGCCCTCGTCACCGAACGTCTTGCTGAGCTTGTCGTAAACGAGGTTGTGCTGGGACGTGACCTTCGCGGTTGACTTGCCCGTGACCTCCTGTCCGACCTTCCGCGCTTCAATCACGGCGACGGTGAGGCCCGCATCCTTCAACAGCCGCGCGGCCGTGATGCCCACCATCCCGCCGCCGATGATCGCCACATCGACGTCAACTTCGCCGGCAAGCTGAGGGAAGCTGGTCGTCGGACCGCTTGCAATCCAGTATGAGAGGTTCCGAGATCGATCCGACATGTTGCCTCCGTTCTCCATCTCGACGCCGGCACTTCTCCAACCTTTGATGCATGACCTTGAGGGAAGGTTCCCTGCAGATGGTGGTAGCCAAGAACCGGCAACGACACTCTGCCGCAAGGTCAGTCTTTCTCGCCCAGCAGATAAGTGTAGCGCAGGAATCCCGTGTCGAAGCCGGCCTTGATGTAAAGCGCGGCGGGGAACTGCTCCTTGATCAGCCGGATGCCGTCCCTACCCAAGGGAAGCCCCTTCCATAGTAGCCGAGCCGCTTTTGCCACCGAGAAGTCGCGAATGCCGGCAATGGCGCGCTCATAGCCGAAATCCCAATTGCGCCGGGTCTTATGGTTGAGGTCGGCCTCCTCGATGAGGCGCAGCCCAGCCGTGTGGAAATGCTGACGATAGCCGGCAGGCGTCTCGAGGCTGGGTATGCCCCAATAGCGCATGAACGGATGCAGGACCAACTCCTCCTGCAGCCCGTTTAGACCCTCGCGCTTGCACCAGGCGATCAGGAGAAAGCGGGCCCCGGGTTTCATGGCCCGCGCGATCCTGTCCACCGCTGCGCGCTTGTCCGGCAGGTAACAGTCGGCATCCATCAGGATCACGGCGTCAAAGCGCTCTTCAAGCTCGTCGACCCGCATGATGTCGTGGTGGAGGAAGCGCAGATTAGGTCGCTTATGACGCTGGGCGTGTGAAAGTTGCGAGCGCGATATGTCGATGCCGAGCACCTCTGCCCCACTATTGGCGGCGACAAAGTCGGCAAAACCTCCCCGCCCGCAGGCGAGCTCAACAACCTTGGATCGTTCGCCGATTTGCAGCGCGTCCAGATAGCGGCGATGGGTCTGCTCGAATGCGGTGTCCCAATCCTCCAAGTCGTCCTCAAAAATCGCGAAGTGGAAGAAGTCGTTCCAATATTCGGCATAGAGGTCGCTCACCGCGGCGAACATGCGCTCCATGTTCTCGACGTGGTGATCCCGAAACCACGCGATTTCATCCTTCATCATCAGGTCTCCCGCAGGGCTGAGCCGGTATGAGAATCTCTCGCGAAGCCGGCGTGTTCCGTCGAGCTACGATCGGAAAACGTCCTTCGAGGTTCCCGCTATGGGCCGAGTTATGCGCGGTTGCCGCCGAACCGAGATTGTCACTCTCGGTCGGGCCGCATTTAGCTGATGCAGCCGGCGCGTTTCTTCGCCGACGATGGTTGACGACAAAGTCCAAGATGGACGCGGCCCGTCAGCGGAGGGACCGAGGCTTTGCCAAATCCGGAACTTCCGCCTTTGGGCCGGTGCGACATCAGACCTTATGTAAAAATTTCGTCTCATCCAAGCCCTCACGCTCCCTCCTTCGGGAGTGTCCGAGAAGAGGGCCTCGTGCGCTCAATGACCTCTGCCGATGCTCGTTGTACCTCCCGAAGATTGTTGAATGCTGATGCTCCGAGTGAACCGCAGCATCTCTTCACAGGCGATTTGTTTCGGACCGAGATTGAGCCTCTCCGATCCCGGAATGATGATAACCTCGTCACGTTCGTTCAGCTTAAGCGTGAACGCTGCATCATCCATCTCACTCTCCCTGGGCGCTCTGCTCCATAGATCCTGTCGCGGTAAACCTGTCTGGAACGCTCGGCCTTCCTTGGCGCACCTTTTGTCGCCCACCACTCGGCACGCGAGGGACCGGCATTTTGCCGATCTGCTGCTTTTTTGGTAGATGATCGGCGGTTTGCGAAGCACGCTCGCAGGCTGCCGGAGGACCATCGGATGTTCGACCAGCTACTAAGAAGACCCTTAGCGCGCCTGTCTGCGTTGCCGAACTCCGAGCCCGGGCCGATAACCTCAGAGGTGGGAGATGGACCGAGAAGACCACGATTACCTGGAATCAAGAGCCGAGGCTGAAATCAAGCTGGCACAGGAGGCTGAGCATCCTGCAGCCGTAAGAGCCCACTACCTCCTTGCCGGCCTCTATCTCGACAAAGTGCACGGGGACGATGAACGTCAGGCGCCGGACACGGCCGAAATCCGTCGTGCCGAATGAAGATCGACCGGCTGATCCCAGCGCCGGCGCCGGCCACTCGTGAGGTAAGGGTCCAGATGTTTGACGCGTCTGATCTCGGGTCCGACTGGAGCGATCCTCGTGAAGATATGTTGCGCAAGGCCGATGAATGTAAAAGCCGATCAGGCGAGGTCGCAGGCCGACTGTCTCGAGAGGCGCTCCTCACGATCGCTGAAGGATGCGAGGAAGCGGCCGCCGCTCTCGAGCGTTGCTCCCTCTGTGACCCATAAGCTATGTCGCTGCCTTTCTTTACCGTCGGCCACTCAACGCGAGCTATTCCCGAATTCGTCGATCTCCTACGCGCTGGTGAGGTCGAGATGGTCATCGATATCCGCACTGTGCCTCGGTCGCGTACGAACCCCCAGTACAATGAGGACACCCTCGCGAGCGCACTGGCGGAGTATCAGATCACTCACAGCCGGATTGTGGCGCTAGGGGGTCTCAGAAGCCGCGCACGTGACGTGCCCCCGGAGGTGAACGGGTGGTGGGAGAACCGAAGCTTCCACAACTACGCTGATTACGCTTTATCTCAGGGATTCCGAACCGCGCTCGAGGAGCTGGTAACGCTGGGCCGGCACCGGCGCACGGCCGTGATGTGCTCTGAGGCAGTCTGGTGGCGATGCCACCGCCGAATTGTTGCTGATCACCTCATCGCAGTGGGTGAGGCAGTATTCCATTTGATGGACGGGCCCCGTGCCGAGGCGGCTCGTATGACTGCAGGAGCATCACTGGCGAACGGCATGCTTACCTATCCTGCCCCCTCAGCAACTCCGTAAGCCGCAGTTCTCGTCACTCGTGCCTTCGATGGCCGGGAAGCGCCCGAGGTTTCTCGCTTGCACAAGGGAGCGAACGGTTACCTCTAATGCTCTACGCTGCCCCTCGGATCCTCTCCGGGCTTAGTTCTCCGCTTCGGGCACCCTATCCGGCTGCAGCCTGCACCAGTCCGCAGCTGATTAGAAAGGCCGCCAGGAGGGAGAACCGCTCGCGCGCGGCGGCGATGATCCGGTTGATTATTCTGTGAGGGAGCCTAATCTAGCTCTTATGCGGCAATTTCCCGCCTTTGAACGGTTCCGGCTGCACGGGAGCAGTCTCATGGCACGCCTGCACCCCTCCGAGCGGCGATAACGCGCGCTCGCGAGGTAACAACTCTCCTCCCTGACCACATTCGCGCGGCCCGACTTCAGCCGCGTCCCGTGACCACCGTCGTAGGGAGCTTTCGACCTCCAGATCACAGTGGCCTCTCCGATCGGAGAGGCGCCGACGAGGAACGTGCCATGTCCCCGATTTTAAGCGAGCAAACCCGCAACACTCTGCGGCATTCACTGACCGCCGTAGAGGCTCAGAAAGCGGCTATCATCGAAGCTATGTCCCGAAGCCTGGCTGCAGCCGGAACGGCCGAAGAAGCCCCCGAACACTCCGGCGAAGCAGCAGCCGTACTCGTGACCATGCTGATAGAGCAGGCGAAGCTTCTGATCGAAGGGCGGGAGCCGCAAGGCCTCGATGTGCAGCGTGCGGAGCACCAGCTCCACGGCATCGATGGGCGTCACTATTCCCGCTTCGGAGATGCTCTCGTGCCTGTCCTCAAGGACACCCTGGGACCATCTTTTGCTAAGGTCGTGGGATCCACCTGGTGCGATACTTTTTGGGCGCTGATCCGGGCGATGCATCAGCAGGAGGACATCGTCTCATCGTGAAGCGCGTGTTTCTTCAGCCTAACGCTCACAGCACATTGAACAGCCTCTGAAGGAATGAAGATGCGATTGGTAGCGTTGAGCCTTCTGCTCGCCGGTGGATGTTCGGACATTCCGCAAGATCCCGATGGCACGCTCCGGCGGATACGCAGCGAGCAAAAGTTCAGGGTTGGCACCGTCGCCCGATCGGCCCCCGCCTCGGAACAGGAGATCGCTTTCCTCCAGCGGGTTGAACGGGCTGCGGGGGCGAGGGCCTCGATCGAAAGCGGAGCAGCCGAAAGCCTTCTTTTGAAACTTGAGGAGGACCAGCTCGACCTCGTGCTGGGTGAGTTTCACGCCAAGACTCCTTGGTCAGCTCAGGTCACATTCGTGCCACCGGCTGAGAAGCAGGCCGGTAGCGATACTAAGATCGTAGTTTCTGCGGCCGCCAAGAACGGCGAAAATGCATGGATCAGCCTCCTCCACGCTGAAGCCGAGGTTCTTGGAGGCCGCCCGTGATCCGCAATCTCCCTCCCAAGGTACGCACGGACCTGAAGCGGGCCAAGCGGCTCGAATGGTGGACCCTCGCCTGGATGAGCTCGGTGGTCGTGGTGATGTGGCTGGTGATGGGGTCAAGCCAAGCCATGAAGGCGGCGCTCGTGGAGGATGTACTGAGCCTCATCCCCGCTATCGTCTTCCTCGTTGCCTCACATTACGAGGCTAAGCCACCGACTGCGGGGTTTCCCTTCGGCTTCGAGCGGGTCCACAGCCTCGCGTCCCTGATCGCCGCAGTAGCACTCACGGCGGTTGGCGCATTCCTGCTTTACGAATCAGCCAGCACGCTGATCAAGCAGGAGCACCCAACGATCGCGCCAATCTCAGTCTTCGGCCGGGACATTTGGCTCGGCTGGGTGATGGTGGCTGCACTCGTCTACTCGGTCATTCCCCCGGTCATCCTCGGCCACATCAAACAACCGATCGCACGACGCTTACAGGACGAGGTTCTCGACACAGACGCGATGATGCAGCGGGCGGACTGGATGACTGGCCTTGCGGGCATAGGAGGCGTCCTTGGCGTGGGGCTCGGCTATTGGTGGGCCGATGCCCTGGCGGCTGGCCTCATCTCACTGAGTATCGTTCATGACGGTGTCACATCGCTGAGGGTGGCAACAGCGGAACTGGTCGATGGCGCGCCCCGAGCACTCGGCAAGAATGAAATAGCGGACGACGCGCGAAAGCTTATCGCCTCGCTTGAGAGCCGCTATCCGGGGGCGCTCATCAAGCTCCGGGAAACGGGTCGCTACATTCATGCCGAAGTCTCCGGCGTTGTTCCGGATTCGAGCGTGAACCTCAAAGAGGTTTGGCCAGGAGACGAGGAGCGGAGCTGGCGCCTCGTGCAGATAAGCTTCGTTCCCCCGCGCGTAGACCGCTCGCCTGAGCCCACTGCACCGGAGGACCGCGCACTCCCAAAGCAGCGAGCGCGGAGAACCAGACCAGCGATCGGCGCTAGGGCGAAACGCCGGTGAACGGCCAGCGATGACTGAAAATAGCCTTCCCTCCCCGTCGCCCGACAGAAATCTTGCCGAGGAAGCTTGGAAATTGTTGCGCCGCTATCCGAATTTGCAGCGCGGCGAGCTGGAGCGTCTGATCGAAATCTTTCCTAAGCTTTCTCTGAGTGAATTGGAGCTGCTCGTGAGCTACCCCGGCGCTACTTCCAAACTCGATACGTTTCGTCAGGAGCAGGGAGGCAAACTCCAGACGCCGCTTCTTAAGATGCTCCTCATCGTTCTGGGCCCGGCGGTCCTCCTCTACACGACGTTTTGGCTGCTCTGGCACGCCTTCAACGGCGACTGAGGCCCGCCCTATTGCCGCTTGAGTGGACCTGGGCAGAAAGCCGATCCTACACGCGGAGGTTAGCTTTCCGCAGGAGCGAACATTTATTTGGGATCGATCGATCGTAATTAGCAATGCGCCAGCTCTCCTCCGAGGCGCTTTTCCCGGACTCGCCCTGGGGAGGCACTAGCCATTCACTAGGCGCCGTAGCTTTGCGAGCGCCGTCTCGTCATTCTCGTGGAAGTCGATCGTCGAGACGAACTCGCCCTTCGCGCCCATCAGGAACACGCTGGCCGTATGATCCATGGTGTAGGCACCTCTTTGGAGCGGGACACGCTCAGCGGAGATCGCAAAGGCCTCTTCAGCTGCTCGGAGCTGCTGCGCTGTGCCGGTCAAACCAATGATCGGGGTTTCGAAAAGGGTGAGATAATGCCGGATCTGCTCCGGCGTATCTCCTTTGGGATCGACTGAGACAAAGACGATGTTGAACTTGTTGCCGTCATTGCCGAGGCGCGAGCGGAGCAGCGCCATGCGGCTTAGCATCGTCGGGCAAACATCTGGGCAGCGGGTGAAGCCGAAGAAGATCACGAAGGGCTTGCCCCGCAGCCGTTCGCTGCCGAACGGGCGACCATTCGGGTCAGCGAGCGTGAACGAGCCGCCGAACGCTCTGGCGTAGCTCGCCGCCGGATCGGGCGCAGCATCCGGGGCGTGGGCCACCAGCAGCCAGCCCGCCGTGCCGAGGACCAGCGCACCGGCGACCATAGCGGTCCGTCGCAGGACCCGGCCAGCCGCCTCATTCATAGCTGCGCCCCCTCGCTGCACTTCGGGCCGAGCGGATTGCGAAATCGATCTGCATCGGCTCTCCGTGGTCGAACCGGAGCGTCACCGGCTCCTGCTCGCCGCTTCTCAGCGCACGGCGAAGGTCCAGCAGCATCAAGTGACGGGCACCGGCTTGAGCTCGACGCTCTCACCAGATGGGATCTTGAGCCCGTTCTTGAGCGGTCGCATGCGAACGATTCCGCCGTCTCGCTGATCGTGTGGATCTCGATCCGTCCCACCGCCGGTGTAT
>JADDQD010000157.1 GCA_016781555.1 Pseudomonadota bacterium | reverse complement strand
CACGTCCGCATAACGGTTGCGCCACCCATTTTCGCGCATCGCCTCGTGCGCGTGGAGCTTTACGGCCCGCATCGCCCGCATCGATTCCATGAGGAATGTCTCCTCGTTGGCGCGAGCGACGATTTCCTCCTCGTTGCGCCGCCTGAGGCCCGGGAAAATGAGAGCGCTGAACAGCACATATGCAAGCGTGGTCGCCACAACCAAAACCGTCAGCAACGGGCTGATGATCGCCATGACGATGAGGGTGGTGACGGCGAGCACCGAATCGATAAGGACGTTCACCAAGCCCTGGCTGAGGAGTGCCTGGATTGGCTGGATCGATCCAATCCGCGACAGGAGGTCGCCGACGTGGCGCCGTTCGAAATATGCAAGCGGCAGCCGCAACAGGTGGCGAACGACGTTGCCGCCGAGTTGGTAGGAGAGCGATTGCCCGAGCGTCAGCACCACCCAGGACCGGAGCGATCTGGTAACGGCATTCAGCGCATAAACCGCTCCGAAGCCGACCAGCAGCAAGGTCAGCAGGCTTTCATCGCCCTGTGCGATCCCTTCGTCGATCGTCAGCTGCAGAAAGAAGGGCATGATCAGGGCCGTCAGCTGCAGCAGCAGGGACAGCGACAGCACTTGCACGGTTGCGCCGCGATAATTGGTAAGCCGACTCCAAAGGTCGGTCAGCCGGGTCCGCGTCCGCGCTTCGACTGGCTTGAAATCCGGGGTCGGTGCTAGCTCCAGCGCCACCCCGGTGAAGTGGCGACTGAACTCCCGGGTGGAAAGCGTCCGGCGCCCCGTTGCCGGGTCGAGGATGGTCGCGCCGCCGCGTCCACGGGCCGTCTCCAGCACAACGAAATGGTTGAGGTCCCAGTGGAGGATGGCGGGCGTCTGGAGCTTGTCCATCTCTTCGAGATCGAGCCTCAGTGCCCTTGGCGCGAGTTCAAGCTCCGAGGCCACTGCCATCAGGTCGGCCAGGGTCGCGCCCTTGCTGGAAGTCGGGAAACGTTGCCTCAGGCCCGGCAGGTTGACCTTGTGGCCGTGATAGGCCGCGACCATTGCAACGCAGGCGAGGCCGCACTCGGCTTCCTCCGATTGAAGCATCGGCCGGAGCCGCTGCGTCCAGGGCCAGTCGATACCGCTCATGTGCGAACCGCCGCCACTATTGGGTTGAAGATCACTTCCCAAAGGCTCCGTCGTTCAAGAATGAGGTTGGCCGACAGCGTCATGCCCGGCCGAAGGCGGCGTTCTGCGCCGGGAACGCGCGAAGGCGCCCGATTGAGGGCGACGCGCACTCGGAACACCGGCTCCTGAATCCCGAGTGCCGGATCGATCGCCGCAGCCTCGATTGGGACGCGTGAAATGGCAGTGACAATGCCCTCTCCGGGGCCATATTTCTGATAGGGGAAGGCGTCGAACAGCAGTCGGACTTCCTGACCTGGCTGCACGAACCCTATCGCCCGCGACGGGGCATAAAGCCACACTTCGAGCCTGCTGCCGCTCGGCACGATTGTGACGAGCGACGTCTCCGGCCGGGCCCTTTGCCCCACCTCCACGCTGATGTCGCCGACTTCGCCGTCGACAGGCGCGGTGAGCGTCAGCTGATCGGTGCGAACAAGCGCCGCCCGCTGCTCAGCGAGCGCTGCGCGTTGCGCGGCAACCTCCGACTGGCTGCGATTGGCCTCGATCATGCGTTGCGTCACCTGGGCGTCAATCGCTCGCAGCGACTCGCGCTGGGTGATGATCCGTTCGTTGATGCTCTCGACCTCGGCGCGCCGGGCGAGAACGGCGGCGCGGCTGTCTTCGACCTGGCGCAGACTGCCGGCGCCTTCGGCGGCAAGACGCGCGGCGCGGCGGGTGGCAGCTTCGGCAAGCCCAATTTGGCTTGCGGCAAGTGTCCGCTGCCGCTCGAGCGAGGCAATGGCTGCGCTGAGGCTGGCTTTCTGCTGCTGAAGCGCTTCCGTTCCCGTTGAACCCAGCATGGAGGCGAGTTGCTGCTGGCGCTCGAGTGCTTGGTCCTGCCTGCCAAATTCGGCCAGCTGGCTGCCGATGCCGCCCCGACCCTGTGCGAGCGAAACGGTGACGAGCGGATCGCCGGCCGCCACCCTCATGCCCGTGCTGACGTGAATGCGCCGGATCTCGGCCGGTGCGTTGGGGTACACGCGCGCAATGCCGGCATCGTAAGCGACGATACCCTTGACTTGCGTCCGGGAAGCATATTGGCCGAAGATGAGGATGGCGACCATCGCGGCCGCGACTACCATGACCATGGTGGCATAGAGCCGGGACTTGGGTGGGGTCGCAGCAACCACGGTCCCGGCGAGCCTGTCACGCCCGGCCTCGATCACTTCTTGCCGGAACAATGGGCTGTTCATCTTATATGCGTCTTCCGCCTCGCTGTCTCGCTGCCCGTATCCCAAAGGCCTGAAAAGTCGGTTAAGTCGCCCTCAACCGAATGCAGGGCTTAGCCGATAGTTTACCTAGTTCCAGTAAAGGAGCCGCATGCAAGGACATAGAGCTCTTCTCCTGCCCGGGCTATGCCTTGTCGCGCTTGTTGCTGAGGCCTGTGCGCCCACAGTAAAGCTTGCTGTCGCGCCGGAGGTCTTGTCGTCGGAATGGCGCGCCGGTAATCCGCCAAAGACCGGGCAGTCCGTCTCCGCCGAAAGTCTCGGCGCGGCTTTCGCTTCTGCGGAGCTTCAGGCCCTCATCAGACGAGCTCTTACCGCAAATGCGGACATCGGCGCAGCCCGGGCACGGATTGCCCAGGCGCGGGCCCAGCTCCGGGTTGCCCGGGCCGCAATGCTTCCCGTTGTTTCTGGGTCGGCGGGCTTAAACGCTACGCGGACGGACAATCGAGGTGGCTCGACCTTCGACTTCAGCGCTGGATCTGCCGGCCTTGACGTCTCATGGGACACGGATTTGTTCGGCGGAGCTCGTGCCGAACGGCGGGCTGCCCGCAGCCGGCTGGAGGCTGCGGTATTCGAACGTGATGCGACTGCGCTCGCTGTCGAGGCCGAGGTTGCCCGAGCATTCGTTCAGCATGCGGTGCTCGGCGAACGGATCGCCCTTCTCGATCGAAATCTCGCCAATGCGCGTGAACTGCAAAGAATAATCGCAGTGCGCCTGCGTGAAGGCGCGGGCACAAGGGTAGAAACAGGGCTGCAGGCCATCGAGGTGCGTCAGTTCGAGGCCGAACGTCTGCGTCTCCTCGAAGCGCAGATTCAGACCCGCAACGCACTTTCAGTGCTGGTGGGGGAAGAGGCGCCGCGTTTTCGGGCCCCGCGCGCCGCGCTTGGAGCCTTGTCGCCGCCTTCACTAGACCCGGTGCAGCCGGCCGAGCTCCTCGTCCGGCGTCCGGACATAAAAGCGGCCGAGGCACGGATCCGCGCCGCCTCGGGAGATGTCGAACGCGCGCGCGCCGCGTTCCTGCCGAACCTTAGGCTGACGGCGAGCGCGCTTGGACAAGCGGCCGGGTTGACTGGCCCCTACGGTGCAACGCTTTCCGCGGGAGCGTCCCTGTTAGCGCCAATCTTTAGTGGAGGACGGCTCCGCGGCGAACTCGCCGGAGCAACGGCCGCACAGCGCGAAACCGTTGAGCTTTATCGCCGATCCTTGCTTATTGCGCTGGCGGAGGCTGAGGATGCATTGACGGCGGTGGAACAGTCCCGCGCGCGTCAGCGGCCGCTCAACAGCATCGTCGAGGAGGCGCGCACCACCGCGCGGCTCACGCGGCTGCAATTCATTGAAGGCGCAACCGACCTTCGAGCTGTTATCGACGCCCAGCAGCTGCTCGTCCGAGCAGAGGATGCCCGCGCGCTCTCGCTCCAGGAAAGAATGAATGCCGCCATCGACCTGTATCGGGCAATGGGCGGCGCTCGAATAAGCTAGCAGATTGTATTGAGGTTAAGCCCAAGCGTGATCGCGAGCGTAGCGAAGTGATTCACTGTGCGGCCGGCTGAACACGTTCAACCGTCGAATCAGCCCCGCATCCTCACGTAAGAGCCGGGCGCCGGCTCGATCGCAGGGAGCTTGCCCTCGCCGGGCGTGCGCGCAGCTACCTTCTCGGCGGTTCCATCCTGGCTCAGCCAGCCTTGCCAATGCGGCCACCAGCTACCCTCGCGGCGCTCGGCGCTTGCCAGCCATTCCTCGGCCGTGGCGGGCATCGCATCATGGACCCAGAAGCCGTGCTTGTTGGCAGAGGGCGGGTTGATCACCCCAGCATTGTGGCCGGAGCCGCCGAGCAGGAAGGTGACGGGCCCGCCGAACAGCTTCCCACTCTCATAAGTTGCCGCCCAAGCCGACACGTGATCATCCTTGAGAGAAATTGCGAGGAGCGGAGACTTCACCTGACCGAGGTCGAGCGGCACGCCGTCCAATGACATGCCACCCGGCTCCTTCAAAAGGTTATCGCGCAGCATCTGCTGCGCGTAGGTGAGGAGGAACGCTCGAGGCAAATGCGACCCGTCGGCAAACCAGTAGAGGATGTCCGACGGCGGCGCTTCGCGATCCAGGAGGTAGTGGTTGATAACGGAGGACCAGATAAGGTCGTTCGCGCGGACCGCCGAGAAGAGCGCCTGGAGGTCCTGTGCGGCCATGAAACCCTTTTGAAGAAGGTGCCGCTCCATCGCGCGAAGCTGCTCGGGCTCGGTGAAGGTTGCCCAGGTGCCGAGGCTCGAAAAATCAAACAGGCTGCCGATGGTTGTTGCCGATGCGACGCGGTCGCCTTGGCCGTTGGCCGCAAGATATGCCAGTGCCATCGCGAGCAACGTGCCGCCCATGCAGAACCCGAAGGCGTCGACGGTTCGCTCGCCCGTCGCCGCTTCAATTGCGTCGAGCGCCGCCACGGGCCCCAGCCGTATATAATCGGCCATATCCATGTCGCTGAGTTCCGGGCCGGGATTGATCCATGACACGACGAACACCGTGTGGCCTTGCTCGACCATCCAGCGGATGAGACTCGACTTCGGCTGGAGGTCCAGAAGGTAATATTTGTTCACCAGCGGTGGAATGTAGAGCAGCGGACGCTTGTAAACCTCCGGCGTGGTGGGGGCGTATTGGATGAGCTGCATTAGCTCGTTCTGGTAAACGATGCTTCCCGGCGTTGCGGCGATGTTGACGCCAAGCTCGAAGCTTTCGCTTGAACGCCGCTGAACGAGGCCAGCATCGGACGCGGCGTCGGCGAGCAGGTTTGCGAAACCGGAAAGAAGACTCACCGAACCGGTCTCGATCGCCCGCCTGATCGCCTCAGGGTTGGTCATGGGAAAGTTAGCAGGCGACAGCGCCTGGATGTACTGATTAGTGAAGAACTCTACCCGTACCCGGGTCGCTTCATCGAGGCCCTCGGCATTCTCGATCATGGCGAGCGCGCGGCGCGCGGCGAGTAAATAGGCCTGCTTGATCGTGTCGAAGACCGGGTCTTGCGTCCAGGCCGGGTCATTGAAGCGGCGGTCGCCGCGCTCTGGCGTGGCGACAGGCTCGGGATTGCCGCCAGCCAAGCGTGCGGCGGCGTTGCTCCACAGCTTCATCCAGTCGGCTGCGGCGTCCTGCTGCGCCTTCAGGAGTTCGGCTGGGTTGGAAAGAAGATGGGCGGCAAAGCCGCCAAATGCGCGGGCCGGTGCGGCTGGGTCGTAGGGGAGGGGCGTCTGCCCCTTGAGCGGCCGCGTGGCCGATGCCGCCATGACGTCGACGGTGCCTGTGACCACCCGCGCCCATGCCTCCGCGAGCTCCGTCGGCCTTGGCACGTTGGCAGGAACTGTCCAGACGCGGCTGCCGTCGGTCACTGCAAGGTCCTTCGTGTTCAGAGCGCCATCAACTCGTCGAGCGCTGCGCAGTCGCGGGGCGACACGAACAGAAAGAGCAGAGCCTGCTCCGGGTTCCGCGTAGCCCACCCGGCTTCCGGATCCGCTGGATCGTTTGCTGGGAAGGGCGGCTTCACCACCGGGGGTTCGAAATTCGCGAAAGTGTCCACGTCCGCGACAAGCGCGACCGCTGCGGCCTCGAAGCTCATGTCCATTCCTCTTGAAGGGGTTGAGCGTCTCTCTCATAGTGGCGGTGCTGAATCCATTGGAATTGTTCCGAAACCGCCGTGCGAAAGTTCACATACCCTGGCCGATTTCGACTGGAATGACCTGAGGAGCTTCCTTGCAATCGCGCGGAGCGGACGCCTCACCGCAGCCGCCACCCGGCTCCATGTGGATCACACCACCCTTTCGAGGCGACTTGCCGCGCTCGAACACGCGCTAAAAGCGAAGTTGTTCGAGCGCAGCCCCTCCGGTTACACGCTAACCGAGCAGGGGCTGAAGCTTCTTCCAAGCGCCGAGGAGATGGAGCGTCTGGCCTTGTCCGCGCAGGAGCGGGTCGGCGGCACAGCCGCATCGGTCGCCGGAACGGTGCGCATTGGATCGCCTGAGGGCTTCGGCAGCTACTTTCTCGCGCCCCGCATCGCGCACCTTAAGGACCGCTTCCCGCAGCTCGGCGTGCAGCTGGTCGCCGCTTCGGCTGTGTTCAGCCTCGCCAAACGCGACGCTGACATCGTCATTTCCGTCAGCAGGCCTCCCGCCGGCCGGCTGCTGGTGTCCAAGCTCATCGACTATGATCTGGGGCTCTATGCCGCGCGCTCTTACCTCGATAAGCATCCGCCGCTTTCAGGCACCGAGGCGCTCTCAAGCCACCGCTTCGTCAGCTATATCGGGGACCTCCTGACCTTCCCCGAACTGGACTTCCTTCAGCACGTCGCTCCCGAGGGCGCGACCTCGCTCGAGAGCAGCAATCTGGTCGCGCAGCTACGGGCCACTTTGGCTGGGGCCGGCCTCTGCGTCCTCCCCGCATTTCTTGCCCGCGAAGAGAGCGGGCTCTCCAGGGTCATGGCGCAAGAGGTAAGCCTCACGCGCTCGCTGTGGCTGAGCGTTCACCAGGACCTGAGCGAGCTCGCCCGCGTCAAGGCGGTGGTCCGGTTCATCAAGGCGGAGGTCGAGGCAGCAAAAGCCGCGTTCAAATTCAGCTAAGTTGGCACCTGGTCGGGGCCTGTCAGACCCGAAACCGCGCCTGCCAAACAACAAGTGCCCGGAACCTTGCGGCCCGGGCACCCGTGTTGGCGATTGCTCGCCAGCCCCCTTTTTTAGATGCTTCGGCCCACGCGCTTACCTTCACCTCGCGAAAAGGAAGCGGGGCCGAAGCCTCCCCGAACCATGGCCGTTTGCCCTTGGTCTGGTGATTGGACGCTAGGCAAGCAAACCTACCTTGTCACCGCCAAAGTGCATCCGCTTGCCCATTTCTGAATAGCCTGTGTCGCCTCGGCAACAGGCCGTGGCGCGCTCCCTCCAAAGAGAAGATTCTCAAGCACCGCCCAGCGGTCGTGGCGAGGAGCACAGCGACGCGGCAATCCAGTTCAGCGCCGGGGGCTGCATTGCTTGGCAGCGTCCGCTGCCGGACTGAAAAACCGGTCCCACTTTTTCGGGAACTGCTCTAGAGGTCGCGCCACCCCTTTTTTCGTGGACCTGAAACCGACGCTTATGCGCCTTTCCCGCTATTTCCTTCCCGTCACCAAGGAAACGCCTGCCGATGCGCAGATCGTCAGCCACAAGCTGATGCTGCGCGCCGGGCTCGTCCGGCAGACCGCGGCCGGCATCTACGCTTGGCTTCCACTTGGCCTGCGAGTGCTGAAGAAGATCGAGCAGGTCGTTCGCGAGGAGCAGGACAAAGCGGGCGCAATCGAGCTGTTGATGCCGACCATCCAGGCAGCCGATCTCTGGCGCGAGTCCGGCCGCTACGATGCTTATGGTCCCGAGATGCTGCGTTTCACCGACCGGCATGAGCGGGAAATGCTTTATGGCCCAACGAACGAGGAGATGATCACCGCCATCTTCCGCGACGCGACGAAGAGCTACCGCGACCTGCCGCGCACGCTCTACCACATTCAGTGGAAATTCCGCGATGAGGTCCGCCCGCGCTTCGGGGTGATGCGCGGCCGCGAATTTCTTATGAAGGATGCTTATTCGTTCGACCTCGACGAAGCCGGGCTGAAGGCGAGTTACGAGGCGATGTTCGTCGCTTACTTGCGAACCTTTGCGCGGCTCGGATTGCAGGCGGTGCCGGTGCGTGCGCCGACCGGGCCCATCGGCGGCAATCTCAGCCATGAGTTTCACGTGCTTGCCGAGACGGGCGAGAGTGCCGTCTTTTACGACGCTGCGCTTGAGGATGTCACACATGAGGAGCTTCTCACGGCCGATGCTTCGACCATCGCCCGGCTCACGGATCTCTACGCCATGGAAGCCGAAGAGCATGAAAAGGTCGGCGAGTGCCCGGTGCCTCCCGATCGTCTCCGCTCGCGGCGCGGCATCGAGGTCGGCCACATCTTTGCGTTTGGTACCAAATACAGCGCCAGCATGGGCATGACCGTGCAGAACAAAGAGGGCGGCAGCGCCCACCCCCATATGGGTAGCTACGGCATCGGGGTGTCGCGCCTGATGGGCGCGATCATCGAAGCGCGTCATGACAACGGCGGCATCATCTGGCCCGAGGCGGTCGCGCCGTTTCGCGTCGGCCTGATCAATATGCGTGCCGACGATGCCGGCTGCGCTTCGACTAGCGACAATCTCTACGCGCAATTGCAGCAGGCGGGCGTCGAGACGCTTTATGACGATCGGGACGAACGCGGCGGCGCCAAGTTCGCGACTATGGACCTGATCGGCCTCCCCTGGCAGCTGATCGTGGGTCCACGAGGCCTCGAGCGGGGCGTCGTCGAGCTCAAGAAACGCGCAACGGGCGAGCGCGAGGAATTATCGCTCGAAGGCGCGCTAGCACGGCTTTCGCTGGGATGATCCTTTCTCGCTACGAGCGCATGGTCGCCAAGCGCTATCTTCTTCCCGGCAAGGGGGAGGGGTTCATCTTCCTCGTCGCCGGGATCAGCCTCGTCGCTGTGATGCTCGGCGTCGCAGCCTTGATCATCGTGATGAGCGTGATGAACGGCTTTCGCGCTGAGCTGTTCGACAAAATCGTCGGTTTGAACGGCCACGCCGTCGTGCAGGGCTATGGCGGGCGCCTTCCCGAATGGCAGGACATCGTTCGCCAGGCAAAGGCCACGCCGGGCGTAACGGACGCCGTGCCGCTTATCGAACAGCCGCTGATGGCCAGTTATGAAGGGCGCGTCGAAGGGGTGCTCGTGCGGGGGATGCGGCGGGAGGACATACTTCGCAATCCCACTCTTCAGGGGAAGGTCGTTTCGGGAGCGCTCGAGGCGCTGCAGCCCGGTTCGGGAAAGGTCGGCATTGGCGCCCGCCTCGCCGAAGCTCTTGGCGCAACGACGGGAAGCTCCATCACGATCATCAGCCCTCAAGGCCGGACAACGCCGTTCGGCACGGTGCCGCGGATCGTCGACTATCAGGTCGCTGCGATCTTTGAAGTCGGCGTTTACGACTATGACAAAGCGTTCGTCGTGATGCCCATCGAAGACGCGCAGACACTGCTCATGCTGGGCGATGATGTGGGAATGATCGAGGTCGAGACGGAGGATGCCGAACGCGTGGGCGAGATACTGGCGCCACTCTCGGCCCAAGTCGCGGGGCGAGCCCAAGTGAATGATTGGCGAAGCATGAACGCTTCGCTGTTCGAAGCGCTGGCGGTTGAGCGGGTTGCAATGTTCGTCGTTCTCTCGCTCATCATCCTGGTTGCCGTGTTCAACATCCTGTCGTCGCTGATCATGCTGGTGCGCGCCAAGACGCGCGACATCGCGATCCTCCGGACAATGGGTGCCACCCGCCGCGGGCTTATGAAGGTTTTCATGACGGTCGGAGTGACGATTGGCGTTCTCGGAACCGTTGCCGGGCTCGTGCTCGGCGCAATCTTCCTGTTCTTCCGCCAAGGGGTGGTGAACTTCATTCAGGTCCTCACCGGGCAGAACCTTTGGGATCCTTCGATCCGTTTTTTGACCGAGCTTCCTTCGAAGACGGACCCGTTTGAAGTGCTTGCCGTCGCTGCCATGGCGCTAGGCTTCAGCTTTCTTGCAACGCTCTACCCCGCTTACAAGGCGGCCAGCACCGATCCGGTTCAGGTGCTTCGCTATGAATGACGGCGAAAAGGTCCTTGCCGTAACAGGGCTCAAGCGCAGCTTCGTGCAAGCGGGAGTCACCATCCACGTTCTTCGGGGTGTCGACCTCACCGTCGGAAAAGGCGAAATCGTCGCTCTGCTCGGGCCGTCAGGTTCCGGCAAATCGACGCTCCTCCAGGCGGTCGGCCTCCTTGAGGGCGGCTTCGAAGGCTCGATCCGCATAAGGGGAGAGGAAGCCGCTCAGCTGGGCACGGACGAGCGCACGCGCTTGCGCCGTGACGTGCTCGGCTTTGTCTACCAGTTCCACCATCTGCTTCCAGATTTCACAGCCGCCGAAAATGTCATCCTGCCGCAGCTCATCCGCGATGCCGAGCCGGATGCCGCTCATGCTCGCGCCGAAGCATTGCTCGGTTCGCTCGGGCTTGGCCACCGGCTGACTCACCGCCCGAGCCAGTTGTCAGGGGGCGAGCAGCAGCGCGTTGCGGTCGGACGTGCGCTTGCAAACAGGCCCGCGCTGGTCCTCGCCGACGAGCCTACCGGCAATCTCGATGAAGCTACCGCCGATATCGTCTTTGCCGAATTCCTCCGTCTGGTGCGTGAGGAAGGCAGCGCGGCTCTTGTTGCCACACATAATGAGCGCCTCGCCGGAAAGATGGATCGCGTGCTGCGTTTGCACGAGGGCGTGCTCGAGTGACCTGACGGTTGCTCATGCGCGTTCGTGCGCTTCCCGGAGGGTGAATGAGAGCCATCGACAAACGCATAATCTGGCTGGGGCTGGCGGGTTTGATCATCCTGGCGGCGATCGGCTTCGCACTCAGCACCACGCGAGACTTGAAGTCCCGCCAGGCCGGCGCGCGTCCCGAGGCCACCAAGCAGCAGCAGGAGCGTCTCCAGGACGCCTGTGCCTCGCCGTCGACCTATGCGCGGCTAAAGGAGGTTGCCTTCGAAGAGGCGGTGCGAATTCGAAACAGCGACCCCGCCAATCTCGACCGGCTGGCGGCGCACTCCGTGGTTAGGATGGAGAACCCGGTGGTGAAGAGCCGCAACGACGATCTAAACGTCACCGTCTGCACCGGCCGTTTCGTGCTCGAGCTTCCGCCAGGCGCCGAAGCGGGGTTCGGTGGCCAGCGGAGGCTTGTCGCCGACATCGAATATGCCGCCCAGGCCGCCGCGGACGGAAGCGGGCTCGTCTACCAGATGAATGGGGCCGAGCCGATCGTTTACCGCCTCGCTTCATTCGATCTGAGAGGCCAGACATACCGGCCGCCGGTTGGTTCGGCACCGGCCGAACTCGCCGAGGCGCCCGACGCTGCCGTTGCGCCGCCCGGTCCGGTGACCGCCCCGGAGCCATCGATCGAGCCGCCGCCGGCCCCTGTGCCACCAGCGCCGCGGCCGGAGGCGCTGCCAGAAGGGCGTCTGGATAGCCGTGAGCCAAGCGATGTCGCGACCGTACGAAGGCCGGCCGCGCGGCCGGAGCAGACGCGCGCCGGCAGCTCCGTGCGACCAAGCTTCAACTGCCGTAGCGCCCGGAGCCGCGGGGAACGGATGGTCTGCAGCAGCGAGCGGCTGGCTGCGCGCGACCGTGTCATGTCTTCGCTCTTCTATTCGGCGCTGGCCGATGGGGATTCAAGAAGGCGGGCCGAGCTCCGCCGCACGCGTGATCGTTTCCTGGCGTACCGCGACCGTTGCCCTGACGAGGCCTGTGTGGCCGAAGCTTATGAAGGCCGGATGCAGGAAATCAGGGACATTGCTTCTGAACGGTGAACCTTGCGATTCCTGTGGAAAAGTAAGCCCGCAAGGTTCCCATGGGCGCGCACCTGACCCATAACGGGGGCATGGTCGCGCCCTACGTCCCGCTACGGATATTCTCCTGTTATACGATGCTGGAGGGCGCCATCGAGCCCAAGGCGATCGCCAAGCAGGCGAAGAAGCTGGACTTTCCTGCGGCGGCGCTGACTGACCGCAATGGTCTGTACGCGGCAATGGCCTTCACCGACGCCTGCAAGGCGGAGGGCGTGCAGCCTATCATCGGTGCGATGCTGGGGATTGCCCGGCCGGGCGCCGACGGAAAGGCAGTCGAGCTCGATTGGCTTGCGCTCTATGCGCAGAACGAGGCTGGGTACCAGAACCTTTGTGCCCTCGTCTCTCAAGCGCATCTCGATCGACCGCTCGAAGAAGAGGCACACGTCCTCTTGGATGCGCTGGAGGGGCGCACCGAGGGACTGATAGCGCTTACCGCAGGTGGCGAAGGGGCCTTGGCTCGGCTGCTCTCCGAAGAACAAAAGACAGCGGCTCTTCTCTATCTCGACCGGCTGGAGGCATTGTTCCCTCGGCGGCTTTACATCGAGCTTTGCCGCCGCGGAAGCGAGACGGAGCAGCGGGCGGAGGCGGCCTTGATCGAGCTTGCTTATGAGCGAGACCTGCCCCTGGTTGCCACCAACCCCGCCTGCTTCACCGACGCGTCTTTCCATCGTGCACACGACGCCATGCTTTGCATTGCGCAGTCGAGCCAGATCGATCGCGACGACCGGCTGAAGTCGTCACCGGAAGCCTGGATGAAGCCGCCCGCCGAGATGCGCAGGCTATTCGAGGACTTGCCTGAGGCGATCGAGAATACGTCGGTAGTCGCTCGGCGCTGCGCCTTTGGCGCGCCCAAACGCAAGCCGATCCTGCCAAGCATTGCCGGCGACACGGCAGCGGAAGCGGAACAGCTCCGCCACGATGCCCGCGCCGGCCTCGAGGTCCGGCTTTCCGGCTACAACGATCTTAGCGAGGAGCAGCGGAAGCGTTATTTTGATCGCCTCGATTACGAGGTCGACGTGATCGTCGGGATGGGTTTTCCAGGCTACTTCCTGATCGTCGCCGACTTTATCAAATGGGCCAAGCAAAACGACATCCCCGTCGGGCCCGGCCGCGGATCCGGCGCCGGCTCGGTCGTTGCGTGGGCGCTCACCATTACCGATCTTGACCCCATCAAGCTCGGCCTCTTGTTCGAGCGCTTCCTCAACCCCGATCGCGTGTCGATGCCGGACTTCGACATCGACTTCTGCGAAACCCGGCGCGGCGAAGTTATCCGCTACGTTCAAGGAAAATACGGACGTGATCAGGTAGCCCAGATCATCACCTTCGGAAAACTGAAGGCGCGGGCCGTACTGAAGGACACCGGCCGCGTGCTACAGATGAGTTACGGCCAGGTGGATCGCCTCGCGAAGCTTATTCCCAATCATCCGACCGATCCCTGGACCCTCGAGCGCGCGCTGAACGGCGTTTCGGAGCTGGCTGCCGAGTATAAGAACGACGCGCAGGTCCGGCGCTTGTTCGACCTCGCGATGAAGCTCGAGGGCCTTCCGCGACACAGCTCGACCCACGCGGCAGGTGTGGTGATCGGCGACCGGCGGCTGGACAAGCTCGTGCCCCTTTACCGCGACCCGCGCTCCGACATGCCGGTGACGCAATTCGACATGAAATATGTCGAAGGGGCAGGCCTGGTAAAGTTCGACTTCCTGGGTTTGAAGACCCTTTCGGTCCTGCAGAAGGCAGTGCAGATGTTAGCCAAGCGCGGCATCTCAGTCCATCTCGACCGCGTCGCCTGGGATGATCCCGTTGTTTATCAGCTTCTCCAGCGCGGGGAGACGGTTGGCGTCTTCCAGCTCGAATCGGAGGGGATGCGCCGCACGCTTGCGGCGGTGAAACCGACCAGTTTCGAGGACATCATCGCGCTGGTGTCGCTTTATCGCCCGGGCCCAATGGACAACATCCCGACGTTCGGGGCGCGCAAGAACGGCCGTGAGGCAATCGAATATCCGCATCCGATGCTCGAGCATGTGCTGAAGGAAACCTACGGCATCTTCGTCTACCAGGAACAGGTGATGGAGGCGGCGAAGGTTCTCGCCGGCTACAGCTTGGGTGAAGCCGACCTTCTTCGCAGGGCGATGGGCAAGAAGATCAAAGCGGAAATGGATGCGCAGCGAGAGCGGTTCGTGACTGGATGTGCCGCGAACGCAATCGGCACTGCCAAGGCCAATGAGTTGTTCGACCTCATCGACAAGTTTGCAGGCTATGGCTTCAACAAGAGCCACGCCGCTGCTTATGCCCTCGTCGCCTATCAGACCGCCTGGCTGAAAGCGCATTACCCGGTGGAATTCTACGCAGCCTCGATGTGCTTCGACATGGCGCAGACCGACAAGCTCGCGATCTTCGTCGAAGATATGCGCAGACTGGAGGTCGCCTGCTTCCCCCCGTCGATCAACGCCAGCGAAGCCGAATTTGCCGTCGAGCCGCATGGCGAACGACACGCTGTCCGCTATGCGCTTGGGGCGCTAAAGGGAGTCGGCGAAAAGGCGATGGAGCAGCTGATTGCCGAACGCAACGCCAAGGGCCTGTTCAAGTCGCTCGACGATTTTGCGGACCGGGTCGATCCGCGGCTCCTCAACCGGCGGCAGATCGAGAGCCTTGCCGCCGGGGGAGCTTTCGACACCATCGCTCCTAATCGGGCAGCCGTTTTTGCCGCAGCCGAGACGATCCTTGCCCATGCTTCCAGCGCAGCTGACGCTCGCTCGAGCGGGCAGGGAGGCCTCTTCGGCGGGGAATCCAATGTGGTTCCGATCCGAATGCCGGTTGCCAACTGGACGCTGGCGCAACGCATGGCCCAGGAAAAAGAGAGTTTCGGCTTTTACTTCTCGTCCCACCCGATCGACAGCTACCGCCACCTTGCGGAGGCCCATGGCGCGAAGAGTTTTGCCGGGCTGGGCGCGCTGCCGGCGCCGGCCGAAGGGGGGCGTTCGGCAGCCGTGATGGCTGGGCTCATCGAGGATGCGCGCTGGCGAACCTCGGCGAAGGGCAGGCGCTACCTCATGGCAACCGTTTCGGATGCCTCTGGACAGTTCATCGCCACGGTGTTCGACGACATGATCGCGACGCAGGTCGAGCAAGCCGCAAAGGCAGGCGGATGCGCGCTGCTCAACGTCGAACTTGATCGTCGCCCCGGCGAGGAAGCGCCGCGGGTGACAATCCGCAGCCTGCAGTCGTTCGAAAGCCTTTCCACGCGGACGCGTCTGCAGATCGAGGTGGAAGTGGACGGCGCCCATGTTCTTCCGCGTCTGGCGCAATTGGTTGCCGAGCATCGCGGAGGCAATGGCCAGCTTCGCCTTCGGGCGGCGCTGGATGCTGGAGAAGCCTCCGTGCTCCTTGGCCGCGACTTTCGTCTGGACGCCGAACTCGCTGCTCGGATCGAGCGCCTCGACGGGGTAACGTCCGTCCGCCTCTCCGTCGCCGAGCCGCCACGGCTTGCGCTCGTCTCGTAGGCCTTTGTAAGTTTATCCGAAAAAGGAGTGATCATGCTGGGTGGAATGCAGGACTGGCCGCTTCGGATCATGCGGCTCCTGGACCATGCCGAGCGCGAGCACGGACAGCGCGAGATCGTCTCCCGCTGGTCCGCCGGGGGCGAGACCCGGACGAACTGGGCCGGAATAGCGCGAGATTCCCGCCGGCTTGCCAATGCGCTCGAGCGATTGGGATTGAGGCGCGGTGACCGCGTCGCGACGCTTGCGATGAACCACAGCCGGCACCTGGTAAGTTGGTACGGCACCATCGGCATGGGCGCCATCATCCATACCATCAACCCGCGCCTGTTCGACGAACAACTCGCCTACATCGCCAACCATGCCGAAGACAGGGTGCTCTTCTACGATGCCGCATTCGCGCCGGTCGTCGAGCGTCTGAAGCCGCAACTGGCGACGGTCGAGCATTATGTCTGCTTTGATCCCGTGGCCGGTGACGGTTTCGAGGAGCTGCTTGCCGGTCAAAGTGAGAATTATCGCTGGGTGGAGGGTGACGAGCGCGAGCCGGCCATGCTCTGCTACACCAGCGGCACCACGGGCAGTCCAAAGGGCGTGCTCTACGAGCACCGCTCCACCGTCCTTCATGCGATGGCCGAGGTACAGCCGGACGTGTTCGGCCTTTCCCGCCGTGCGGTGGCGATGCCGATCGTGCCGATGTTCCACGCGGCTGCCTGGGGCCTGCCATTTGCTGCGCCCATTGCTGGCTGCAAGGTCGTCTTCACAGCCGATTACCAGCCCAAGACCATTTACGACCTCATGCACCAGGAGGGAGTCACCCACACTGCCGCAGTGCCAACGGTTTGGCTTGGCATGATGCAGTATGTGGACGCGAACGGCGGTGACTTCGGCAAGCTTGAGCTCTTGACCATCGGCGGTTCGGCAGCGCCGCCGGCGATGATCGAATATTTCATGAAGCGGGACGTCCAGGTTAGTCATGCCTGGGGGATGACGGAAATGTCTCCGATCGGCACTAGCGGCGGTCTCCCCCACGACTGGGAGGAAATGAGCTGGGAGGATCGGCTCGACCTCACCGCCAAGCAGGGCCGGGCACCCTTCGGGGTTGAGCTTCGCGTCATCGACGAACAAGGAAACCCGCGCCCATGCGACGGGCAGAGCTCGGGGCGGCTTCAGGCTCGCGGCCCCTGGGTCATCCATCAATATTTCAAGGAAGAGCAAAAGGCGGTTGACGAGGAAGGCTGGTTCGACACGGGTGACGTTGCCGTTATCCACCCCGACGGAACCATGCAGATCACCGATCGCGCCAAAGACGTGATCAAATCAGGTGGCGAATGGATCAGCTCGATCGAACTCGAAAACGCCGCGGTCGGCTGCCCCGGCGTCGCTGAAGCCGCGGCGGTCGGCGTCCACCACCCGAAATGGGATGAGCGGCCACTGCTTCTTGTGGTGAAAAAGCCGGGCTCCGACGTCACGCCCGAAGCTATTCTCCAGCACCTTTCGAACCAGGTCGCAAAGTGGTGGCTGCCGGACGAGATCCTCTTCGTCGAAAGCCTCCCCCACACGGCGACGGGCAAGCTCCTCAAGACGGCGCTCCGCGAGCAGTATAAGACCCACAAGCTTCCCAGTGCCGCTTGAAATTCGTCAGAGGGTGGACACGTGGCGCTTCGATCAAGTTCGGAGTGACGATTCACCTGAGTTGAAGTCACTCTAGAGAAGCCGCAGCTGTGCTCCCTCGGGCGGCCTGAACAGATCCGTGCGAAGCACCGTCTTTTCATTATTCAGCCCAAATTTCCTCACCGCCAGCTTGAAGCGAGTCTCGAGCAGGTCTGCCCAAGGACCTTGCCCGCGCATGCGGGTGAACCAGTTCGGGTCGTTGTCGCGTCCGCCGCGCAGCGACTGAATGATGCTCATGACCTTGGCGGCACGCTCGGGATAATGCTCATCAAGCCATGCTCGGAAGAGCGGCGCAACTTCATGCGGCAGCCGCACCGGCAGATAAAAGACGCCGCTCGCTCCGGCTTCAGCAGCGGCTTCGACGATATGTTCCAGCTCCCCGTCCGTGATTCCAGGGATCACCGGTGCGATCGCAACCGTGGTCGGGATAGATGCGGAGCGAAGCATCTTCACTGCCGCCAGACGCTTGCGCGCCGCGGGCGCGCGAGGCTCGAGCGTGCGGGAGATTTCCGGGGTGAGCGAAGTGATCGATATCGCCACCGAGATCAGCTCCTTTTCGGCCATGGCCGCCAAAAGATCGATGTCGCGCGTCACGCGGTCCGATTTCGTGGTGATGAAGAGGGGGTGGTTTGTTTCAACGAGCACTTCGACCAGCGACCGCATGATCCGCCATTTGCCTTCGATCGGCTGATAAGGATCCGTGTTCGTGCCGATCGCGAGTGGAGCAACGCGGTAGCCAGGCTTGCCAAGCTCGGCGCGTAGCAGGTCCGCCGCGTTCGGTTTTGCGAACAGCTTTGTTTCGAAGTCGAGCCCAGGGGAGAGGTCATGGAAGGCATGCGTCGGCCGGGCAAAGCAGTAGATGCAGCCATGCTCGCAGCCGCGATAAGGATTGACCGACCGATCAAAGCCGACATCAGGCGAGACATTTCTTGCAATGATCGATTTGGGCTTTTCCACCGTCACGGTGGTGCGAAGCGGCGGCGCTACACCATCAAGCTGTTCCCGTTGATCGAGCCAGTCGCTGTCCGCTTCGCGAACGGCAAGACCGAAACGCGTTGGCGTCCTGTTTTCAGGCGCGCCGCGGCCGTGGGCTATGTCCGGGCGACTCATGGATTGAACCATAAGCGGCCACTAAGAACAAAGCAAGAACGTCCTATTCGGTGCCTTCGGCAACCGCGGGCCTGAGGCTTCTCCGCTCGAGCCGCACGGCCTTTGCGCCGGGAAGACCGGGGAACCGCGGCCAAAGGCCTTGAACCAGCGCATCCCGGGTGCCGGAATCCTTCCCGGCCTGCTGCTCGTAGATCCAGTAGTTGCGAAGCACCGTCGGCACGTAGCCGCGGGTTTCCCAATAGGGGATCGACTCGATGTAGAGGAGCGGATCGCCATCATCGATGCCACGCGCGTTCCACTCGCTGACGGGCACAAGCCCGGCATTATAGGCTGCGATCACCTTCGGGAGCAGCCCGCTCGTGCCGCCATGGTCGCGCAGATACTCAAGGAAGCGCTGACCATATTCGAGATTGAAAGTGGGCTCGCTCAACTGGCTGGGATCGAACGCTTCACCGCGGCTGCGCGCCATGTCACCGGCCGTTCCGGGCCGCACCTGCATCAGGCCGTGAGCACCTGCGGGGCTCACCACCTGCGTTCGGAAGTTCGATTCCTGGAGCGCGTGCGCGTATGCGAGCGACTGATCGACACGCCAGCCGCTGGCCGGGCGCCAATCTGGCTTGGGATAACGCGCCGCCATGTTGACGCGCGCGCCCTGCGGCACGTTGTGAGCGAGCCAGAACTGCGTTCCGGGCAGGCTGAGGTCGGACGCAAGATGAATAAGCGCTTCGTGCTCGCCTTTGCTGCCGATCTTTGCCTGATGCGAGATCATCTCGTCAGCAAGGGCGCGTTCGCCAAGCTCATTCAGCGCGATTGCCGTCCGCACGTTGGCCTTGGCGCCGATGCCCTTCCATTCGGCGTCGCTATAATCGTGAAGTTCGGTTGGATCCTGCTTGCTGACCCCAAGCGCACGCGCGGCGAGCATACCGTAGAAGGTTTCTTTGGCGTGCATCGCACTCCTGAGGCGCGCCTGGACGCGTTCGGGACGGGCGCACATCATGTCAGCGCGGGCAGCCCAATAATGGGCCGCCGCGGCAAGTTCCGTGTCGGCCGCACGGGCTGCGACCGTCGCAAAGCTCGACCCAGCAGCGTTGCAATCGCCCAGCCGCCACGCCGCAAGTCCTGCAACCCACTCGGCCTGCAGCGCCCACTCGCCTTGTCCTGAACGCGCCTTCTCGGCGAGCCTCCGTGCATCGGCATAGCTACCGGTAATGTAGTGGGACCAGGCCACGCGCTGCTGGTATTCGGTAAGCGCTTCGGGCGTCAGCACATATTCGCGCTCGGCAACCAGGCTCTCCGCGGCTGCAGGTTGGTTGTCTTTGATGAGTGGCTGGATGAGCGATTCAAGTTCGCTCGCAATGACGTCGCCCTTGATGCTCTTGGCGCGCGAACGGCGCGGCTGTCCTCCGGCCCAGACCAGCTTTTGCGGCTGCGTGAAGAAAGGGGCTTCAACCGCGCCGCGGCTGATCGCGAGGCGGGCAAGCTGCCCGGCCTTCGGCATGTCGGGGGCAATGGCGATGAGCGCGAGGAGGGGCTCGAGCTCTACTTTGGGCGACCCTTTCGCAAGATAGATCTCGGCGCGTGCCACGCCGTGGAGCGGCCCGTCGCCCATGGTATCGAGCTTCGCGGCGGCGCCGGCCCAGTCTTCGGCGCGGATCGCATCGAACACTGCGCGGTAACCGCTTCGCTCGGCCTCGTTGAGGACGGACGGAAGCGCCGTGCGGCGCTGGGTAGTCGGCAACGCGGCACCGGCTGAAAAGGCAGGAGCGAGCGGGAGCGCGATCGCGGCTAAAGCCAAAAGGCAACGAAGGCGCGTCATTGTTTCAGTCCCTCCATCAACATCAGAAGGTCGTCCCAAGCGTGACGTTTATAAGCAGGTTGGTTGACCAAGAATGAAGGCGGCAAGCTGACCACCGTGCGGATCGGGCCGGCATGGGTCGAGACTTCATGCCAGCGGCCCCGTGCCTGCGCCATGCCGAGCCCAAGCAATGCCTTGGAGCAGGCGTCGCCGAAGAGCAGCAGCGCCCGCGGGGCCGCGAGGCCGATATGATGGCGGGCGAGCGTTGTGCATTGCGTCGCCGTTTCACTCGTGAACCGGCCATCGGCGGACCGGATGCACGACAGCGATGCAAGGTAGATAGAGTTGCGATCCCGCCCGATCGCCGCCAGCATGCGATCAAACAGCTTTCCGGTATTGCCCGACAGCAGGGTGCCGGTCGCGCAATCCTCGGCTGCCGGCATATCGGTCAGGATCATCAGCCCTGCGGTCGGATCCCCGGCCGGACACACGCGCGCTGCGGCGGGGGATGCGAACGGCAGAGCGGCGCTGTCCCGCAAGTGACCGCGAAAAAGATCGAGCTGGTCCGGCAGCTTGTCGTGCGGCTCGGCTGGCCTAGCCGGCAGCGCGCGGCCTGCGGGCGCCTCCTTGTTCGGACGCAGCCAGTCGCGCGGAGATTCGTCGACCATCACGTCGACGCCCGCATCCGCCCACCATTGCAGCAGGCTCGCAGCTGCCGCTGGCGATAATGGATCGTTCCCCCGCTCCATCAGACAGTTGGGTCAGGAGATGGCGGGCTGGTCAACCGCAAAAGAGCCTCTTATCTGCCAGCTGGTGCAAGGATGCGATGAAGGGCGCGGATGCGCGCCGAATGGAGAGCGGCATGTCTGAACGCGAGTCGATGGCTTACGACGTGGTAATCGTCGGCGCTGGTCCTGCTGGGCTTGCCGCTGGCATCCGATTGAAGCAGCTCGCCCAAACCGCAGGACGCGACCTTTCCGTCTGCATCCTCGAAAAGGGGTCCGAGGTCGGCGCCCACATTCTATCCGGCGCGGTGATCGATCCCAGGGGCCTGGACGAGCTCATCCCCAATTGGCGGGAGCTCGACAGCCCGCTGACAGTGCCGGTGGTCGAGAACCGTCACTGGGTGCTGACCCGAACCAAGAAGTATGAGCTCCCGCACATCATGATGCCGCCCTTCATGAGCAACAAGGGCACCTACACGGCCTCGCTCGGTAATGTCTGCCGCTGGCTCGCAGGCCAGGCGGAGGCGCTCGGCGTCGAGATCTTCCCGGGGTTTCCGGCGGCGGAGATCCTCTACAATGAGGACGGATCGGTGAAGGGCGTCGCCACCGGCGAGATGGGCGTCGCGCGGGACGGCAGCCACAGGCCCGATTACCAGCCGGGCATGGAGCTTCATGGCCGCTACACTTTCTTCGCCGAGGGTGCCCGCGGACACCTCACCAAGCAGGTCAAGCGGGTCTTCGATCTCGATGCGGGCACCGAGCCGCAAGTTTATGGCATCGGCCTCAAGGAACTGTGGGACGTGGATCCCGCCAAGCATGTGCCGGGACGCGTGATCCACACGCAGGGGTGGCCGCTGGAGGATGCCTGGGGCGGCGGCTTCATCTATCACCAGGAGAATAACCAGGTCGCGATCGGCTTCGTCGTCGCGCTCAATTATCGTAACCCTTATCTGTCGCCCTTTGAGGAATTCCAACGGTTCAAGCAGCACCCAGCGGTAAGGGAGATCCTCCAAGGCGGCCGCCGCGTCAGCTATGGCGCCAGGGCGATCAATGAAGGCGGCTATCAGGCAATCCCCAAGCTCGCCTTTCCGGGGGCCGTGCTAATCGGCTGCTCGGCAGGCTTCGTGAACGTGCCACGGATCAAGGGCAGCCACACCGCCATCAAGTCCGGCGCGCTTGCGGCCGAAGCGGCGTTCGAGGCGATCGTCGCCGACCGGGCGAACGATGCGCTCGACGCTTACGACCGGGCGCTGCACGATAGCTGGGTGGGCGAGGAGCTGCGCATGGTCCGCAATGTCGAGCCGATGGTGGCGAAGTTCGGTGGAACGGTGGGGACCTTGCTGGCCGGCACCGACATGTGGATGCGCTACCTGAAGATCGGGCTACCGTTCACAATGCGCCATCATCCCGACCACGAGACGCTCTGGCGCCGGGACCTTGTGAAGCCAATCGATTATCCCAAGCCGGACGGCGTGATCAGCTTTGACCGTCTGTCCTCGGTGTTTCTGTCCAACACCAATCATGAAGAGGACCAACCCTCCCATCTGAGGCTCAAGGATGCGAGCATCCCGACTGAGGTGAACCTGCCGCTCTATGCGGGCCCCGAGCAGCGTTATTGCCCCGCGGGCGTTTACGAATATGTTGAGGAGGGCGGGCGGCCGCGTCTCCAGATCAACGCGCAGAACTGCGTGCACTGCAAGACCTGCGACATCAAAGACCCCACTCAGAACATTGAGTGGGTCGTCCCCGAAGGCGGAGGAGGCCCGAATTACCCCAACATGTAAGCGTAAGCTGATCGCTCTGGCCACGGCCGCCCTGATCCTCCCGGCGCCCGGATTGGCGAGTGTGGACGATCGCGCCCTCCTCGAGGCTTATGCCAGGGCCCGGGCCGCCGACAGCATGGGCGCGTCCACCGCGGCTGCAGAAGGCTATGCCGCCGCGCTCGCTTTGTCGCCCGACAACGAGGTCCTTGCCGGGCGCGCGCTCGGGCAGGCAGTCTCAGCAGGTAACTGGCCCGTCGCGCTCGGGTCGGCACGGATTCTCGAGCGGAAGAGGCTTCTTGGGGCTGAGGGACGGCTGCTCCTGCTCAGTGATTCCCTTCGCACTCGAGAATGGAAACGGGCGCGTGGCTATGTTGAACCGATCGCGAAGGATGAGGTGTTTGGCTTCATGGCTCCGGTACTCAGCGCCTGGATTGCGCACGGCAGCGGCAAGGGTGACCCGATCGCGATCCTCACGGCCGCGGGCGGCGGGCAGCTCGCCGCGAGCTATGCCGCCGAGCACAGACCGCTGCTCCTGCTTGCCGGAGGAAAAAAGGAAGGCGCCGACGAGCTTTTGAC
>JADDQD010000046.1 GCA_016781555.1 Pseudomonadota bacterium | reverse complement strand
CAGGTAGGCTATGAGCTGCGCCAGGCGGTGGCGAAGGTCACGGCGTTCCACGACCATGTCGACCATCCCATGGTCGAGCAAATACTCTGCTCGCTGAAAGCCCTCAGGGAGCTTCTCGCGAATGGTGGATTCGATCACGCGCTGTCCGGCAAAGCCGATAAGTGCCCCCGGCTCGGCGATGTGGATGTCGCCAAGCATGGCATAAGAGGCAGTCACGCCGCCGGTGGTCGGATCCGTCAGAACGACGATGTAGGGGAGCCCTTCCTCCCTGAGCTCGGCGATCGCGACGGTGGTCTTTGGCATCTGCATGAGCGCGAGTATGCCTTCCTGCATCCGGGCTCCACCAGCTGCGGTGAAGACGATGTAGGGGCATTTGTCCTGAATTGCCGCCCGCGCACCCACCAGGAAAGCGGCACCGACTCCAAGGCCCATCGACCCGCCCATGAATGCAAAATCCTGCACGCCAACAACGGCCCGCTCACCTTCGATGCTGCCACGGGCATTGATCAGCGCGTCGGTTTCCCCGGTCTCCTGCCGCGCCGCCTTTAGCCGGTCGATATAGCGTTTGCTGTCGCGGAACTTCAGTGGGTCTTCTCGGACCACTGGAGGCGTAAGCAGCGAGAAACCTGGGTCGAAGATCTGTTCGAAGCGCTGCCGGGGCCCGATCCGTCCATGGTGATCGCAGCGCGGGCAGACGAACAGATTCTCCTCCCATTCCTTGGTGAAGATCATCGCATCGCAGCTGCGACACTTATGCCAAAGATTGTCAGGCGTTTCGCGCTTGGGAAGAAACGGGATTTTCTGGCGCACCCGATTGAGCCAGCTCATGCAGTGTCTCCTTGGAAGCGGGTCGCTTGGATCAAGCGGAGGGCTTTGTCTACAGCGCTTTCCTGGGAAACGGGACCCGGTTTTCAGCCGAAAGGTCGACGTTATTTTAAAGCGTCGCTTCAATCGCCCTGGCGGCTTGATCTGGATCGCTTGCCTGAGTGATCGGCCGTCCGACCACGAGGATCGAGGCTCCCGCGTCCAGCGCGGCGCGAGGCGTCATGACGCGCTTCTGATCGCTGGTGTGGCTGTTCAATGGACGAACGCCCGGGACGACGAAAAAGCCGTCTGGCCAAATCTTCTTCGCCGCAGCCACTTCGTTGCCGGAGCAGACAACGCCGTCCAGCCCGGATGCGCGCGCGAGCTCCGTGAGGCGAATCACCTGCTCATGAGGATCGCCCTCAAGGCCGATCGATTGAAGGTCGTTTCCATCCAGGCTGGTGAGCACCGTCACCGCGATCACCTTGGTTCCAGACGGCGCTGCCGCTTTAGCATCCTCCAGCATGGCTCGGCCGCCGGCGGCATGCACCGTCAGAATAGCCGGACTGAGGGGTCGAAGCGCCTGCACAGCCTTGGCCACCGTGTTCGGAATGTCGTGAAGCTTGAGGTCGAGGAAGATCGGCACACCGATTTCGGTCATGTCGCGGACGCCCTGCCGGCCGTTGGCGCAGAAGAATTCAAGCCCCAGCTTTATTCCGCCGACGTGGTTTTTCACCCGCCCTGCGATCGTGCGCGCTCGGTTGAGATCGGGTGTGTCGATGGCGACGAAGATCGGACTTTTCATGTCGCGGGCCACGCTTTTGCGTCCGTTGCGACCCGTTGTTCCTGCGGAGCGTCCGGCGCGGGCGAGTGGCCCGGGCCCAGCGGAACGTTCTGCACTGCCGTAACCTGCCGCGCCTGGGCTTCAAGCCTGCGATTCATGCTCCAGAGCCTTGCACGATGAATGGCGAACATCGGCAGGAACCCCAGCAGAAACATCCCGAGCAGTAGCACCGGAAGCTTCACGTCCACCTCAAGCCCACCCCAAAGCCGAAGCGTGACCGCTTCCCAATTGGCACGCGAAAACAGCACCAGAATGACGGCGAGCGCGACCCAGAACAAGGTTTTGAGGAACTGCATCCAAATCTCCCAGCCGCCGGCGCTTATGCTCTACCAAAATGGCAGGCGCGTCTAGCCGACCTCTCGCTCAAGCTCTTCGAAGAGGGGGACGATGTGTGTCAGCCGCCCGCGCTCCTCCGCAAGGATTGCTCGGAACGCGTCCCGCTTCAAGCCGGTGACGATCCCTGGTGCAAGATGGGTTTCCTCGGGAAGAGTGGAAACCATGATGTCGATCAAACGGTCGGCGGCGTGGAGACGGCCCCAAAGATAGTCATTTTCCCGATAGGCGCGGCTGAAGAATGCGCCGAAGCTATTGAATTGGGTTCCCTTCAATGTCGCTGCCGCCCCGCCTTCGCGGATTGCCGTCGCGTCATCGGGCGAGATGCGGTCGACCTTCACCGGATCGAACTCGTCAAGTCCTTCCCCCTGGAGGAGCGGAAGCGTGGCAATGTCGTAAAAAGGGAAACCAAGGTAGGCCAGGATGATTGTTCGCCGTTCCGCTTTAGGGAGTGCCGAAAGCGCTTCTGCCAGCAGAAGATCGGCCTCATCGTCGATCTGCTTCAGGTCAAGCTCTTCGGCGAGGTGCCGCAGCGCCAAGTCGGGTTGCACGGCAACGTCGCAGTAAAGCCTGCTGGCTGCTCGCGCCCCCGCATTCGCATAGCGGCCGATCAGGTCGTAGACGGCCGTTCTGGCCCCCGTCATTGCCGCGGTGAGCCCGTCTTGGCGCGCCTCCAGCTCCAAGAGGCGTCGCGCCACAGATCGCAGGCGACGGCTCCGGTAGAAAAGATCGAAGTTGCGGAGGAAGTCGATGACATGGGGTTTCGTGCCCGCTTGTGTCATGCCGTCCTCGTCAGTGAGACCCGCCCCGCGCACATGCTCCCAAACGGCGTTCCGGATGCCCTCCAGACGCTGCTTCTCGCCTGCGCCCGTGGCGCGAAAAAGCATCGCAGCGATTTCCTCGGTGACTGCCGCGATCTTGAGGTGGCCGTAGGCGGCATAAGCGTAGCCCGCCTGCCGGGCAGCGATATTCTGCGCCTTGTTCCGCCAGGCCGCCAAGCGCTCCGGGGTTGGCCTACCCAAAAGAAGCGTGGTGCCGAAGGCGCGCTCGATGGCATCCTCCACTTGCGGACGTACAGCCTCGACTATGTGCCGGAGCCGTCGGATGCGAGCCGAACGGAGGTCGATCGCTTCCAAATTGTCTCGGATCGGCTGCTCGCGCGGGATGTCCGAGAGGGCGCCAAAGATGGTCGCGAAGAAGCCCGGCGCTTGCGCCTCACCGTTGGGGCTGAGGCGCACGGAGGGGATGCCGGGCTTCGGATCGATGTAGACGAAGCGGCGGTCGATTTCACGGCGCGCTGGCCGGCTTTGGAGCGCCTCAATCGCCGGGCCAAAAGGCGCGTTGGCAAGCACCGACCCGTCGATCAGCACCGCGCTTTCCGCTGCGCCGACGGCCGCATGTCTCGGAAGAACCCGCTTCAAGAAATCCCCGCGGCCGGGCCAGTTTCGGCCTCGCTGTGCTAGTGCCTCGTCGAGTTCGGCAGTCTGGAAGGGCGGAAAGGCGCCTGGAAAGCTCGCTGTCGCTCGCGCCGCAAAAGCAAGCTCGGCCGGATCCGCCAGCCGGCGCTCCGGCCCTCCCGAGTCGCGGAAGGAGATGGTGAGGCGATGCTCCGTTTCCGTGACTTCGCTCGGGGAGTTCAATTTCAGGCGTTCCGGATAGCCGTGAAAATCGGTGACGGTTACGAACAGATCGAGTGGCTGGTAATCAGGAAGGAGCGGTGGGCCGGCTTCGCTCCTGCGCATCGCGTCAAGCGCATCGAGGAGCAGGTTGGTAAAGCCAGAGCCGGAAAAAGGCGGCGCGAACCAGCGGGCGCGGACGAAGTTCGCGAGCTTGGTTCGCACTTCGTCCCGTTGCCCCGCTTCGACCGTTTGTTCGACCGTTCCTCCGCGCTTGCTGGAAAACGCCCAAGCGATCGGCACTGCTGCGGCCTTGGCAACCCTTGAAATCGCGCTGACCTGAGGATCAAGCAGCCTGTCCACGTCGGCAGTTTCGAGCCAGAGGTCAGTCAGCGGGTCGAGCGAATAACCACCCGAAATCGCATCAGCAAGAAAGACCGCGTTGATCCCGCCCGCGCTCGCACCGGCGAGGATGTCGACCAGGACGCGCAGTTCCACGCCCGCTGCCTCGGAGAGGGTTTCGATGAGGCGCCGGTAAACATTTTCCGAGCCCTCCTGGGGCGGTGCGTCGGCGTGATGCGCGCGGCTTGCGCGGGCGAGGCGCCACACTTCCTTGGTTATGCCGTGCATGTAAACGGCAAGACTGATCCCGCCGTAGCAGATCAAAGCCAGCCGTAACTCCTTCTCACGCATGCTGAGCAGGTTGGCAGGACCGTCTAAATATGTCGATAACGAGGTGGTTCCCTCCAGATGCAGCAATAATGGCTCAGCTGACCGCAGATAGGTACCAGTGCATCTCTTACTGGCGGACTCTCGAAGGCAAGCTGAGTTAGGCCCCGGTTCACGAGAGCTGAGGGGCTTTTTCAAGATGTCGAACAAGAATTCGCGCCGCCTGGGCGCGCACGTGGTTGCGCTGGCTTTTGCCGGATTTCTGACGTCAACCGCAGGGCGGGCCGAGACACCGCCAGAGCTCCAATCCATCAGCGAGGCCGCACTCGTTCCGGTGCAGACCGAGGAAGAACCCGCTCCTGAAGCCCTAGAGGATAAGTCGAAGCATATCGGCGACGGCCTCGCCAGCTATTACGGAGCGGAGCTCGCGGGCAACCGAACCGCGAGTGGCGAACGCTTCAATCCGACGCATTTGACCGCCGCGCACCGCAGCTTGCCGCTGGGAAGTCAGCTCCGGGTAACGAACAAGGCCAACGGAAAAAGCGTGATCGTCCGCGTCAATGACAGAGGGCCATTTCACAAGAGCCGGGTCATCGACGTGTCGCTGGCTGCTGCACGCCAGATCAGCATGATCGGCGCTGGCAAGGCTGCGGTGCGCCTCGAGCTTATGCAGTGATCGCCGCCGAGCGGCGCAGTCTGGCTTTCAGCGACAAAAGCCATTGATGTGAACTCCGCTGCTTCTTATCGTAAGCAGGGCAATCGGGGGACGGCAGGCCGCACGGCCTACCTGTGGGTGATGAAAGAAGTATTTTGCGGAGAGGTCTCCTGAAAAGGCCGGTGCTTTACCTGCCGGCGGCTGCGGTGGTGCTCGTGCTTGGCGCATGGACGTCGACCAGCGTGTCGTTCAACTGGAATTCCGCCTCGCCACCGGCGCCCGAAAACATCCCGGGTAACGCCGCTAAGGACCTCACCATTGCTGAGGCGCGCGCCAAGCGGCCGAGCGTCATCGACTATCGTCGCCTCGACCAGCGGCTTCAGCGCCTCGTTCAGGAGCCGAGCATGGTCGGCCTCTCGGTCGCGGTGGTGGAGAATGGCGAAATCCGTTTCCTCAAAGGTTACGGCGCCACGACCGCAGCCTCGAACGAGCCTGTCACTCCGAACACCGTCTTTCGGTGGGCGAGTGTGTCGAAGGGCGTGGCCGGCGACATGGTTGCAAAGCTTGCCGAGCAGGGGAAGCTCTCGCTTTACGCGCCTGTCGCGAAATATGCGCCGTCGCTCCGCCTGCCGGGCGGCAACGAGCATCGGGCCACCGTTTCCGATCTTCTCTCGCACCGGCTTGGGCTTTTTTCCCACGCCCAAGATTCTCGGCTCGAAGACGGCCAGGACCCGCGCATGCTGCGGGCCAGCCTCGCGCAGCTCAATGCGATCTGCGCGCCGGGCCAATGCCACGCTTATCAAAATGTCGCATATGATGCGGCAAGCGAGATCGTCGAGAAGGTCACCGGCAAGAGCTATGCTCAGGCCGTGCGTGAGCAGCTCTTTCTGCCGCTCGGCATGTCCTCTGCCACTATGACTCGCGAAGGGCTGGTCAACGCTCCGAGCTGGGCGCCTCCCCATCGCGGCGGCAAGACTTCAAAGCCGGTGGAAGTCACCGAATCCTATTATCGTGTGCCTGCTGCTGGGGGCGTGAATTCTTCGATCAAGGATCTTGCCATCTGGATGAAGGCCCAGATGGGGGTGGAGCCGGACGTGCTCTCGCCCAAGGTGCTTTCGGCCGTGCAGTCCCCTCGCGCGGCTACGCCCGGCGAGCAGGCAAGGATGCGCAAGTTCCGCGAGCGCCTCAGCAAGGCGAGCTACGGCCTTGGCTGGCGGATCTATGACTATGCCGGCCATACGGTTGTTGGACATCGCGGCGGCGTGACAGGGTACCGCTCGCTGATCCTGTTCGATCCGGCCAAGCAGGCGGGGGTCGTCGCCCTCTGGAACAGCTCCACGGCCCAGCCGGGCGGTCTCGAGTTCGAGGTACTCGACATGCTCTATAAGCTGCCGCTCAAGGATTGGCTGAATCTTGATGGCCGAAAAGACGCGCCAACGCCGCAGCCGCAGGAAATGCTGAAACAGGAGATTGAGTCCACCGCTACCGCGGCTGCAGATCCGCCCAAATCGGCAGGTGGTCGGAGGCTCTCCGGGCGGTAGCGCTATTGAGTGTCCCGCATTGGACGATCTCCAGGGCGTAGTTCACCATGATCCGGTCGAGCTGGGCGATCGGCCGGCGCGAGTGGAAGCTTCGTCCGCATTCGGCGAAACGGTGTTGCTGCCCGAAGTCGCGGATGCAGCCACGGTTCGCGGTCCATTCATTGAGATCCCCCATCAGAACGGTTGGAGGGGTGCCGCCTCGCTGCTCAAGGTGCGCCAGTATCGCGAGCGCCTGTCGGCGGCGCCACAGCCCGGACAGATCGAGGTGCATCCCTAGCACCCTCAACTCGCTTTCTCCGAGCTTCAGATCTGCGAGCACGGCTCCGCGGGGCTCTAGGGACGGAAGGTGAACCAGCTCCTTGTCCACAACGTTCACGGACTTTTTAACCAGGAGAGCGTTGCCGTGCCAGCCCAGGCTGCCATTGCGCGCGTCGAGCGGGACGGGCTTATAGTCGCTGTGCTGCTCGATCATTTCGAGCGGCAGCGCGCTTGCACGGCTGCCAAAGCGCCGATCTGCCTCCTGCAGTGCGACCACGTCGGCGTTGAGCTCGTTCAGTACGTCCATCGTCCGCTCCGGCCGACGACGCCTGTCGGTGCCGATCGCTTTGTGCATGTTGTAGCTGGCTACGCGGATCATGGCAGGCCGCCTTGCAGAAGGCGGCCTGCTGGCGCAACTCCTCGCGTGCGGATCAATGTCCCTTGCGGTCGGTCAGCTTCCCGAGCTGATGGTCGAGCGCCCGCACCGCCTTCTTCGCGGCGCCCAGAATGGCGCGATCAACGGTTGAACCATGCTCCGCCACCGCCACCGGCGGGATTCCATTAACGCGCGCTTCCATCGTACAGCGCAGGTCTGCCGCTCCGCCGCGCGGTCCGTTGATGTCCGAAACATGGACTTCAACGTCGGTGATGCGCCCTTCGAAGCGCGCCAGCCGCTGCCGGATCTGCTCTTCGAGCTGGCTGTCCCGCTCGGCGTCGCTGGGCAGCTGGTTGTCGGTGTGAATCTGGATGAACACTGGTTTCTCCACTGATACTCGGTTGGCTCATTAATGCCTCCGGGCACGCAGCCGTTCCCTCCGCCCACCGGAAATGTCTGGCCCGCCACCGCGCCCGCGGCTACTTCTCGGCCATGGCGAAGCCTCGAAAACGATATGTCTGCCAGGCCTGCGGATCGGTGAGCCCGCGCTGGCAGGGACAATGCGGCGACTGCGCAGAGTGGAACACGCTTGTGGAGGATGCGAGCGCGGTTGTGACTCCTTTTTCCGCCCGCCACGACCTTCGTTCAGGCGGGCGCGCGGTAGAGCTCGTCGCCCTCGACGCCGAGGTTGCGCTGCCGCCACGGCTGGGCACGGGCATTCAGGAATTCGACCGCGCACTTGGCGGCGGCCTCGTGGCTGGCTCCGCCACCCTGATCGGCGGCGACCCGGGCATCGGCAAATCGACTTTGCTCCTGCAAGCAGCAGCAAACATAGCTTCCCGTGGCATGCCGGTCGCGTATATTTCGGGCGAGGAAGCGGCGGACCAGGTACGGCTTCGGGCGCGGCGGCTCGGGCTTGGCAACGCGCCTGTGAAACTGGCTGCGGCGACTTCGGTTCGCGACATACTGACGACACTCGACGAAGCTGCGCCTGCTTTGGTGGTCATTGATTCAATTCAGACCATGCATTCGGATCTTATCGAGGGCGCGCCCGGAACGGTGAGCCAGGTGCGTGCCTCGGCTCAGGAGCTCATCCGCTTCGCAAAGGAGACGGCGACGGCGCTGGTGCTTGTTGGCCACGTCACCAAGGACGGATCGATTGCCGGTCCCCGCGTGCTCGAGCACATGGTAGACACGGTGCTCAGCTTTGAAGGCGAGCGGAGCCACCAATATCGCATCTTGCGCGCCGCGAAGAACCGCTTCGGGGGGACGGATGAGATCGGTGTCTTCGCAATGGTAGAAAAAGGCCTGGAGGAAGTTTCGAACCCATCGGCGCTTTTCCTGACCAACCGAGGTGAAGCCGTTTCCGGAGCGGTGGTGTTTCCCGCGCTGGAAGGAACGCGGCCGGTTCTTGTCGAAATCCAGGCGCTCACCGTCAGGCTTGCGAGCGGCGCGACACCGCGACGGGCCGTGGTCGGCTGGGACAGCGGCAGGCTCGCCATGGTGCTTGCTGTGCTTGAAGCCCGATGCGGCCTCAGCTTTTCCACGGCCGAAGTGTACCTGAACATTGCCGGCGGTTACCGGGTAAGCGATCCGGCAGCCGATCTGGCGGTCGCCGCCGCATTGATTTCGGCTCTGTCCGAGCGGCCGCTTGCTGCCGACATGGTGGTGTTTGGGGAGGTCGCCCTGTCGGGCGAACTCCGCCCGGTCGCACATGGCGCCTTGCGCTTGAAGGAAGCCGCCAAGCTCGGCTTCGAGCGGGCAATGGTTCCCGCTTCGCTATCCGGTGACAAGGGCAACGTCCGGCTCACCGGATTCCGCACCCTTGGCGAACTCGTTGACCATCTGCTGGGTCGCCAGTAGCGGTCGGAGCCATGGGTTTGACTGGTCTCGATATGCTGGTGCTGCTGCTGGTTGGCGGCGGCATGGTTCTCGGCTTCTTCCGAGGATTCGTCACAGAGGTTTTCTCCCTTCTCGCCTGGGTGGCCGCCATTCTCGCGTTGAAGCTTCTCCACGATCCGGCCACCGGCGCGCTCGTGGACATGGTCGGAACGCGTGCCGGCGCGGCCGTGCTCGCCTTTGCCGTCATTTTCGGCGTGACTTTCATTGGCGGCAAACTCGTTGCCCGCAGCATTGGCGGCAGAGCCAAAGCGTCCGTGGTGGGGCCGATCGACCGCTTTCTTGGCGGCGGCTTCGGCGCATTGAAAGGCCTCATCGGCGGGACCCTGCTCTATCTGGCGGCCACTTTGGTGTACGATA
>JADDQD010000120.1 GCA_016781555.1 Pseudomonadota bacterium | reverse complement strand
GGGTGCGACCTTCATCTCTAACGTTCGCTCAGGTAGATGCTCGCGCTGGCGATTAGCGACGCAAGAACCGGGTTCTGAAGCTACCGCTTACCCACATTCACAGCTATTGGGGCAGCCGCCCACCGGTGAATGCGCGCGCCGGTGGCGATCAGGAGATATCATGCAGATCCACTCTGCCGGTCCAAGCCTAGGGCTGGATTTTGGCACCACCAACAGCGTTGCTGCGGTGGCAGGGGGCGAAGGAGCGCCCAGCCTCATCCTGTTCGGAAATGAGGAAGAGGCGGTGTTCCGCTCGGCTTTGTGCTTCTGGCACGACGAAGATGTTGCCGGCGGCCTAGCTGTAGAAGCCGGGCCCTTCGCGATAACCGAGTATCTGGCCTACCCGGCGGACAGTCGCTTCATCCAATCTTTCAAGTCCGTGGCCGCGAGTGCGAGCTTCGAAACCGCATCCGTGTTCGACAAGCGCTATCGGTTCGAGGAACTCGGCCGAATTTTTCTGGACAAGCTCGCCGCACATTCGGGTGGGCGGCTCGATGTGCGGCCGCAGCGTGTCGTTGTGGGTCGCCCGGTGGAATATGCCGGCGCTCGGCCCAACGCCGTTCTCGCGCGCCAGCGCTATGACGCCATGTTCAGGGGCTTTGGGTGCGAGGTCCACTATGTCTACGAGCCGGTCGGCGCCGCATTCAGCTACGCCTCCCGCCTGACCGAGCCAGCCACCTTGCTCGTGGCCGACTTCGGCGGCGGCACCAGCGATTTTTCGGTTGTCGAAGTCGCCGAGCCCGGCGCGGCACGTCGATGCACGCCGCTCGGGCACGCCGGCATCGGCATTGCGGGCGATCGTTTCGATCAGCGCATCGTCGATCGGCTCATCCTGCCGATGCTCGGGAAGGGCGGCCTTTACCGATCCTTCGACAAGGAGCTCGAGATCCCCAACGGCTACTTCACCGACTTTTCCGACTGGTCCCGCCTCGCATTGATGCGTAACCGGCGCACGATCGAGGAGCTCCGGCGTCTACAGCGAAGCGCCCTCGATGGCGACGCAATCGGCCGGATGATCGCAATCATCGAAGGCGAGCTCGGCTACCCGCTCTACGATAGTGTGGGCCGGCTGAAGCGGCGATTGTCGGAGGAGGAGCGGGCGCACTTCCACTTTTCGGGCGGCGGGCTCGAGATCGAAGCCGAAGTCAGCCGCGCCGATTTTGAAGGATGGATTGCCGAGGATGTCGCCCGCATTGAACGGACGGTCGATAATGCCCTGGCTGCCGCAGGAATCGCGGAATCCGACGTCAGCCGTGTCTTTCTGACTGGCGGCAGCTCGCTCACCCCAATCATCCGCGCCATGTTCCAGCGGCGCTTCGGCGCGGACGCGATCGGCAGCGGCCGGGAGCTCACCTCGATCGCCCACGGGCTCGCCTTGATCGCCGAAGAGAAGGATCTGGCGCAATGGAGGACTTGAGCGGCCGCTTCGCCGAAACGAGCCTCTACGCGCCTGTGAAGCGCTTCCTCGAGGCGCAGGGATTTGACGTCAAAGGGGAGGTTTGCGGCTGCGACCTCGTCGCTAAGCGCGGCGACGAGCCGCCCTTGCTCGTCGTCGCGGAGCTCAAGCTCTCCTTTTCGCTGGAACTCGTGCTTCAGGCCGTCGACCGGCTTCGGGCCGCGGACCAAGTCTACCTTGCCGCGCTTGGTACCCGGCGTGGGCGCGATCAGGACAAGCGGGTCCCACGGCTGTGTCGCTTGCTCGGCGTAGGGCTGCTGACGGTCGACCCGCGCCTCGGCACCGTGACGGTGCTTGCCGAGCCTGGGCCGTACCGGCCCCGTCCTAACCTTTCCAAACGAAGAGGCATCCTCGCGGAGCACGGCCTCCGGCGCGGGGACCCCACCCCAGGAGGCGCGGCTCGCCAGCCGGTGATGACCGCCTATCGCCAGCGTGCGCTGGCCTGCGCCGCTGCCATGCGCGGTGGCCCGAAGCGTCCTCGGGAACTCCGCTCCCTCGCTGAAGATGCAGCTCCCATTCTGTTACGTAACGTCTACGGCTGGTTCGAGCGGGTGGAAAAAGGCCTTTACCGCCTAACCCCAGCGGGAGTGCTGGCCATCGGAGAAGAATGAGCCGATCGAGGCGTGGGGGATGATGGCCCGTGTCGCCTGAGCCAGGATACCCGCACGCCCCGAATGCTGGAGTCATGCGCCGACCCCAAACAGATGAGGATAATGGCGCGGCTGTGATCGCAGATATTGATCAGGTGCTCGGACGCGGGCCCCGAAATGTGCCGCGGCGTGCCAGGGCCATCGCGGGTTGAAAAGAATGCCTCGAGCCAGGGCGACGAGATCGGCATCACCCGTGCCCACAATTGCCTCAGCTTGCTCGAAATCGGTGATGAGGCCGACGGCGACGATCGGCATCTTGGTCGACGCCTTCAATGCGCGGGCGAGCGGAACCTGATAGCTAGGCCCGACGGGAATCTGCTGGTACGGAGAGAGGCCGCCGCTCGACACGTGAAGTGCAGCGCATCCGCGTTGCTCCAGTGCGGCGGCAAAGGCGACCGTCTGTTCGATGTCCCAGCCGCCCTCGACCCAGTCTGTCCCCGAGACACGGACGCTGACCGGTCGATCGGCCGGGAAGGCGGCCCGCACAGCATCGAAGACCGCGAGCGGGAAGCGCATTCTGTTCTGAAGCGAGCCGCCATATTGGTCTCCGCGGCAGTTGGAGAGCGGCGACAGGAATTCGTGCAACAGGTAACCATGGGCGGCGTGGATCTGGACTGCCTCCAGGCCCAGATGACCGGCCCGCTGGGCTGCACGGGCGAAGCCGTCTCTCACCCGCGCAAGCCCGCTCTGGTCGAGGGCTACTGGCGGGTGCTCACCTTCGCGGAAGCTAACGGCCGACGGCGCAACGGTCTGCCAGCCGGTGTCCTGGTCGGGCGCAATCTGTGCTCCACCTTTCCAAGGCACCTCGGTTGAAGCTTTTCGGCCGGCATGCGCAAGCTGAATGGCCAGCGGCATCTCCGACCAGCGCCGGATGCTGTTCAGGACTTTTCCCATGGCCGCCTCGTTTGCGTCGGACCAGAGACCGACATCGGCATAGCTGATCCGGCCTTCAGGCAGCACCGCAGTGGCTTCGATCGTCAGCAATGCGGCACCGGACAGCGCAAGTTGGCCGAGGTGAATTTGGTGCCAATCCGTCATGCAGCCTTCCACTGCCGAATATTGGCACATGGGAGCGATCACGATCCGATTGGCCAGCTCCAGCTTGCCGACCTGGAAAGGAGTGAACAGTCGTGCACCGCCCATCAGAAGACCACCTCTTTCCGCATTGCCGCCCAACCGGGGCCCGAAGCGTTCGTTCCAGCGGGCCACGGTGGTCAGCCCGCTCAGCCTAGCGACCTAGGGCCTGATCGGCTGAGGTGGAAGCGCTACGCGCTTCCACCTCAGGCGTGGATCAGGCGCTTCCCTATGGTGGAAACCTTGATTCACGGATCAGCCTGATCCGATCAAGGTCTGGCCTGCCAGCGCTCAACAAGGGTAGCCGTGGGGGTCAGAGCCCGTCGGTGGGAGGCGGCGTCGGCGGCGCGGCCGTGGATGTCGGGTCAGGAGTGTCGGGCGGATTCTCGGACCAGGCCCAGATCGTGACCGCCACGATCATCGCCAGGATGATCACCACGAGGAAAAGACCTGCCTTCATTCCACATCCGGGCCTGATTTCAGTCTGCATCGCGGACTCTCGGGATCAAACGAAAAGCCCCAGCCGAGGCTGGGGCTTTGTGGTCGGTCAGCGGGGGAGGGGGGAGCTGACCGCCAAGGGGGGTGCGAGCAGAACGTGCTGAATCAAAAAGGGTTCCGCCCGTGCGACATCTGGCGGCTAATGGGCTGAAAGCGCACTGACCTGAGCTAGTGAAGCAGGTTAATGCGGGGCAGCGAAGCATCGGGTAAGTCGCGGCCTCACCTCGCAAGACAAAGGTCTCTGGACGATTTGATGACAGAACAAGATCGATCATCTGCTGGCGCCGAGAAGGCAGAGCTGGGGCTGCAAACGACCAGCAATCAGCTTCAAGAAAGGTGTCTTCGTGCTTGAAATCGGCATCATCGAGCGCGCTTTCCAGCTGGCCCGGTCCGGCCGGTTCAAAAAAGTAGAAGAAATCCAGCGGGCGCTGAAGCGCGAGGGCTATGGACGCGCTGAAGGGCATTTAGCGGGCCGCTTGATACGCACTCAGCTGAGGCAGGCATGCAACGAGGCGGCAGCAGCCCCGACATTCGCGGAATTCGTAGGCCATTGAGCGCGGGGCAATCCCCCCGGCTGGTTCAATTTGACAGATCGATGATGTACGGAGGAGCCGCAAAGGCATCGATCACATCGCCGCTCGGACGCGATCTTCCCCGTCGGAATAGGAAGCGCTCGGCCAATAACGCGGGAAGGTTTGAGCGCGTCGATTCGCCTCGATTTCGGCCGCTGTCTCCATTCGCCGATAAGTTACCAGGATGTGGCGGCCGAAAACATCGTCCCCACGCAGCCGAACCTCAGCTTCAGAGCAGCCGGGAGGAAGCTGAGCTTTAGCCGCCTCTAGTCGAGCGATGACTGCGTCGAGCGAGCCGGACCCACTAATTTCAACATATTCCTTGATCATAACTGGTCCTTTTCGGTGCGCCGTGTCCGTTCCCGTTCGGCCTCCGAGCATGCTACGCATTGATGGTTAACAAGGAGTTCACCACAAAAAGCTTCGCGCCGTGGGTGCCGGCTTAAATCTTGAACGCAGCCCGATTGGTCGCTGGCGTTAGTTGGTTGTGAACGAATTCCTGCTTTGGTTGGGGAGGGGCGGGTGAATGCAACGCTTGGTCAACAAGCAGCAGCATAGGAGACCGTCTGATGAAATCCCTCTTCTGCCGGCTGACCGGGCGCGGTGCACCGGGTGAGGCGGTGGCAAAGCCGATGTCCCGCCTCGAGAAACTGGTCTGCCGCGAAGCATCCGCAGCCGCTGCAGCCGCCCAGTCGAAGCTGTCCCGCCAAGTGTCGGATCCTCCAGTCGAAGAAGATCCGTTGCCACTTTACGACGTGTCAGCTTACGTGTCGCGTCCGGCCGTCTCCGGAGAATAGGCGATGGCGCACAGAACAAAACAACGCGCATTTTCTGACGGCGAAAAGCATCCAGAAAAAGCAAAGCCGACGGTCCTGATCGTTGAAGATGAGGCATTCGCACGTTTGTATGCGGCTCAGCTTTTCGAAGACGAGGGCTATGCAGTGCTCGAAGCAGCAAATGCACAGGAGGGACTGACGCTGCTCGAGGCGCATCCAGAAATAGCGCTGCTGTTCACCGACATACGCTTGCCCGGAGAGCTGGACGGCCTCGCACTGGCGGACACCGCGAGGCATTTGCGGCCTGAACTCGCTTTGATGCTGACCTCAGGCTATGTTCGCCCGTCAGATTTTGACCGCTCCGGATGCGGCGCATTCTTGGCCAAGCCTTACACTGCCAGTTCGCTGTTGCAGGCGGCCCGTGGCTTGCTTTCCCGCAAGAGCGTGGCGGGCACCGCCCGGCAGTAGCAACGCGGCGATCCGCCGTCGGGACGCTGACACGCGCAACGCAAGGCGCGCTCAGCGCTTCGTCCGGGCCAATCCGGTAGGCTGCGCTGGTTGCCCGCTTCTCATAAGCGAACCAGATTTTCCGGAATCGGGATCAGCGACCAGTTACGGTAGATGGTCGACTGTTATGAACTTCGGGAGGCGCAGGTGGGGGCGCGGCCAACGATCACTGAGGAGCAGAGGCTTTCAGCGCCTCCTGATGTTCTTCCTTGGCCATTGCCCGATAATCGGCAATCTGCTCGGCCATCGCCTTCTCCGAAGCCGACCGTTTCAGACCAAGTGCGGCATCGGCTGCGATGTTGGCGTTCTTGAAGGCAGCTTCCTTGTCCTTGCAGCCGGCCGCCAGCGCGGTGTCAAAGGCAGTGGTGTCGGCCTTCTGTTCGACACTCGTACGCACCAGATCCTTGAGACAGCGCGCATAGCTCTCGCGGGCTTGAGCGGTTCCGGCCGGAGCAGCGAGAAGAAGCAACGTGGCAAGCGCAGATGAAATCATGGCGAATTCCCATCCCAGAAGTGCCTGTTTCGACAGACTGACTCAAAAGAATGGAAGAGGGAAGCCTTTTTCTGCGGCCTGGCTGATCAACCATTCTCTTTCACCGGCGGCAAAACGCCGCGGCGAATCTGGTCAAGCTCGATAGATTCAAAAAGGGCTTTGAAATTCCCTTCGCCAAACCCCTGATTTCCTTTGCGTTGGATGATCTCGAAAAAGATCGGCCCGATCATGTTCTCGGTGAAAATTTGGAGGAGGAGGCCTTCGCCGGTTTCGGGCGATCCGTCGATCAGGATGCGGCGCTTTCGCATTTCAGCGACATCATGGCCGTGACCGGGCAGGCGCTGGTCGACCATCTCGTAATAGGTTTCCGGACTGTCCTGAAAGCGAATGCCATTGGACCGGAGCTGATCAACGGTTGCAAATATGTCGTCGGTTGCAAGTGCAATGTGCTGAATGCCTTCACCCTTATATTCGCGCAGATATTCCTCGATCTGACTGAATTCGTCCTGCGACTCGTTCAACGGTATCCGTATTCTGTCGTCCGGTGCTGTCATCGCGCGTGAAAGAAGCGCCGTCTGGTGTCCTTCGATGTCGAAGTAGCGGATCTCGCGGAAGTTGAAGATGCGCTCGTAGAAGCCGGCCCAGTGATTCATTCGGCCCCGCATGACGTTGTGCGTAAGGTGATCCAGCGTGTGCAGCCCGGCGGAATGGGAGTCGCGGGTTGCGCCGGGCACCGGCTGGAAGTCGACATCGTAAATCTGCTCGGCGCCATAACGATCGACCAGATAAAGGTAGGATCCGCCAATGCCCTCGATCGCCGGGATGTCGAGCTCGCCGGGACCACGCAGCGTCTCAACCGCTGTCGCACCTCGTTCCACCGCTAAATCAAAGGCTTTCTTGGCGTCTTTGACGCGAAACGCCATGCCGTTTGCGGACGGCCCATGCGCCTTGCGGAAAGCGGCCGGCTGCCCTGAAGGCTCCATGTTGAGGATGAAGTTAATGTCCCCCTGGGCGTAATGGCGAACGTTCTTGGTCTTGTGGTTGCCAAGATGCGTGAAGCCCAGGGCAGTGAAAAGACCTGCAAGCGCGTCCGGGTCTGGCCCGGTGAACTCAACGAACTCGAAACCATCGAGGCCGAGCGGGTTGTCGCTGATCTGCGCTGGAGCGTTCATCTGCGGCACCTTTCGTGGTTCGTGTCCGAACTCCTACCAGCGCGGACGCGCAGCGGCAAATCGGAGGTTGGCGACAGGGTAGGGAGGCCCTATCTCGGCAGTCCAACCTGTATCCTTTCAGAGTCACCATGGCCGCCACAATTTCCACCCGCATGCTCATCCTTGGCTCGGGGCCTGCAGGCCTGTCGGCCGCGATCTACGGAGCCCGCGCCGGGCTTGCGCCCATTGTCGTGCAAGGGATCCAGCCCGGCGGGCAGCTGACGATCACCACAGACGTCGAAAATTATCCCGGCTTCGCAGATGTCATCCAAGGGCCTTGGCTGATGGAGCAGATGCAAAAGCAGGCGGAGCATGTCGGCGCCAAGATGGTGTGGGACACGATCGTCGAAGTGGACTTTTCGAGGCGGCCGTTCCGCCTCGTCGGAGACGGCGGAACGGTCTACACGGGCGACACGATCGTAATCGCGACTGGCGCACAGGCTCGTTGGCTGAACCTTCCCTCCGAAGAGCATCTGAAGGGACGCGGTGTTTCGGCATGCGCGACCTGCGACGGATTCTTTTACCGCGGCAAGAAGGTCGCGGTTATCGGCGGAGGCAATACCGCCGTCGAGGAAGCGATCTATATGACCAACCACAGCCACGACGTGACGTTGATCCACCGGCGCGACTCCCTTCGCGCCGAAAAGATCCTCCAGGACCGGCTGTTTGCGCACCCCAGCATCAACGTGCTGTGGAACAAGGAAGTGGTGCAGTTCGTGGGCGGAGGGCAGCCTGAGGGGTTGGTGGCGGTCGAGCTTCGCGACACCCGCACCGGTGAGGTTTCCCGCCTTGAGGCAGAGGGGGGATTCGTTGCGATCGGCCATTCGCCGGCAACAGAACTGTTCAAAGGGAAGATCGCGCTCGACGCCGACGGTTACATCAAGGTCGAGACTGGAACGACGCGGACCAGCATCGACGGCGTGTTTGCGTGCGGCGACGTGATGGACAAGGTTTATCGGCAGGCGGTGACTGCGGCCGGCACGGGCTGCATGGCAGCACTGGATTGCGAGCGCTTTCTCGCTGAGGCCGAGTTCGAAGCGTCCGTAGCGGCTTAGCTCGACAGCGCCCTAAGCACGGCCGCGAGCAGCGCATCGGCATCTTTGCGCCGAGCGAGCGTGTGTGAATCGCTTTCAATGTGGACGGGAGCAGGGTTTCGATCGCGGATCTGCCGGAACGAAGCGCTGTTCCAGACATCCTCCGCCGCAACCGCTGTGTTGTCCCGTCGCGACAGGAACAGCGCAAGTGGAAGGGGTCGTATGCTTAGCGCCGCTGCGACTTCACCGGCAAGCGTCGCCGGAGGTGGCGCAATGATCTTAGCAAGTCCTTTCAGAAGCTTCTTGTAGGATATTGATCCACCGAGGACTTTTTTCCAACCGGCGATGCTCAGGACTTGCTGGCGGTAGTGCTGCTTGATGGCGGCGGCGGGCGGAGCTCCGGATTCTGCCTCCACGAACCACGGATTCGTGAGGGTGAGTGCGTCAATCCCTGCGTCCGCACCGAACAGGCATAGAGCGGTTGCGCCATCGCAAAGGCCAAAGCCGACGACCCGATGAAGGCCCGGACACGCTTGGCGAAACGCACTCGCCGCCGCCGCCAGGTCGGCTGCGCTACCGCGGAAATCGGGATCCTCTCCCTCGCTGTCGCCAACGCCACGGCGATCGAACCGAAAACAAGGATACCCCTTTTCGGCAAGCGCCGACGCCAGCCTTTCGAACAGCCGGTGCGAGCCAATCCGTGTTTGGGTGCCTCCCGTGACTATGAGCACTCCGGTTGGGCCAGCGGCATCATCGAGCGTGGCGCCGAGCGTTGCGCCTTCGCAGTCAAAGCTCAGGAGACGGCGCATTGATCAACCCATTGCGCTACATCCGAAGCAAGCGCAGCGGCCAATTCGGGTGCGTTGGCCGGTTCGGAGCGCCGCCAGAGCGCCGGGCCCGGCACTTTGAGATCGGCTTCGCCCCGATCGCTTTCGAGCCGCACAACCCGCAGGCGCAGGGACGTGGCCGGCCGGGCCGCGCGAAGTTCTGCCAGGAGGGCGTCTGCCACGGGGTAACCGGCAAGCTCGACCACCGAGCCCTTCACTTCGTCTTGCGAGAGCAT
>JADDQD010000226.1 GCA_016781555.1 Pseudomonadota bacterium | reverse complement strand
GACGTGGAGCGCCTCAAGCGCCAGCTCTTCGCGCCGTTCAACTTCGAGATGGCCGCGACCCCCGAGATGGTCGCGATCACGATGCGGCTGCGGCCCCACGCCGCCTGCCTCGTCCCGGAGAAGCGGGAGGAGCGCACTACGGAAGGGGGGCTCGACCTCTCAGGGCCGCACCTGCGCCATGCGATCGAAGCGCTGAAGGAGGCCGGGATCCGGGTCTCGCTCTTCGTCGAGCCGGAGGTCGACGCCATGCGGGCGGCCCACGGCCTCGGCGCGCCTGTGGTGGAGCTCCACACGGGCACCTATTGCAAGGCCTTCGATGCGGGCGACGAGGCGCGCACGGCCCATGAACTCGCGCGCCTGCGCCGCGCCGCGGAAGCGGGAGCGGAGATCAGCCTCGAGATCCATGCTGGCCACGGTCTCACCTTCGAGAGCGTCGCCGCCGTGGCGGCGATCCCGCAGGTCGTCGAGCTCAACATCGGCCATTTCCTGGTCGGGGAAGGGCTCTTCGTGGGGCTCGACGAGGCGATCCGCACCATGCACGAGGCCATGGACCAGGCGCGGGCCTAAAACCCATTCGTACGCTAGTCTGTAAAGAGGCCCACGGGGTAGTTTATGCTCCTGGAGGAACGGCTTCTGTTTCCGGCGCAGGATGCAATCCATTTTGGCTCCTGATCATCATGGCGCCGCTTGCCGCTGCGATTTGATACCTCATACGTCGCGGAGCCGCGACGTCCGGTGTGGCCGAGACGGATTGTGGTGCTGGCTCCTGTAACGACGGGGCAGACTAGACCTATTCTCAGGGTTGCATCTATAGTGTTTAAAACTATAGCCGCTACAGAACACCGCCCCGCCGCTGGGCCGCAACCTCTTCATATAGAGCGGAGCCTGCGAAAGAGCGGATCAATGGTACCTGTAATCACAGGCGCGCTGCCCTTCGTGCTCGCCATGTTCGCCCTCCTCGTGCTTTCGACCGCCCTCCAATGCCTTGCGCTCTGACTTCCTGCCGTTTTCTGGTAAGTGCCACCCTACCTAGCCGTGGATCATACGGCGAAAAAGAGTTGCAGGACTGTCATGAAATTATCGTTCCAAGTGGAGAGCTTTTCTGGCTCGGGCATACTCGACGTCGACATCACCTCCCTCGTCGTAGCGGGTTGGGCCGGGAGAAATCGGCACGCTATCGAACACCACATCGAGGAGCTTTTCGCCATCGGCGTACCGCGGCCCAGCTCCGTTCCACTCTACTACCGGGTGGCGGAAAATCAGCTGACACAGGCTGGCCGTATTCAAGCCGTCGGCGAGCAGAGTTCGGGAGAAGTGGAGACTTTCGTTTTCCAACGCAACGGTGAACTCTATGTCAGCGTGGCATCTGACCACACGGATCGGAGGCTCGAGACATATAGCGTCGCGCTGTCGAAGCAGGTTTGTGCTAAACCTGTGGGGGTGAGCGCCTGGCGTTTCGCAGATGTGGCCGAGCATTGGGACGAACTCGTGCTTCGCTCGTTTATCCAGGAGGGCGGGGAACGGGTGCTTTACCAGGAAGGCTCACTTGGTACGCTCCGCTCCCCCCTCGATCTAATTGCCGGCCTCACAGGCGGGGCGGAGACGCTTCCCCCAGGTGTTGGCATGATGTGCGGCACAGTGGGCGCCAAAAGTGGGATTCGGGCAGCGCCGTCCTTTGCGATGGAGCTGTTCGACCCGCGCCGTCGACGCACCTTGTACCACAGCTACCACGTCGATGTCCTTCCAGAAGTCGCCTGATGCGGAGGCTCAGCACGGACTTAACCCTAGCGATTCGCAGCTGCTGATTGGAGAATGGCCGCCATTCCGGCGTAGCCGCGGGCTTGCGCATGCTGAAGAGGCATCACACCGTTCCGGTCCGTGATCCCACGATCAGCACCCGCTTCGACGAGGAGACGCACCGTCTCGATATACCGTGGGCCTCCGTCCCCCAGGATCACGGCTTCTATCAGCGCAGTCCAACCAAGATTGTTCACATGATCGAGCGGAGCCCCTGCAAGGGCAAGCTCGCGAACAATCCCGTCGTGACCGAGATGAGCGGCCGCGATCAGGACTGTGCCATTATAGACGCTTGTCACCAGCTTCGCGCTCGCTCCCGACGTGAGTAGCGCCTTCAGAGTAGGGATGTCATCGCGGACTACTGCGATGGTTACGGCGTCATAGTGCTGACGATCGAGAACATGGGCATCCGCCCCAGCTTCGATCAGCGCCTTTGCCGCCGCTGCATGCCCCTGGAACACCGCCACATGGAGCGGCGTGCGGCCATTGCTGTCGCGCCCGTTCAGCTCAGCCCCCTCGCGGGCGAGATGCCTAATGGCTTCGGCACTACCGTGAGATGCAGCAGCATGGAGACCACGGTACGCCGACAGCTCAACAGCTGTCGGCGCAATCTGCGCCGAAGCATTGCCGCACGGAGAGATGAGAAAGATGACCAAGGTAATGGCCGCAAGAGTTCTGAGCATGACCTGTCCTCCGAATGCGACGGCTGGCCTTGGAGGGCAAGCCGTCCTTTGTCATCACTTCAGCTTCGCTTGCACCTTCGCGATCCCTGCATTCGCGCATTCCTCGTCGAGGTGCCCGCCGGGCGCACCGCCGACGCCGATTGCCCCGACGACTTCGTCCCCAGCCCTTACCGGCACACCGCCACCAAGCAGCAGAAAACCTTCGATGGAGGCAAGATGGCGCGCTGCCGGGTTCTTCTCCGCGCCTTCCATAATAGCGGTGGTATTGTTACGAGCAGACGCGGCTGTATAGGCCTTGGCGCGGCTCGCCTCGATCGTGTGCGGACCCGCGCGATCCGCCCGCAGCATCACTCGGACGAGGCCAGCGCGATCCACGACAGTGGCGGTGACGTTGAAGTTCTTCGCGGCGCAAGCCTCAACGGTAGCGTGGGCGAGCTCCTGTGCGAGAGTGAGCGGAATGTTGCGCTCCTGCAGAACCTGAGCACCTGCTCCGGCAGGAACAAGGGTCAGCCCGGTGAGCACGGCGAGGCGGATCTTGAGCATAGGGTTCTCCGGTGCGGATCGAGGTGATCCCGAGTTGTTCGACAGCCAGAGATTACGAGGGCAGGGGCTCTGGCGTTATCGGTGGCGCCCCGGAGTAGTCTCCGTAGATCTACGGAGACGGGCGGGCCGGTGTAGTCGAGAGTACAATGCGGACCATCTCGGCAATGGAGGTTGTTCCAAGCTTCTCTGCAATGTTAGCCCGATGGGTTTCGACCGTGCGAGGTGAGAGATCTAAGGCCCGCGCGATCTCCTTTGTGGCCCAGCCCTGAGCCACCATGTTGAGGATCTCCCGCTCTCGCTGCGTGAGGCGGGTCAGTAAGGCCGCGGCCTCAGCAACCTCATGACTCACGCGCTCTTGTGCAGCAAGGCGCGAGAAGGCGGTCTCGACTGCCTCAAGCAGAACCCCCTCATCCACGGGCTTTGAGAGAAAGTCGACCGCGCCGCTCTTGAACGCGCGCCGGCAGGCGTTCACGTCCCCATGGCCCGTGATGACCACAACCGGCATGCCCTCGCCCTCGGCCGCGAGGCGCTCCAGGAGCTGGAGACCGGAGAGACCAGGCATCCGGACATCAGCCACAATGCAGCCGAGCCGCTCTCGACCGCGCCGCTCCAGGAAGGCAAGGGCGCTCGGGAAGGCTTCGACCGCAAATCCAACTGTCTTCAGGAGCATTTGGAGAGCCTGCCTGACATCCTCATCATCGTCGATGAGGAAGATGGTGCGGGGAGCGCGCTTCATTAGGCAGCCTCTCTGCTAGCTTGCTTCAGCAATGGTAGGCGCACCGTGAGCAGGGCACCGCCTGCAGGGTCGTTTGCCGCCGCAATCTGACCGCCGAATGCTTCAACAAGGCGTTCGCAGAGCGGGAGCCCAAGGCCCATACCCTCACTCTTGGTGGTGAAGAACGGCTCGAACAGACGCGGCAGGTCCTCGGGCGGGATGCCTGGCCCCTGATCTCTGATCGTAATCACAGCCGCATCTGTATCACTTCCTGTCGCAATAATGACTACGCGTCGGTCCGGCATCTGCGTTTCGACGGCATCTGCTGCATTGCGGATGAGATTGTGCACCACCTGCTCGATCGAGACGCGGTCAACCAAAGAAGACGGATCGCGAGAGTTTAGATCCAGGCGAAGGGTGATGCTACGACGCTCCAAGTCTGCCCCGGCAAGTTCCACCACGTTGCGGACCAGCTCGTTGAGGCTTGTTGGTTCTGGCGCCGGCTCCTTTTTCGAGACGTAGGCCCGCAGCCGAGCCAGGATGTCTCCTGCTCGCTTGGCTAAGCGGACATTCGCTTCAAGGACGCCTACGACCTCCTCCAAATTTCGAGCGGGTGAGTGGGCGAGGCGCAGACCTGCCTGGCTCCGGCTGAGGATAGCAGTCAGAGGCTGCGTTAGCTCGTGAGCGATCCCGGAGGCCATCTCGCCGACAGTGTTGACCCGCATAGCATGCGCGAGTTGCGCCTCGTGTGCATGGAAGCTCGCCCGAGCGCGGGCTTCTTCTGCTGTGCGCCGCTCGTGCAAAACAAAGGCGCCCACCAGGACGGCTAATCCAGTGCCGGTTAGAACAGCTACAAGGGTGATCGGTGGCAGGATTTCTGAGAGGGCAGGGCGCCGGACGAGGGTTAGGAAGAGGGGCTGTGAACGGCTGCCGAGCGCCTTCTCGAAGACAAACGCAGGACCAACTCCGCCCTCAGCCAAGGGCGCCCCGACGCTGACGATCTCCGAGAGCGTGGGTGTGCGTAGCACGAGCCCGGTCCAAGGCGACAGGCCTCCCTCTAGGTCCGCCAAGCGTCCCCCATCAATGGTCATGACCAGGGCAGCAACATGCTGACCGCCTCCAGGGAGGCGCTTAATAAGACCATACGCTCCCACCTTGTCTCGCGGATCGACCACACTCTGACCAGGCAGGAGGGTTCGTGCGAGTTCCACTATCGCGCTGGCGTCGCTCAGGTGTGGCCCAAGTTCCCGGGTCGTGAACGACACCTCCAGCGTAGGATTGAAGGCAAGCACGTCTATCGCAATGATGCGAGGATAAAACCGGAGGACAGCCTCGGCGACGGCTCGTAGCGTCGCGGCGGAGCGATCCGGACTGCTGAGGATGGCTGCAAGACTGGTGAGGTGGGCGTCGTGTTGATCCACGCGCTGAGAAAGGACGCGATGGAGCGTGCCAGCTTCCGTCTCGAAGTCGCCACGCAGCCGAACGTAGTTGGTAGCGCCAACGCATGCGGCAGTGACCAACGCGATAACGGCCCAGGTGAGGGCGCTAGCAAGGTAAGCTCTAAGGGGCATGCGGACGAGCATGCCCTCTATCCTACTCTTGGACAGGAGGCGGTGACTATGGGGCTGCCTCTGTCTTCATCAGGATCACCGGGTCTACGACGAGTTGACTCCACCGACTGATTTGATTGGCCGCTCATGAGCGTACAGGATGGCTCAGCGGAGTGCAGGCGATCTAGGCGTCAGCCTTTTCAGCGCAATGTGCCGGAAGCTGACAATCAGACCGGCGTCCCCGCTGCGCGGGCTCGAACATGCTCACCCCGTCCCACGGGGGGGCAGCCCTCTACCAAGGTGATAGCTGCTGATAACCCATCAACAAAGGACACACCGAACCTTGCTTCAAGTGCCGCCGCGCGTCCTGTGAACGCGCCTGAGCCGAGGACAATGCAGCGTGCTCCGTCCCTGCTCACAGCATCCTGGATCGTTTGGCCGAGGCGCATCTCTGCCCATGATGTTTGCGCGCTCGCCTCGGCAACGCCGATACCGGCTGCGCGGACCGAGCCCCATCCTGCAGCACCATAGCGCTGGAGCATGGACTCGATCCCTAGAACGGCATCAGCGACTGTGGTGACAATCGTGAACCGCACGCCATGAGACAAGGCGCGCATGATCCCCGCCTCGGCCATGCTGAAAATGGGGACAGATACTACTTGCCGCGCTTCAGCGACAGCAAAATCGTCAAAGCAAGCGAGTACATAGCCGTCGTACTCAGATGAGGACCGGATTAAATCTAGTACGATCGGCGCTGCAATGGCGCGGTCAGCCGAAGTTTCAATAGCGAAGGGGCCGTGCGTCGGATTCACAACAACTGGAACCGTACCTGGTGAAACTACGGCCTGCACTGCCTCCCGCACTCGGTTGGTGACTGCGGCGTTGGTGTTTGGATTGATGACGAGTAAGCGCTTGCCAATCATATCCCTTTTTGGGGCTAGATCACTCATCAGCGTCCTGCCAACATGTTGGGAAGCCACATGACGATCTGTGGCAGGAACAGCAGTAACACGGTAAAGCCGATCATGATTGCAGCGTAAGGTAGTGAGCCCCAGACGACGTCAGCAAAACTCCCGCCGTCGCGCCGAATGCCTTGGACGACGAACAAATTCATCCCGACTGGAGGGGTGATAAGCGCGACCTCACACATAAGGACGATGAAAATACCAAACCAGATCGGATCGACGCCTACGGTTATGACTAGCGGCACCGCAATTGGCACCGTCAGCACGAGCATCGACATGGCATCCATAAACATGCCAAGGATCACGTAGAAAACGATCAATACCAAGATGAGGCTCACTTGGTCCAGTTGGAATGTTGCTACCCACTGAGTAACAGCCTGCGTAGCGCCAGTCATTGAGATGGTCACGTTGAGCAGCAAGGCGCAGGAGAGCACGATGACCGTCATCCCGGTCGTTCGTGCTGCCTGCATGACACAACTCGCTAGCAGCTCCCGCGACAGACGCCCGCCAGCCCAAACAATAGCCAGAGCGATCACAACACCTAGGGCAGCGGACTCCGTCGGTGTCGCAAGGCCGCCATAGATCGACCCCATTACGACGCCGAATACCAGCAACGGCGGAAACAAGTACCGAAGATGGGCTAGTTTGACGCTAAGCGGAATGCTCTCTACGGCTCGCTCTCCGCTCTGGCTCTCGAAGATTAAGATGTAGACTGAAAACAGAAGAGCGAGTAGGAGGCCTGGAATAAGGCCGGCTGCAAAGAGCTGGCCTACAGATGTGTTCGCCAGTGAGCCGTACACCAGCAGGTTAATGCTGGGTGGGATTAGGATACCAAGCGTGCCGCCAGCTGCAAGGGATCCAAGCGAGGCTCTACGCGGATAGCCGCGGGACTCCAGCGCCGGAAGTGAGATGGTTCCCACGGTTGCCGCAGTTGCCACCGACGAGCCGGACGTAGCCGAGAACAGTGCGCAGGTTGCGATATTCGTGTGCAACAAACCGCCTGGTAGCCGGTTAAGCCAGACTGCCAGAGCGTCAAACATTTTGTCGGCAATGCCGCCTCTTAGGAGCAGCTCGCCGAGGAGCATAAATAACGGGATTGCCAAGATTGACGGGCTATTGAGGCTAGTCCAGACGACACCACCCATCATGTCGAGTATCGGTGAGCCGCTGAGCAGGAACCCGCCGACTGCTCCGACAGCAACAATCGCTACTGCCACAGGTAAGCCGAGCAGCATGAGGACGAGCATCGCACTGAAGCCGATGCCTACAATACCGATGCTCATGATTATGCTCTCTGTCTTTTGTGAAGATCGTCTAGTTCGGCTTGCAGTTCCTCATCCACTGAGCCAGGGCCATAGCGGCGATCAAGAACCGTCCAATCTCTTTTGGCGAGGAGCAGGATAGCGCGAACCGCTAAAATAACGGCCGCAATGGCAAAGATGCCCATAGCGACGAGCCAAACAGCTTGTGGGTAAACGAGGGGGGTCGCCCAGGGCGTCTGGGCGATTGAATTATACGCCTGTGTGTCCGCAACGGTCCCTACGGTGAAGTAGAACAGAAACAGCGCCAGCAACGCCAAGGTAATCGCAGAAATTGCGTTCAGCACCGCTCGCACGGCCTTAGGCAATTTGGCGTGCAATAGGTTGATTCGGATATGAGCCTGCTCTGCTGCAGTTACAAGGAACGTGAGAGGAGCCACAATAGCTACAGCGTAGCCACTCAACTCGTCGACACCACCTAAGGAGAAGGCGAAGAATTTTCTGAGCACCGTCTCGGCAGCGATGACGAACGACAGCGCGAACATACTTGCACCGAATACCAACCCGGATAGTCCGGTTAGATATTTCATCGCCCCTCTCCTAAGGTCTGCATCTCAGAGGCCGTTTGAGAATTGTCTGGTGGTGGCACCAGAAGGTGGAAAGGACGGCTGAAACGCCGTCCGGAAGCCCCTCGTAGATGCCGATTTTGGCCTCTCTCAGCCTCGAAAGAGCGCTCAGAATGCCCCGGCACCGAATACTCAGAGGAGCTCTCAGAGGCCGAGCTTCGCGCCGACGGTAGCGCGCCACATCGCCTCGCATTCGGGATAGACAGCGTTGCACTGCTTCGCCCAGACAGGGAGCGACACGGTGGTAACGGCAGCAGCAATCTTTGCCTCGTCTGCGCTAGACACTGGCACCTGCGTTAACTTGTAAGGCTTGCCAAGTTTGCAGGGCTCACGGCCAGTATTGCAGTGCATAGCGTCGACGTAGAGTTCCTCAGAATAGGCCCAGATGTCCGCAGTAAGCCTATCGATTGAAGCCTGCAGCTTTGCTTGATCGTCTGGTGACATGGTGTTCCATTTCTTAAGATTCATGGCATAGCCGTTGACAGCGAGTTGCAGTGCAAGCGGCAGCACGGTCGTCGTGGCCTCGGGCCAGCCACCAGAGTTCGCAGATGCTGGGCCAGTGACGGCGCAGTCAACCACACCACGGGCCAGCGATTGCTGCACCTCTCCGAAGGGCAAGGGCACGCCAGTCGCACCGAGGCCACTCATGAAATTGGCCCCACTTTGATCGCCTACACGAACTTTAAGACCCTTTAGATCGGCGAGACCTTTGATTTGGGGCTTACAGAAGATGACCTGCGGTCCGGCTGGCCAGACGCTAAGCAGCTTAGCGTTAAATCGGGACTGTAAGCGTGCATCGACCGTCTTAAAGAAGGCGTCTGTGTGTGCCTTGCCAGCTTTGAAGCTGGTATTAAGACCAACGAGATCGAGACCGAGGATGCTCGGCTCATCGCGACTGACCTGCGAACCGCGAATTGATACAATGTCGAACAAGCCGGACTTCAGGACTCTGAGGCCGTCGGAATCCGGCACACCTGCCACATCGAGCGGTAGGTACTGAACAGAGACGTTAAGGCCCGAGTTAGCCATCAGGTTCTCAAAGTATGGCTTTTCCTTGTTTTGCGCGATGAGGCCGGAGCCAGCTGGCTGGCCGAGTACTTTGAGGGATAAAGTATCTGCCTGGATTGGTGTGGCGAAAAGGGCAGCGAACGAAAGCGACGCGAAGAGGGTGCGCTTGGACATCTGTGAGGACCTTCCTGCTTGGATCGCCGCGCCCCAGATCTGCTGCGCAGAAGCGATGAGGTTGATAGTGAACTCTCTACCGTGCCGAACTCGGGCAGCAGACAATGCTGAACCGAATTTCATGCCAAGAATATATGAAACTACAATTTCTTGCGTTTGGCAATGGCCCTTAAAAAGCCTCCTGGCGTCAGCTGTTGGCATGGATTGCTAAGTTTGCCACTGAGCAGGTGTGAGGCGCCGCTGACCGCGCGGTGTT
>JADDQD010000005.1 GCA_016781555.1 Pseudomonadota bacterium | reverse complement strand
CGCATCGCCTCGATGCAGCCGATTAGCGAACCCGTTTGCGCGAAGCACTGGTTCACCGTCGAAGCGTCGGCGCCGAGATGCTCCGCGAGGAGGTCGATCCGGATTGCCGCGATCTTCTGCCGCACTTCTTCCCTTCCAACCGCCTCGATGGCGAGGTCGCATTCGCTGTCCAGCCCCATGGAGCGGTTGTTCATGTTGCCCGAGCCGACGCGCAGGTAAAGATCGTCCACGATCATCACCTTGGCATGGACGTAAATGTCCGCTCCACCCTCCGTCACCGGCGTATAAATGCGGAAGTGCCCGTGCGGGTCTTTGTTCTGCAGCGCCCGCATCAGCTCGGCTCGGGCGGGGCTCATGACCGCCTCATCCAGCCACCCTTCGGCGGTTTTGGGGTTGATGATCACGAACTCGGGCCCGTTCGGCTCCGAAAGCCGCCGGCCCATCGCCTCGGCTATGACTCGCGACGCGAAATACTGCGTCTCGATATAAACGAAGCGCTCCGCGCATTGGATCAGGTCGACAAACAAGGCCTCGATCTCGCGGATCTCGCATAAGTTCCCGACGGCGCCGCGGGTCCGCGCGATCCCGACCTCCACATCGCGGAATGCTGGCTTCAGTTCCTCCGGCCACGGATCGCTGCCCCGCGGCGCTGCGGCGAGGTGGTCGCCTGTCGCGATCTCCCAGCGAATCCGTGCCAGGTCGCCAAGTGCATTTGCGGCTTGGCCGTCTACGGCCATGGTCGCGTCGTGCCAGGGCTCGTAGCTTCGCCGTGTGAAGGGCCGACGCCGCCCCGGCTCCTGGTCGCGGTGGCGGCGCGTGTCCCACCGCGAACCGGTGATGTCGATGCCGCCGCAAAAGGCGATCGCATCGTCAATCACCAGGATCTTCTGGTGGTGGCTAGCATCCAGCGGATGCGTACTGTCCCACTTGATGCTGATGTTCGGGTCCACCGCCCAGCGCAACATCCGAAAGAAGGTGGTGCCACGGCCGGGAACGCTGATCAGCCCTTCGTCCCAGGCAAGGATATGGATCTTGAGCTCCGGCTTGTGGCGGGAGAGCCATGTGAGGAGCGGGCCCAAGGTCACCGGCGCGCCGCATGGCGGACTTTCGTCAGCGAGCGACACCCGCGTGTCGACGTCCCATCCGATCAGCAAGATTTGCGACCTGGCTTCCAGCATCGCCCGAAGCGCAATGCGGTAATAATCCGCGGCATCGACGATGAGTGCAGCGCGGGCGGCGCGCTCCACCCGCCAGCAATTCCGCCCGGGGCGAAGTCGAGAGGAGCTCAGCTCAAGCGAAGGTACGTCAGCCACGATGGGCGAACGCACCGGTTGGCGCGGGGGTTTCGAGAGGAGGGGGGCTGCACGCCAGCCCCTTAGTCGAGCTGAGCTTGTCCAGGGGCGGCGCTTCCCTTTAGGAGCAGCGCCAACACGCACGAGGGAGTGAGAAGATGAGACTCGACAATTCGGTAGCGGCCGTGGTGACGGGCGCTGCCTCCGGACTTGGTGAAGCGACTGCCCGTGCTCTCGCCGCGCGCGGCGTGCGGGTCGCCGTGTTCGACCGCGACGCGGAAAAGGGCGAGCGGGTCGCATCCGAGATCGGCGGGGTGTTCGCCTTGGCAGACGTGACCTCCGACGAGGCGGTTGAAGCGGCGTTCGCCCGCGCCCGGGAGGCCCACGGGCAGGAGCGGATCCTGGTGAATTGCGCGGGCGTCGCCAATGCAGTGAAGACCGTCGGCCGCGACAAGGCGACGGGTGAGCCCAAGCCTTATCCGATCCACCAGTTTGAGCTCGCCATCCAGATCAACCTCATCGGGACTTTCCGCGTTGTTTCGAAATCGGCCTTCGGCATGGTGAGCCTCGACCCGCTGGAGGATGGCGAACGCGGCATCATCATCAACACGGCATCCGTCGCGGCGCAGGACGGGCAGATCGGCCAGGCGGCTTATTCGGCTTCCAAAGCCGGCGTCCTTGGAATGGCGCTCCCCATCGCGCGCGACCTGATGAACGAGGGGATCCGGGTCAACACGATCTTGCCCGGCGTCTTCAAGACACCGATGGTCGCAATGATGCCCGAGAATGTTCAGGACGCGCTGGCGGCGCAGGTGCCCTTTCCCAAGCGCTTGGGCCAGCCGGAAGAATATGCCAGGCTCGCCGTCTTCATGGCGGAGAACAGCTATTTGAACGGAGAATATGTGCGGCTGGACGGCGCAATCCGAATGGCTCCGAGGTGAGCGACAGGGCCGACCTAAGACAGCTTGGCGCCAGCGGACTTTGGACGCCGCCGCTCATCTTTGGCGGCAACGTTTTGGGCTGGACCGCCGACGAGCCCACCAGCTTCAGCATTTTGGACGCATTCGTCGCCGGTGGCGGCACCATGATAGATACGGCGGATTCCTATTCGGCCTGGGCGCCAGGAAACAAAGGAGGCGAATCGGAAACGGTGATTGGCAATTGGCTGTCGCAGCGGGGGCGGCGCCACCAGGTGCAGATCGCAACCAAGGTCGGGTTCATGGGCGGGCTCGATGCCGCCAATATCGAGCGGGCGGTGGAGGCATCGCTGCGACGCCTGCGCACCGACTATATCGACCTCTACTACGCGCACAGAGATGATCTGGACGTGCCGCTCGAGGAGACGCTGGCCGCCTTCGATCGCCTGGTGAAGGCGGGCAAGGTCCGTGCGCTCGGCGCCTCGCAGATCGAGGCTGATCGGCTCGAGCGGGCGCTGAACACCAGCGAGGCCAACGGGTGGATGCCCTACACCGTGCTGCAGACCTGGTACAGCATCCTTGAGCGCCCGCGTTTCGAGGATAGCCTGCGCCCGCTTGCGCAGCGGCGCTGATTTGGCGTGGCCACCTTCTTCAGCCTGGCCAATGGTTACTTGACCGGCAAGTACCGCAGCCGCGCCGATCTCACCAAGAGCGTTCGGGCCGACAGGGTTGAGCCCTATCTGGAGGGAAGGGGGCCGCATGTCCTCGCGGCAATGGGCGTTGTCGCGGCAGAAGCAGGGGCAACGCCTGCCCAGGTTGCCTTGGCCTGGACGGCCGCTCAGCCCGCGGTCACGGCGCCGCTTGCGAGCGCGAGCAGCCTCGCGCAAATGGAGGAACTGCTCGGCAGCCTTCACTTGCAGCTCACGCCCGACCAGCTCGCCCGTCTCGATAATGCCTCGACGGAGGTGTAGAGCAGGCAGCGCGCTCGTCACGCGGATCTTCGGCGGCACCAAGGAGATCACGAAGGAAGTGATCAGCCGCTCGACCTGACGGACAGTCCTGCCGTGCGGATCCTGAGGCAGATGTGGCGGACACCTCACTGGTGCTCCGGCAGGGAGGGCTGCCGAAGACGCATGGCGTCAAGCGCCATTGCGAGGTGCGCAGCAGCTTGGTGAAAGCCGAGGCGGTCGAGGGAACCGAGCAGATCAAGTGCCTGCTCGTAAAGCTGTAAAACTTCATCCCCGTTCTCGTCTGACGTAGACTGCTTCCTCAATTCGGCTCTCCTGGCTCCACGCGACTCGCCAAGCCCGTGGCCGATATCAATATCGTTGTCGGGATGAAACGTCGCGATCGGCCCAATCGGGTGCCGCAGCGGCGTGTCTCGTTTCGGAACCGGATCAACAATTCTCCCGGACCATGGCCGGAACTCACCTGGATTTCCACGCATTTAGCCTAGGGAGACCCGCTCCCTGACGCCTGTTCTGGCCTGCTTATCCGACCACAGGGACAGCAACAAACAAGAGGACCCTCGATGGAAAACGGCTCCATGTTCTTCGGCAGCAAGGGCGATCCCGGAGCGCAGCCGCTCGCGACGCCAATGTCGGTGATCGAGCGGGGCGTTTACCGCGGTCCCCATTACTACAGTCACACCCCGATGATCCGGATCATGCTCGATCTCGGGCGTCTGGAGGAGTGGCCGAGCGACCGTATCCCGGGCTTTGCTGATGCACTTCTGGAGCTTCTCCCCGGCCTTGACCGGCATGGCTGCTCGTACAAGCGGCGCGGCGGTTTTGTCCGACGGCTCCGGGAAGGAACTTGGATCGGCCACATCGTCGAACATGTCGCGCTTGAGCTCCAGACGCTCGCCGGCACCCGCATGACTCGCGGCAAGACGCGTTCGGTCAAAAATAGGCCCGGCGTCTACAATGTGATGTTCGCTTATGGCGAAGAGGAAGTCGGGCTTTTAGCAGGCCGTACCGCCCTCGAACTCGTGAATTCGCTGCTCCCGCCCGAGCTCCAGGGCATCGAAAACTTGAACCGCGTCCATGAGATCGAGGGTGCGTTCGATCTTGGCCGACGCATGGACGCGCTGAAGCGGCTCGTTCGCCGCACTTCCTATGGGCCTACCACCCAGTCGATCGTCGACGAGGCCAAGCGCCGGGGCATCCCAGTGATGCGGCTGGACGCCGGCAGTCTTCTTCAGCTCGGCCACGGCAAGTATCAGCAAAGGATCCGGGCGAGCATCACCGGCCAAACTTCAATGGTCGCGGTTGACGCCGCGGGCGATAAAAACTTCACCAAGACGCTGCTAGGCGACAGCGGCATCCCGGTGCCCAAAGGGGTGGTCGTCCGTAATGTCGAGGACGCGGTTCGGGCGGCCCGGCGCCTCCGCTATCCTTTGGTCACGAAGCCGCTCGACGGCAATCACGGCCGGGGCGTCACCATCGGCATCCAGAATGAGGATCAACTCCGCTTCGGCTTCGCGGAGGCGCAGGCCCAGGCCAAAGGCCGCGACATTATCGTCGAACAAAATTTCGCAGGCAACGATCACCGCATCCTGGTGATCGGCGGCAAGCTCTCTGCAGTGGCCGAGCGGATCCCGGCCCACGTCGTCGGAGACGGCGTGCACAGCATTCGCGAGCTGGTCCAGGAAGTGAACAGGGATCCCCGCCGCGGCGAAGGCCACGAAAAGGTCATGACAAAGATCAAGATCGACGCCCACGTCACCGAATATCTTGGCCGTTCCGGCCTCACGCCCGAAAGCATCCCGGGCGCGGGCCAGATTGTTTATCTGCGGGCGACAGCCAATCTCTCGACGGGCGGTACGGCGGTCGATCGCACCAACGAAATCCACTTCGACAATGCTGAGATCGCGCGCCGTGCGGCGATGATCATTGGGCTCGACATTGCGGGGATCGACTTCATCTGCCCTGACATCTCCAAGTCCGTGCGAGAGACGGGAGGCGGGGTGATCGAGGTCAATGCCGCGCCCGGTTTCCGGATGCACATCGAGCCTTCCGAAGGTGCTCCGCGCGACGTCGCCCGCCCGGTAGTCGAAATGCTTTTTCCGCGCGGTCAGCGCAGCCGCGTTCCGATCCTTGCCATCACCGGCACCAACGGCAAGTCCACCACCGGCCGCATGGTGAAGCATATCATGCGCTACACCGGCTGCACCGTCGGGCTGACCTCCACAAGCGGCGTTTACATCAATGACATCCTGGTTTCCGAAGGCGATGCCACCGGCCCCCGTAGCGCGCGCCTCGTGCTGCGAGACCCCACTGTGGAAATTGCAGTTCTCGAGACAGCGCGCGGCGGACTGCTTCGCGAAGGCCTCGCATTCGACGAGGCCGACGTCGGTGCGGTTCTGAACGTCTCGGCCGACCATCTAGGTCTCAAAGGCATCGAGACGGTTGAGGATCTGGCCGAGGTCAAGTCGCTCATCATCGAAACGGTCAGCCGAAACGGCAGCTCGGTGTTGAACGCGGATGATCCGCTTACGGTGAAAATGGCACGCCGTGCGCGCGGCCGGATCATCTGGTTCTCGCTCAATGGCGGACCGGATATGGCTGCCTTTCTCCGCCACCACATCGAGGATGGCGGCACGGCCATTGTTCGCGAGCCCGGGCATGAAGGCGGGACCATCGTTCAATATGACCGCGGAGTTCGTGACGTGATCATGAAGGCGGGCGACATCCCCGCGACGCTGCACGGAATGGCGACGTTCAACATCGCCAACGCGCTTGCAGCCGCGGCGATGTGCATTGCGCGCGGTGTGTCGATCCTGACGATCCGCGCAGCCCTGACGAATTTCCGCTCGTCGTTCGAGCAGAATCCGGGTCGGCTCAACGTGCACGACGCGCATGGATTCCGCGTCATCGTCGATTACGCGCACAATGCGGCGGGTCTGGAGGCTCTTGGCGAAGTGGTGAAGGGGCTTAGGCACCGGTACAAGCGCAGCATCGGCGTGCTCTCGATCCCCGGCGACCGGCGCGACGAGGACATTCGCGAGTTGGGCCGCATCGCCAGCGGCATCTTCGACGAGCTCTTCTTCCTGGAGGATCCGGCAACCCGCGGCCGACCACGAGGTGAGGTCATGAACCTCCTTCAGCAGGGTGCGATCGAGGGAGGCATGACCGGCGATCGTATTCACCTCATCGCCGGCGAGGCCGAGGCAACCGCAGCCGGATTGCATGCGGCGGGCCCCGGTGAGCTCGTTGTCGTCACTCCGACCGAGGTGGATGCGACTTGGCAGCAAGTGATTTCGTTCGAAAGGATTGAATCCGCAACCACCAAGCGCCCCAGTCAGTTGGTCGCCGCGGAGTAACGAAGGAAATATCCATGATTGGCCAGACAGGGCGCTGGGCGTTGATCCTGCACGGCGGCGCCAAGGAGATTGCGCCCGAAGAGCAGGAAGACAACCGCGCTGGCTGCAGGCAAGCACTGGCCGCGGGCACGCAGGTGCTGGAGCGGGGCGGCAGTGCAATCGATGCCGTTGAAGCGTCCATCCGAGTGCTCGAGGCCCTTCCGGTGTTCAATGCCGGCTTGGGCTCAGCCCTGAACTCCCTCGGTGAAGTTGAGATGTGCGCTGCGCTGATGGACGGCAACACGCTCGACATCGGTGCGGTCGGCGCTCTGATGGGCGTGCGCCATCCGGTCAGCGTGGCGCGCAAGATGCTCCGCGAGACACCGATTCTGCTCGTCGGCGGGGGCGCGTTCATGTTCGCGCGGGATAACCACGCCGAGCTTTGCGATCCCAGCGCGCTGATCGTTGAGAAAAGGAAAGAAAGTCTGGAGGCGCTGCACGATACCGTGGGCGCGGTGGCGCTCGACTCGAGCGGCAACATTGCTGCTGGAACTTCAACGGGCGGGCTCACCGGGGCGCTCAAGGGGCGGATGGGTGACAGTGCGATGCCGGGCTGTGGCTATTATGCCGACAACAGCATCGGCGGTGTCGCTCTCTCCGGCCATGGCGAGGGCATCGCCCGTATTGCGGCCGCGGCCCAGATCATGGCCGCGATCGAACGCGACGGAGCGGAGGATGCGATCGCCAAGGCCTTATCGCAGATGAGCAGGGTCGGCGGCGATGCAGGGGGTATTGCGATCGATAAAGCGGGCCGCACGGGCTGGTGGCACAACAGCCCAAGTTTTGCGGTTGCAATGGCGAGCAGCGACAGCCCGGAGGCCAATATCTGGCTGAACAAGCAGGAAGATACGAAACAAGATGGCTGACGAAATCCAAAAGAAGCAAGGAACATTGATCATCATCGGGGGGCACGAGGACCGCGATCCCAGTGGCGAGCGCATGATCCTGAAAGAAGTGGCGCGCCGAATCAGGGGCGGGAAGCTGGTCCTCGCCACCGTGGCCAGCCATAGTCCAGAGGGATATTTCGACGATTACGAGAAGGGCTTCGCGGACCTGGAAATCGGAAATCTCGTCGAACTCTACGTCGAGGATCGAACCGAAGCGAGCGACCGCAAGAAGCTCGACGCGATTGACGACGCGTCCGGCATCTTCTTTTCAGGAGGCGACCAGCTGCGCATCACCAGCCAGATCGGCGACACCGGTGTCGAAGCCAAAGTACGCGCCCTTTACGAACGCGGTGGCGTTATCGCCGGGACTTCGGCCGGCGCATCAGCGATGAGCGACACCATGCTCGTGCGCGGCACGAGTAGCGAGACCCACCGGATCGGCGACCTCCATATGGCACCGGGCCTGGGGCTCATCCGCGACGTCATCATCGACCAGCACTTTGCCGAACGTGGCCGCTTCGGCCGGTTGCTTGGAGCGGTGGCTCACAACCCGCGCGTGCTCGGCATCGGCATCGACGAGGACACGGCCGCGGTGGTCGAGGGCGATGAGCTTTACGTCATCGGCAGCGGTGCTGTTTACGTCGTAGATGGCGAGCATGTTTCCCACTCCAACGTAGCGGAAGCGCGGCCGGAGCGAGTGCTCTCCATGCACGATGTGCGCGTCCACGTGCTCGGGACCGGTGACGGCTTCAATATCGCCAAGCGCCGGCCGATCCCCTCCCGCCAGGGTTCCTAAGCCACCACGGCTAGGGGCGTCCCGTTCATGCTGAACCGGGAACGAGTCGACTTTTACCTTTAATCGCCGTGCTTTCCGAGCCCCCAGCTGGTTCCACCTGACTTGAAATCTAGCTCCAGAGTTCGGCTTGGTAGCGCTCAAAGCAGCGCTTGCCGCAATTGAGACGGATGAGCGCGCCTTCCGCAATTGCCGTCGCGCGCCTCGGATCCTCCGCCACCAGCGGCCGAAGCGCTTCTTGATTCCATGCTTGGCTGTGCTTGACGTCCAGCACGGCATGAAGCTCGAAGTAGCGGCGTTGGCGGTGCGATAAGCCAAGTCGCTCGAGCCCGGCGGCGGTGCAGGCGGACCGCCCAGGGGCGGTGAGCTCGATGGCGCCAAGCGCGCCAATGGAATGCCAGGCATAGCGGCGCGTGCTCGCCATTGCGGTCATTGCATTGGCTACTGCCAGGCTTTCCCAAACCGTCGTGTCGATGCTCGGGTTCAGATCCAGGGACTCGACAAGGACCTCCAGCATCGGCCCGTGCATGCCCTTGGGATTGCCGCGGCCCATCTCGTCCCAGTAGTTCCGGGCGAGCTCCAGTTTCGGGCCGGCGGGCAGCTTCACTTGAGTCATTGCGACCAGATCGTCGAAGCCCGCCTCTCCGGCAGCTTCCTGTCGGAGGAACCAGCGCATCTCCTCCAGCGAGGCCTGCTCTGCGATCCACGGGAAAAGTGGATCGCCTTGTCCTGGCCCCGTTTGCTCCAGCGCCTCGAACCAGGCGATGAACTCGTCCGGAGCCGTCGGCGCCGCCGCCGCTTGTTGCGCAACTTCGGCGCGAAGAGCCTCCACAAACCCGCCCTCCAAGCGGAGCATGGTGAGGTCCTGCTCAAGTATCTTCTGCCAGTCCTCGGATGGAAACCCTGGGGCGAGGCGCTCATGGTTCCAATGGGCAAGGCCCCGCTGGAAGCTGGCAGTGAAAAATTGTGGTGCCGATGCTCCAGCCGGCTCCACGACAGCTTTGGTCGCCATCAAAACACTTTCTGTGGTTGAATCGCTTGCGAAACGGCTGTTTTGGAGGGATGTTCCACTTTCCGCCCGCAAGTAGATCAGCCGCTCGTTCTGGCTGGGTACAGGAAAGTGTGCTATGGTGCGCTCTGCCATGGATTGGTGTCTCGTCCTGGCCCTGTGCAACCACTGCTGAGCGGCAGCGTGGTTGTTAAGAAAACATCTTAACCCTACATTCGCGTTTCCCCCATTCGGAGTCGTTGATGCTGACAGCTGCTTTGCGATTGCCTGCCCTGCGCCTTCCGACAATGGAGCTCAGGCACTGGCTCGCCTCGCTGGTGCTTGCCGTTTTTTTCGGACT
>JADDQD010000177.1 GCA_016781555.1 Pseudomonadota bacterium | reverse complement strand
CAGAAGATCAAACGATGTCTGCGTGTAAACGTTCCGGCTTCGAACCAAGATCAGGGTTCTACCTGTTACGCCGGGACTCGAGGACGTCGTTCCTCTCCGTCGCAGATCAAGCGTGGATCAGTGCCGGGAAATGTTCCGCTTAAGCGCTTCGGCGAGTTGCTGGGGCCGATACGGCTTGGGCAAGAAGGTGCCGCCACCTGGAACCAGGCCAACCCGCTCTTTCGCTGAAGTAACGATCACCCCAAGCCCCGGTCGTTGCTGGCAGGCGCGGCGGGCCAGAGCGACACCGTCCATTGCGCCCGGCATGTTGACGTCGGTGAAGATCAGCTCGATTTCGGGATGGCTGGAGAGAAGGCTGAGGGCCTCGCTGGCGTCGCAAGCCTCATACGGACTGAAGCCCAGATCCTCCAGGGTGTCGGCCGCGGCCATGCGGATCAAAGCTTCATCCTCGACCACGAGGATTGCTGGTTTCAAGTGATTGGTCGTCATGCGGCCTTAACATAGATAAGTACGCATTGTTCCCGATTTTCCACAGGCGAAACAAGCGCTTATGTCATCAGTGCCGCTGACTCTCTGTTCCGAGCGGCAAGGCGCTATGCGTGTCCAACCGCTTCCGCCCTTTCAGAGCTGCCAGACTCGCCGCGAGATCGGACTGGCGGAATGGCTTGGTCAGTCGCGGCAGGTCGGGCGCGATTTCATCGACATCGGCGTAGCCCGAGATCACCAGCACCGGCAGAGCAGGGTACCGTTCTTGAACCTCCAATGCAAGTTCGGTGCCGGTCATCCCAGGCATCAAATGATCGGTGACCAAGAGGTCGAACGGACCGCCGCTGCCGATCAGTTTTAGCGCATCTTCAGCCGATTTGGCTTCCACTACGCGATAGCCGAGTCCCGTCAGCATCTCGGCCGTGGTCGTGCGGACGAGTTCCTCATCGTCCACAAGAAGAGCGGTGCCCGTTTGCGTTGGAATCGCGCTTTCGGGGCTGGTCTCGCTCCGGCACCAGTTCGTCGGCAACCGGAAGATAGAATTGGACATTAGTGCCGACACCGGGCCTGCTTTGAAGATCCATTGCGCCCCCGAGCTGGGCGGCAAGGCCGTGCACCATCGACAATCCCAGGCCTGTCCCTTTGCCGATGCCTTTGGTGCTGAAGAAGGGCTCTATCGCGCGGGCAAGCGTCGCCTCGTCCATTCCCACGCCGCTGTCGGCAACCGAAATCCGGATGTACCGCCTCGGCTTCAGCTTCAGGCGATTGCCGGGCGAAAATTCCTCTTCGCGCGCCGAAATGGTGAGCGAGCCTCCATCCGGCATTGCATCGCGAGCGTTCACGGCGAGATTGAGGATCGCCATCTCGAGCTGATTGGGATCCGCCTTCACCGGCGACAGGGTGGCAGGCAGGTCAACTGCAACCTTCACGCGGGGGCCTGACGTGCTTGCGACGAGGTCGGCCATGCCGCCAACCAGCGCGTTGAGGTCGACTGCCGTCGGCTGGAGCGGCTGCCGGCGCGCAAATGCGAGGAGGCGCTGGACAAGGGTCTTTGCCCGTTCCGCTGATGCCAGCGCGCCGCCGATCGTCCGTTGCGCGCGCTCGTCGCCGACGCCGCGACGCTGGAGGAGGTCGAGCCCGCCGATGATTGGCGAGAGGAGATTGTTGAAATCGTGTGCGACGCCGCCGGTAAGTTGGCCCATTGCCTCCAGCTTCTGGGACTGTCGCAACGCCTCCTGGGCCTGCTCGCGCTCGGCAACGGCTTGGCTTACGCGCTGCTCAAGCTCGGCGTTGAGCGCCCTCAGCTCCGCTTCGGCGCGGACGCGCTCCTCGACGATCACTCCCGACGGGATCAGGTGGATGATATCGCCGTTAAGGTCGCGAAGTGGAGAGATTTGAAAATCAATGGTGACCAGGACGCCGCCGGCCATCCTCACCGGAACGTCATAGCGCACCACCTTGCCGGCGGCGGCTTCAGCGACAGCCTCCTTCAGGCGCGCTTGCACCCCGGCATCGTACGACCACCAATAAGCGTCCCAAAAAAGCTTCCCGAGCACGTCTTCCTCGGAGATGCCCGCCGCTTCAAGCGGCGCGTGATTGGCCTCGATAAGTGTGCCGTCCGGTGACATCACGCCGACGAAGGCGAAGAGCTGATCGAGAACTCTTCGCAGCCGCTCGTGCGGCTCGCGCTGCTCGGTGATGTCGATCACCAGGCCGAAGATTCGCTGAACGCGGCCGTCTGGCCCGAGCTGTGGCTCGCTGTGTGCCGCGATCCACCGGATTTGGCCGTCGTTGGCGCGGCGAATGCGACACTCGAAGTGCCAGCCACCGCCTTGCGCGGCCGCGGTACGGAACGCCTGCTCGACATGCTCCCGGTCTTCGGGAACGACATGCCCGATGAAGGTCTCGAAGCCCCAATTCGGAACCGGCTCTTCGTAGCCGAAAATCTGGTCGTGGCGCAGCGCCCTGACAGAGGTGTCGGTCGCGACGTCGAGCTCCCACTCGCCGAGTTGGCCGGCTGCTGCCGCGAGCCGGAGGCGTGTTTCGCTGGTGCGAAGCGCCTCTTCGGCGATCTGCCGTTCGGTAACATCCTGCGTGATACCGATCATGGTGAGCGGCAACCCGGCCTCATCCCGGCTGGCGACCTGCCCCGTTGCCTGGAGCCACCGCACCTCTCCGTCGCGCAGAAGCCGAAAGGTGACGCGGCCGTGGCCAATCTCGATCGCCGCTGTTCCTTGCTCGAGATGGCGTTCGACGTCGTCCGGATGGACCCGCTTCATCCATTCGGCAAAGGTCGTCGTCTCACCGATATCGTCTCCGGCGAGCTCGCGCACGAAAGCTGGATCGGCCCACTTGATCAGTTGGTTCGGCAGATCCCACTCCCAGGCGACTGCCCGAGCTGCGCGCTGAGCCATGTGGAGACGCGCTTCACTCTCGCGAAGCTGCGCTTCGGTCTGGCGGGCACGTTCGATCTCCGCGTCGCGCTGCGCGATCGCTCGCCGCAGTTCGAGCTCCGACATGACCTGCCGCGCAAGCGCGGAGAGTACTCGCCCCTGCCGCTGGGCTAGTCCTTCCGGGCGCGGCTTGGTGTCGAGCACGCAGACGGTGCCGATCGGCAGCCCTTCCGGCGTTTCGAGCAGCGCTCCTGCGTAGAAGCGCAGGCCTCCCGCCGTGTGGACCAAAGGATTGCCATCGAACCGGCCATCTTCGCTAAGGTCCGGAACAACGAACAGTCCCGGCTGCAAAATGGCGTGCCTGCAAATCGATACGTCGAGCGGCAATTCCCGACTGCCAATGCCGACCTCTGCTTTGAACCACTGGCGCACATTGCTGACGAAGTTCACGACACCGACCGGCGCCTCGCACACGTCGGCGGCGAGGCGTGCAATTTCGTCGAACATTGTCTCGGTTGGGGTGTCGAGAATGTCGTAGCGGGCGAGGGCTTCGGACCGTTCTTGCTCTGACCAACGAACCGATTCCGAACAGGGAATTGAGGATGCTGCCGGCCGATCCATGATTCTTCCAGCCTTTTGGGGAGGAGGGGGCCTAGGCCGAATTGCCAGACAGCACAACCGTGCCGCTCGGAGCTTCGCTAGCCCCGCAAGGCGCCAGCCTGTCGCCGCCACGCGGGCGTTAGCCTCAGCTGCTGTGCTCCGCGGGAACTGGAAGGGGCGCGGCATCGTTGCCCGCCCGATCAGAAGAACAATGGAGGTTTAGATGTCGCACATCCCAAATTCCGTCATGCCGACAGCCGTCAGCAACGACCAGGAAGCCACTGCGGGCGGCGCCGGTGGAGCTTCATCCCTGTCAAAAGCGGCGGGCAAGATCGCGGACAAGGCGCGCGAAAATCCCAAAACGGCCGTGGCGGCTGGTGCCGCCGTTGTTGGAGCGATTGCCGCCGCTGCGGCTATTCCGATCGTCCGTGGCCGCAAGAAAGCGGCCGGAGCCTCTGCTGCCTCCAGCAGCAGCAGCAGCAGCAGCAGCAGCAGCAGCAGCAGCAGCAGCAGCAACAGCGATAAGGGCGCTGGTAAAAGCGAATAGGGCTTTATCGTCGGCTTGAGCCCGGCGTCCGCCCTTGAGGCAGCCGAATCTATGCGGAGGCTAGGCCCAGTTCGCGTGTGCTGAGCTCGAACTGGAACAGGCCGCCGACCCGGAAGCTCACGTTCCAGCGGACCTCGCCGGGCAGGTAGCCAATACCTGGGAGCGCGAGAACGACTGGTGTGTCGGCCTCGAGCGGAACCAGGCATTCGGCCATGAAGCCGGCAGCGGAGAGGTTGCGCACCACCACGTCGAGTTCCGGCTGCCCTTCCCGAATGAGCCGCGCGCGGATCGAAACATCGGTCCGGACGAGGTCCGAACGGCGCCTCTCAGCTTCCGGCGCGGCCGCCGCGGGCTGGGTTTTGGCATGGCTGTGTTGCGGGCCGGCGAGCATATGATCTTCCTGTGCTGTACTCGTACCAGCAACTGCCCTGCCGGACGTTAACCGAGGCTACTGAAACATGGTTAGCTCCGCCTCCACCACCTTTTTCCTCGGCTTTTCGCGTGGGGGCGCAGCTGCTTAGCTGGACAACTAGCAAGGGCTTGCGCAGGGATGAACCCATGTCGCCTCTTGTCCTCCGCCTCGCGTTCCTTCTTCTTCTGCTCGTCGCCGGGCCAGCAGCAGCGGCCGAATGCCAAGACCAGTCGGTATCTGTGGAAAACCTCTGCGGGGAGCCGTCCCACTCATTGAGGGCGGGCGGCCGATCCCGCTCCTCTTGGACGGAATTCAGGATTCCGGGATCTTGCGCGCTGCCCAAGATTTACGGATCGATCTGGGACGCGTGTCGGGGAAGCCTGCTGAGCTTCTCGGCGCCCAACGCCCCCGAGCGGAAGCGGCGATCATTGTCGGCACGCTTGGCCGCAGCCCCCTCATTGATCGCCTCGTACGGGAGCGGAAGCTTGATCCAACAGGGGTAGCCGGCGCCTGGGAGGCCTATCTGCATCAGGTGGTCGAACGCCCCGCGCCGGGCATTCGCCGGGCGCTTGTCATTGCGGGTGCCGACAAGCGGGGCACCATATTTGGCGCCTACCACTTGTCGGAGCGGATTGGCGTTTCCCCGTGGCACTATTGGGCTGACGTTCCGGTTGTCCGCAAAGACCAGCTCTACGTCGTGCCGGGTCGTCTCGCCGAGAAGCCTGCGGTCCGGTACCGAGGCATCTTCATCAATGACGAGGAGCCTGCGCTGGGCAACTGGGCCAGGCAGACGTTCGGCGGGTTCAACCAGAAATTCTACGCCAGGGTCTTCGAGCTGATCTTGCGCATGAGGGGCAATTACTTGTGGCCGGCGATGTGGGGGAAGAGCTTCTACGAGGACGATGCCGCCAACGCCCAACTTGCGGACCAATATGGAGTGGTCGTGGGCACATCCCACCACGAGCCGATGATGCGCGCCCATGTCGATTGGGAACGACACGGAAAAGGTCCATGGGATTATGCGCGCAACGCCGAGCGACTGCGGGATTTCTGGCGTGACGGCGTAAAGCGGATGGGGCGCAATGAAAGTCTCGTCACCGTCGGCATGCGCGGCGATGGCGACGAACCTATGACGGAAGGAACCGCGATCGGCCTTCTCGAAAACGTGGTTCGCGACCAGCGCAGGATCATCGCCGACGTAACCGGCAGGCCGGCGGCCGAGACGCCGCAGGTCTGGGCGCTCTACAAGGAAGTGCAGGATTATTACGACAAGGGCATGACCGTCCCCGACGACGTGACGTTGCTTTTCGCTGACGACAATTGGGGCAATATCCGCCGCCTGCCCAAGCGCGGTGAGAAGCGGCCTGGCGGCTACGGCGTTTATTACCATTTCGACTATGTCGGCGGGCCTCGGAACTACAAGTGGATCAATACGAATCAGATCGAGCGGATCTGGGAGCAGATGCACCTTGCTTTTCGCCACGGTGCCGATCGGCTTTGGATCGTCAACGTCGGCGACTTGAAGCCGATGGAATTCCCGACCCACTTCTTCCTCGAATATGCGTGGAATCCGGAAGAATGGCCGATCGAACGCATGACGGCCTATCCCCGCCTTTGGGCAGCGCGGCAGTTCGGCGAAACCCATTCGGCGGCAATCGGCCAGCTGTTGACCCGCTACACGCAGTACAATGCTCGGCGAAAGCCGGAGCTCATCGAGCAAGGCACCTTCGAACTTGCGAGCGGCGAGGCGGAGAGGGTGGTTGCTGACTGGCAGGCGCTGGTGGCGCGGGCGGAGGAGGTCGGGCGAGCGCTTCCGCGCGAGCAGCAGGACGCTTATTTCCAGCTGGTCCTGCACCCAATCCTGGCATCGGCCAACCTCAACGACTTCTACGTGACGGTTGCGAAGAACCGCCTCTACGCAGAGCAAGGGAGAGCTGCAGCCAATGAAATGGCGGAACGGGCGAGATCCTTGTTTGCCCGCCACCGCGCTATCCGCCGCCGCTACGAAGAGGAGATTGCCGGCGGCAAGTGGGCGCACATGATGTCACAGACCGTGATCGGCTACACTGGTTGGCAGCAGCCCGAAGAAGAGAAAATGCCGGAGCTTCGCTTGGTGCGCGTTGAGCAGCGGCCAGCATTGGGTGTGGCGGTCGAGGGCGCTAGCAGCGCTTGGCCCGCAAAACTCGCGGACCCTGCGCTTCCGGTGCTCGATCCGTTTGGAAAGCAGAGCAGGAAGATCGAGCTATTCAATCGTGGCCGTGGTCCGCTTCGCTTCACTGCCGATGCCCACGTGCCCTGGATCAGGCTTGATCGCAGGGCCGGCGAGTTTGAGGACCAGAGGGCGCTCGACGTCAGTATCGACTGGGCGCGAACCCCAATCGGCCGCCAGCGCGTGCCGGTCGTGGTGCGCGGCTCGGATGGATCTGTCGTGCGGATATGGGTTGAAACCTTGAAGCCTGCAGGTACCCCGCACGGTTTCGTGGAAAGCAGCGGCGTCATCGCGATCGAGGCGGCGCACCACAGCCGAGCAGTCGGCGCGAACGGCCTCACGTGGCACGCGATTCCAAATCTCGGCCGTACCCATTCGGGAGTGACAGCCTTCCCAGTGACGTCTGCCCCGCAGCAGCCGGGAAAGGGACCGTATCTCGAATACCCGATTCACCTTTTCGAACCCGGCGAGGTGGAGATCCAGTTCCTGCTATCACCAACGCTGGATTTTCGTGGCGAGGGCGGTCTGCGCTTCGCCGTCTCGATCGATGACGAAGCGCCACAGCTCGTCAATGTCCACGAGGGTGGAGTGACGGAGCGTGAATGGGAGCGGGCGGTCGCTGACAATGCGTGGGTTACGAGCTCACGCCACCGAATCACTGCCCCTGGACCGCACCTGGTGAGGCTGTGGCTGGTTGATCCGGGTCTAGTGTTCCAGCGGTTGCACGTGATCCGAGGCGAGCTGCCCCCAAGCTATTTGGGGCCGCCGGAAAGCCAGCGTCGTTAAACCGCTTGGCGGCGACAGGTCCAGTGGGCTGTCGCATATTGCGCCATCGCGTCGGGCCCAGCACGAACCGCCACTTCAGCCAGCCATCCGGGCACGTGGTCTTCCGCGCGGCCGGCATATTTACCGATTCTACCAATGCTGACGCGAACGTCGCGCGCGGTGAAGAAGCCGCCAGTCGATCCAACGGGCGCGCCCGCCACAACATGCGTTGGCCGACCGTTGATCCTCAACAGGGCGTGCCCACCGCTCGTTGCAAGGTAAATCTTCTCCCCGCGAAACAAAAAGCAAGCGGCAGGGCCCAGCCCAAGCTGCTGCAGGTCTTCCCGCTTCAACGGCATCAATTGTATAGCGCGTTCACTTTCGTCCGGCTCCGGCTTCAGCTCTGCCACTGCTTCGATCTCGCGCGCGAGCTGATCGTCGGATTTTTCCTCGACGCTTTGCTCGCTGCTGCAGGCGGCAGTGAGGGAGAAAAGCGCAAGGGTGCTTAACCATTTTCGCTGCCGTGTTGGAAGGGATTGCTCTCTTAGGGGGTGAGAGGTGGCGGACATTCAGGATCCCTTTGTTCCGGAAAAGCGCAAGACGCGCCGTGTCGAAGTTTCGATTTCGTCCAGGGTTCGGCACAGCAGCTTTCTGTCATCGCCAGTCGAGATCACGAGCATCTCCTTCGGCGGATTCAGGGCAAATGGATCAGCTGAGGTCAAGTGCGGCGATTACTTGTCGGTCGATCTTCCTAATATCGGACTGGTCCGGGCCAGAGTGGCCTGGTCCGACACCGGCAGGGTCGGCGGCGTTTTTCCCAAAGCCGTTGATGTCCGCAAGTGCCTGAAGCCGGTGCGATAAGCGAGGCGACGGATTGGTAATCCTCAGCCTAGCGCTCGCCTCTGCTTCGTCTGGGCGCGCTCGTCCTCGCAGTCCGCTTGCCATTCGTAAACGAGAGCAAGCTCAAGCAAATCGTCAGCCGAAGCACTGCCCCCATCTTGTTTCGCGATCCTGCGGCAGTCCTGCGCCCGTTCACGGAGGTACGTCTGCTCTGGCATGAATCTTTCTCCCAAGGCCGGGCGACGCTTGAGCGGAACGTGCGTTCCGGGGAAAACGCATCCGAAACGATCATGGCCTGGTCAGCTGAGCGCCCGGTACACCCCGTAAAGGCTTGTAACGGTGAGCACCGCGCCGACCATCGAAAGCAGGAAATCGGGCTGCACCCGCTTTGCGACCAGCGCGCCCAGCGGAGCTGCGAAGACTCCGCCGATAAGGAGACCCACGGTCGCTGCGGTAAAGGCTTCCACGCCCAGAGCCGCGATGAAGGTGACGGAGATGGTGACGGTGAGGACGAATTCAGCCGTGTTGACTGTGCCGATCACTTTGCGCGGCGAGCCTCCCTGAACGAGCAGATTGCTGGTCACAACGGGGCCCCATCCGCCGCCGCCGGATGCGTCGAGAAAGCCGCCGATGAGGCCCAACGGCTCCACGATCTTCGGCTTCCGCTCGCGATGTTTGTGCTTCGCCCCCCGCCAAAGCAGGTAGATGCCCATTCCGGCGAGGTAGGTCAGCACAATCGGGCGGGCGGTATCCGCGCTGATTTGCGTCAGCACATAGGCGCCGAGCACACCGCCGACGACGCCCGGTATGGCGATGCGGGCGAACAGCCGCCAGTCGACGTTCCGATGGGCAATGTGGCTGACGCCGGAAACCGCTGTCGTGAAGGTCTCCACGGTGTGGACGCCAGCCGAGGCCATGGCAGGGGGCACCCCGATGCTGATCAGCAAGGTCGAGGAAATGACGCCGAACGCCATGCCGAGCGCTCCATCCACCATTTGCGCTGCAAAGCCGATCGCGATGAACGGGAGCAGATCACCCCATGTCATAGCCGTAAAATCGAGCATTCGCTCCCCCGATGTCCCACATTCCCCGAGGACCTGTCTGGTGAGCGGGCGGTGTTGGAGCAAGCATTTTTCGCTGCACTGCGGAAAAGTGGGCGCCTTTACTGGCTTTCGAACGGGGCAGTGGCTATTTTGCCCCCACAACAGAGCTGGGGTTTGCCTCATATGGCTGGACTGGTCGATTATCTGGAGTCGGTGAAGGCGCGGGATCCAGCCGCCCGATCGCGGTGGGAAGTGCTGCTTTACCCGGGCGTGCTTGCGTTGGGTCTGCACCGGGTTGCGCACTGGTT
>JADDQD010000182.1 GCA_016781555.1 Pseudomonadota bacterium | reverse complement strand
CTCGTCAACGGCGCCGGCGGCATCGCCGTTGGTATGGCAACCAACATCCCGCCGCACAATCTGGGCGAGGTGATCACCGCCTGCAAAGCCTATATCGACAATCCCGGCATCACCGTCGAAGAGCTGATCGAGATCATCCCGGGCCCCGATTTCCCGACCGCGCCCCTCATCCTGGGGCAAGCCGGCGCCCGCAGCGCCTATCATACGGGGCGCGGCTCGATCATCATGCGGGCCCGTCACAAGGTGGAGGAAGGCCGAGGTGACCGCAGGTCGATCGTGCTAACCGCCATTCCCTATCAGGTCGGCAAGAATGGCCTCGTGGAAAAAATCGCCGAGGCCGCCAAGGACAAGCGCATCGAGGGCGTCTCCGACATCCGCGACGAGTCCAACCGCGAGGGCGTCCGCGTCGTGATCGAGCTGAAGCGCGACGCGACCCCCGACGTCGTTCTCAACCAGCTCTGGAGACACACGCCCGCGCAGTCGAGCTTCCCGGCCAACATGCTGGCGATCCGCGGAGGCCGGCCCGAGACGCTGAACCTGCGCGACATCATCGAAGCGTTCGTCAAGTTCCGCGAGGAAGTGATCACGCGCCGCGCGAAGTTTGAACTCGCCAAGGCCCGTGATCGTGCGCACATTTTGCTCGGTTTGGTCATCGCGGTCACCAACCTCGATGAGGTGGTCCGTATCATTCGCGCCTCAGCCTCGCCCGCGGAAGCGCGTGCGTCCTTGCTCGCCCGCGACTGGCCCGTGGCGGAAATCGCGCCCTTTATCGCTTTGGTCGAAGCGGTCGAGCATCATGTGGACGGTGATACCTACCGTCTTTCAGACGCGCAGGTTCGGGCCATCCTCGAGCTTCGTCTGCACCGGCTGACCGGCCTTGGCCGCGACGAGATCGGCGGCGAGCTTCGCCAACTGGCTGCCTCCATCGGTGAGCTGCTGGAAATCCTGGGCAATCGCCGGCGCCTCTACGAAGTGATGCGCGAGGAGTTCGACGAGATTGCGGCGAATTTCGCCACGCCGCGGATGACCGAGATCGCGCCGGCTGCGGACGGGATCGACGATGAGGATCTGATCGAGCGCGAGGACATGGTCGTCACCGTCACGTTGGGCGGCTACATCAAGCGCACGCCGCTTGAAACCTTCCGCTCGCAGAAACGCGGCGGCAAGGGACGCGCCGGGATGGCCACCAAGGAAGAGGATGCGGTGACGCACCTTTTCGTCACCTCGACGCACACTCCGGTCCTTTTCTTCTCCACACATGGCAAGGTCTACCGCCTCAAGGTTTGGCGCTTGCCCGAAGGTGCGCCGCAGGCCCGAGGCCGCCCGATGGTGAACCTCCTGCCGCTTGCCGATGGCGAGACGATCTCGACCGTGCTGCCGTTGCCGGAGGACGAAGCGGAGTGGAAGAACCTCCATGTCATCTTCGCGACGGCGCACGGCGGAGTTCGCCGAAACAGCATGGATTCGTTCGCCAACATCCCATCGAATGGCAAATTCGCGATGCGCTTCGAGGAGGACGCAACCGACCGGCTGATCGGCGTTGCTCTTCTCACCGAAGAGGACGACGTTCTTCTTGCGACCAGGGAAGGAAGGGCAATCCGCTTCTGCGCAACGGATGTGCGAGAGTTCCAGAGCCGCACCTCCACGGGGGTTCGCGGCATCACCTTGCGGGACGGCGACGAAGTGATTTCGCTCTCCATCCTGAAGGGCTTCCCGGCGACCACCGAGGAGCGGGACGCTTATCTCCGCGCAGCGCCGTGGAAGGAAAACCAGAACGAGCCGACGCTGCCGCCCGAACGAATGAAGCAGTTCGCGGATGCCGAAGAATTCATCCTGACGGTTACTGCGAACGGGTATGGCAAGCGCACCTCCGCTTACGAATATCGGCGTACCAACCGCGGCGGCCAGGGCATCACCAACATCGAAACTTCTGCCCGGAACGGACTCGTGGTTGCGAGCTTCCCCGCGCATAATGGCGAGCAACTGATGCTGGTTACGGATCAGGCGAAGCTGATCCGGACAACCGTGGGTGACATCCGCATCGGGGGACGCAACACGCAGGGCGTGACGATCTTCCGCGTCAATGACGGTGAACATGTCGTCTCCGCGGCGCGTATCGACGAGAATGAGGAGCCGGAGAACGAGGCCGAGGAGTTGGTGGCCGATGAGCTTGCGCATCTTCCCGCTGGAGGGGAGAAAGCTGTTCAGGTCGATGACGGAACCGGGCCTCACACCCTGGCTGAGCGCGTCGACGAAGAGGATGACGGAGAATGACGGGGCGCGTTCTCCGCACCTGTCATGGCTGAGACAGTTCACATCATCGGCGGCGGCCTCGCCGGCTCGGAAGCGGCCTGGCAACTAGCCCAAGCCGGCGTCAAGGTGCGCGTGTCGGAAATGCGGGGCGGCGGCGAGATGACACCCGCCCATCAAACCGACGCCCTTGCAGAGCTTGTTTGCTCGAACAGCTTCCGGTCCGACGATGCCGAGAACAATGCGGTCGGTCTCCTTCATTCGGAAATGCGGGCGCTCGGATCCTTAATCATGGCGGCGGCCGATGCGCACCGGGTGCCGGCGGGGTCCGCGCTCGCGGTAGACCGCGATGGCTTTGCCGCGGCAGTGACGGACCGGATCCTCAGCCACCCCAATATCGAGTTGGTGCGCGAAAGGGTCAATGCGCTTCCCTCCTCCGGCCTTACGATTGTAGCGACGGGGCCGCTCACCGCGACCAAGCTCGCCGAGTCGATTGGCGCCGCCACCGGCGCGGATGCATTGGCATTCTTCGATGCCATCGCCCCCATCGTCTACCGCGACAGCATCAACATGGACGTGGCCTGGATGGCTTCGCGCTGGGACAAAGGGGACGGGCACGATTATATCAACTGCCCGATGACGAAGGAGCAGTATCTCGCCTTCCACCAGGGGCTTCTCGAGGGGGAAAAGACCGAGTTCCGCGAATGGGAAAGAAACACGCCCTATTTCGAGGGCTGCATGCCCATCGAAGTGATGGCCGAACGGGGCGTCGAAACGCTTCGTTACGGCCCCATGAAGCCTGTTGGCCTTGACGATCCGCGCACCGGACGATGGCCGTATGCCGTCGTGCAGCTCCGGCAGGACAATGCGCTTGGCACGCTTTGGAACATGGTGGGGTTTCAGACCAAGCTCAAACATGCCGAGCAAGTGCGGCTCTTCCGCACCATTCCGGGCCTCGAAAATGCGGAGTTTGCCCGCTTGGGCGGACTCCACCGGAACACGTTCATCAACTCCCCACAGCTCCTCGATCGAACGCTCAGACTGAAAAAGGAACCGCACATTCGGTTTGCCGGACAGATCACCGGCTGCGAAGGCTATGTGGAATCAGCTGCGATCGGGCTCCTGGCAGGCCGCTTCGTCGCAGCCGAACTCGCAGGCGCAGAGCTCAGCCCTCCGCCAGCAGCGAGCGCGCTCGGAGCGTTGGTCGGTCACATCACGGGCGGGGCGGAAGCGGACAATTATCAGCCGATGAACGTCAACTTCGGCCTGTTCCCACCCATCGCAGGGAAGGTGAAAAAGGCAGACCGAAAGGCGCTCTACACCGGGCGAGCGCGGGCGGCGTTTGGCGAATGGCTTGCGGCGCTGCCCGCTGCCACCAAGCCCGCCGGCGAACAAACCTCGCAGCTGGCCGATGTGGTATCAGTCTCCGGCTGAGCCCTTGGGCGGCTTGTTTGGAAGAACCATCAAGGGAAAGTTGATTGTCATTGCGAGGAGCAAAGCGACGCGGCAATCCATTTCGGCACCGGGGGCTGGATTGCTTCGCTGCGCTCGCAATGACGTCGGGGTTTAACTTGAACTCATTGGCTTCAACCGGCAGTTCAGCCTAAATTTTTCGGCGCCACTAAAGTTGTACTACGGTGAGAAGCCCCTCGACTCGCGCGTTCGATCCTGGACGCTTAACAGGCACACTTCTTCTTCGGCGACGCCTTGGGCTTGGTGGTTTCATATTCAGCCGGATTTAGCCAGCCCGAGCCGTCTGCATCGGCGCCTGAAAACTTGTCCACGGTCTTCACCGCCCATTCTTCGAAGCTGAGGCTTCCATTGCCGTTCGTGTCGAGCTTCGCAAAGGCCTTGCGCCGCGGGGTCAGCAGCTCCTCGCGAGTGATGCGGCCGTCATCATCCTTGTCCGCTCGGCCAAATCGTTTCTGCTCCTTGGTCTTCTCGGAGGCAGCCGGGGGATCCTCGCTGACGCGCTGCGGTTGGAGAAAAGATCCCGCATAGCTTCGGGCCTCAGGGGGCGGAGGGATCACGGCCTCTGCTTCGGCCTGGCTTTTCCAGATAAAGACGCCGGCAGCCACCAGCAGCAATGTCGAAACAACGCCTGCGAAGAACCGAAGCATGCGCCCCTCCTGCAATCGTTCGCCGAGGGTAGATCATCGCCGGTGATTGTCCACTGCGATCAGCGGCCGGTGAAACGGTGCCGCAGCATGATCCACATTCGGGCCGGCGCACCCTGCGGCTCCATCTGATCGATCCCGCGCCCGGCATCGCGGCGGGCCAGCCCGGCGAGCATTCCGAGCGGACGCAGAGCGGATGGCCAGCGCTCCGAACCAAGAGCTTGGAAGCGTTGCCGGGCCGCCTCGAGCGCAGCTTGGCCATCGACAGGATTGCTGTGACGCGCAAGGTCAACCAGAGCCCAGCCCTCCCCCGCTCGCTCCATCGCAAGGGCAGGTTCGGCGCCGAGCAGACGGGCGGAATAGCGAAACACCAACCCACCACGCGCTGTTGCATAGCCGTCGAGGTCGGCGGGCGTGAGCGGCTCCTGGCTCAGGAGGACCGCCCATCCCTCCTCCAGCGCCGAAAGTTCCGCGCCACTAACGCCGCGCGGAAGTATCTCGTTTGAAACGGCCTCGAGCACGGGCTCCCCAAGCGCCTTTAGCGCATCGAGCTTATGAAGTGAGTCGCGCCACCAGGCGAGCTTGATCTGACTGATCAGCGGCTCGCGCCCGCCCGCAAGCACCGCGCCAAGAGCAGCATCCAGGCCCCACAATGCGCGAACCGCTTCGCGCCGCGCGGCCGGTACGTAAGTGAGAGCGAGCGTTCGATCCGGATCGAGCTCTTTCATGGTGCAGAGTTTTCCCGCGCGCGCCTCAGGTTGGGAAGACGCAAAACGACAGCCCAGCGTTGCGCGGCGGAAAGCCCCCGATCCCCCGGCCGCCCCCCAAAGGGAGCGGCGTCCCTCACCGGTAGCAGACCTTCCTTGCTGCCTCGACCACGTCGCTGATCTTGATCAGCGCCAGTTTTTCCAGATTGGCAGCATAAGGGAGCGGCACGTCGACATTGGTGACGCGCAGGACCGGCGCGTCGAGATCGTCGAATCCCTCCTCCATGGCCATGGCCATCAACTCGGACGAGATCGAGCAGACTGGCCAGCCTTCCTCGACGCAAACCATGCGGTTGGTCTTGGCGAGGCTACGGAGCACCGTTTCCTTGTCCAGAGGTCGGAGCGTGCGAAGGTCGATGACTTCGGCCTCGATGCCCTCCTCGGCGAGTTTAGCGGCGGCATCCAATGCGACGCCCACGCCGATCGAGTAGCTGACCAAGGTGACGTCGGTCCCTTGCCGAGCGATTCTGGCCTTGCCGATCGGCAGCACATAATCGTCCAGCTTGGGCACATCGAAGGTCTGGCCGTAGAGAAGCTCGTTTTCAAGAAAAACGACCGGATCTTGAGAGCGGATTGCGGCCTTGAGCAGGCCCTTCGCGTCGGCCGCCGAATAAGGCGAAATCACAATCAGGCCCGGCACGTTGGCGTACCACGGGCCGAAATTCTGGCTGTGCTGCGCGCCCACGCGCGAGGCGGCGCCGTTGGGGCCGCGGAACACGATCGGGCACCGCATCTGGCCGCCTGACATGTAGTTGGTTTTGGCTGCCGAATTGATGATGTGATCAATCGCTTGCATGGCGAAGTTGAACGTCATGAACTCGATGATCGGGCGCAAGCCTCCCATTGCCGCGCCGGTACCCACTCCGGCAAAGCCATATTCCGTGATCGGCGTATCGATCACGCGGCGTGGGCCGAACTCGTCCAGAAGCCCCTGCGTCACTTTGTAGGCGCCCTGATACTCGGCGACTTCCTCACCCATCACGAAGACGGAATCGTCCTTGCGCATCTCCTCGGCCATGGCGTCTCGAAGCGCTTCGCGGACGGTGGTGCGGACCATCTCGGTGCCTTCGGGAACTTCAGGCTCAACGCGCAGGCTCGCCGGGGCCTCACCGATCTTGGGGCGAGCGTTCAATGTTGCCTGCTGCGCCTGCGCATCCTCGGCCGGCGAGGCGCTGATATCTGCGGGCTGGGTGTTCACCGCCGATGCGTGCGCGCCCCCGGCGACCCCGTCGGCGTCCTCGTCCTCGCCCGCCAGCAGCGCGATCACGGTTCCGACTTTCACCTCGTCGGTTCCTTCCGGGATCATGATCTTCGCGATGGTTCCTTCGTCCACCGCTTCGAACTCCATCGTCGCCTTGTCGGTCTCGATTTCGGCGATGATAGTTCCGGAAGTCACAGTGTCGCCCTCCTTCACCAGCCACTTGGCAAGTGTGCCCTCCTCCATCGTGGGAGACAAAGCAGGCATTTTGAGTTCAATCGGCATCAGTAGGTCTCGACCAGGACGTCAGTGTAAAGTTCGGAACGATCCGGCTCCGGCATTTGCTCTGCAAAATCGGCCGCTTCCGTGACGATCTGGCGGATATCCTTGTCGATCGCCTTCAAGTCGTCTTCGCTCGCACCGCCTGCCTGCAGCTCGCGCTTGATTGCTTCTATCGGATCGGATTTCTCGCGCACCGATTGAACTTCCTCGCGCGAGCGATATTTGGCCGGATCCGACATCGAGTGGCCGCGATAGCGATAGGTCTTGAGCTCGAGGAGGATCGGCCCTTTGCCGCCGCGCACCCATTCGAGTGCAGTGGTGGCAGCCCCGCGCACCGCAAGCACGTCCATCCCGTCTACCTGCAGGCCGGGAATGCGGAAGCTGTCGCCCCGCCGGAAGAGCTGATCTTCCGCCGAGGAGCGGTTGACGCTCGTTCCCATAGCATATTGATTGTTCTCGATGACGTAGATGATCGGCAGCCCCCAAAGCTGGGCCATGTTGAAGCTTTCATAGACTTGGCCCTGATTGGCGGCGCCGTCACCGAAATACGCCATGCAGACGCCGCCGTCGCCGGAATATTTGTGCTTGAAGGCAAGGCCGGTGCCGAGGCTGACTTGAGCGCCGACGATGCCATGGCCGCCATAGAACTTCCGCTCCACGGAAAACATGTGCATCGAGCCGCCTTTGCCTTTCGATATGCCCGCGGCGCGACCGGTAAGCTCTGCCATGATGATCTTCGGATCAATACCGTATGCGAGCATGTGCCCGTGGTCGCGATAGCCGGTGATGACGCTGTCCCGGTTCGGGTCGAGCGCCGATTGCAGGCCCACTGCTACCGCTTCCTGACCGATATAGAGGTGGCAAAAGCCGCCGATTAAGCCGAGCCCGTAGAGCTGGCCCGCACGCTCCTCGAAACGACGTATAAGCAGCATCTGTCGATAATATTCGAGCAATTCCGTCGTTTCGGCGTGGTGCCGTTGCGGCTCCGACGGGCGCTCGCGGTTGGGAGTCGCCGGGGTACCCGCTGCTGCCCCGGAGGCGTTGGCGCTTCTGGAGGATGCTGGCTTGGCCAAGATCAGGCCCTTCCCTCTGTTTCGGTCGTTGCGCGGGTTCTATGGCGGCAAACGCTGCAGCACGCAACGGGTGCCAGTGCCAACTGAAAAGGTGGCACAAGAATGTTCCAAAGAGGTTAGCCGCACCCAAAAGGAAGACCAGCTGAGCGCGAATTCCACGAGCTGCGCAGGGACTGTGGAGGTGCGCCGTACAGCTGTGTCGCCGCGACCAATCTTTGGGAAAGCTTTAGTCTTCGATTGCGATGATCACTTCATCCGGGCGAACGAGCCCCAACTCGCTGCGCACCATTTCGTCGGCGAGATCCGGATCAGCACGGCGCGGATCAAGGAGTTGCGCCCGGTGCGCCAGCCGCTCCTTTTCTTCTTCGAGGCGGGCGAACTCAACCACCTTCTCGGCCTTCAGACGCCGGTAGTCACCCAGCGAAAGAATGCCGTTGGAACCGATGATCGCATAGCCGAGGAAGTTGGCAATGATAAGGAACGCGAGCGCCGGAAGCGCCGCCCGCTTGATCATCGCAAATGTGTTTCGAGCCCCCGCCGACATGTGATTATAGAATCAGGAAAAGACCTGCAAATCAACTCTTTTCGGCGCAAAGATCGCCGGTCCGGCGTATTTCGCGGCCGAGCCGAGTTCTTCCTCGATTCTGATAAGCTGATTGTACTTGGTCAGACGGTCAGAACGAGCAAGGCTTCCAGTCTTTATCTGCCCGCAATTGGTTGCAACTGCGAGGTCGGCGATGGTCGTGTCCTCGGTTTCGCCCGAACGGTGCGACATGACGGCGGTATAGCCCGCCCGTTGCGCGGTGGCGACAGCCTCCAGCGTTTCGCTGAGGGTGCCGATCTGGTTGACCTTGACGAGCAGCGAGTTGGCGAGCCCCTGACCGATACCCATTGCGAGACGCTTTGGATTGGTCACGAACAGGTCGTCGCCAACCAGCTGCACTTGGCGGCCGATGAGGTCGGTAAGGATCTTCCAACCCTCGAAATCATCCTCCGCCATGCCGTCCTCCACCGAACGGATCGGGTAATCGCGCGTAAGCTGCGCGAGATATTCGGCCATCTCGGCCGGCGAGAAGGTCCTTCCCTCACCCTCCATACGATAGGCGCCGTCGCGAAAGAACTCGGTCGCGGCGCAGTCCAGAGCCAGCACCACGTCTTCGCCTGGCCGGTAGCCGGCCCGCTCGACCGATTTCATGATGAAGTCTAGAGCGTCGCGCGTGGAGGCGAGCGCCGGCGCGAAGCCGCCTTCGTCACCAACCGCAGTGGAAAGTCCCGCCTCCGACAAGCCCTTCTTCAGCGTGTGGAAGATTTCGGACCCGCAGCGCACAGCCTCCGCCAAGCTTTCGGCTCCGACGGGCATCACCATGAATTCCTGAAAGTCGATCGGATTGTCCGCGTGTTCGCCGCCGTTGATGATGTTCATCATCGGCACTGGCAGAAGATGTGCCGACACGCCGCCGACATAGCGGTAAAGCGGCAGCCCCCGCGCGTCCGCGGCTGCTTTCGCCACAGCGAGGCTGACACCGAGCAGTGCGTTGGCGCCCAGTCGGGACTTGTTCTCGGTCCCGTCGAGCTCGATCAGCAGTGCATCGATTTCGGCCTGGTCCTCGGCGTCCAGGCCGACCACCGCCTCCGCAATCTCGGTGCGCACAGCCTCAACAGCCAAAGTAACGCCTTTGCCGAGGAAGCGCTGCTTGTCTCCGTCGCGCTTTTCAACGGCTTCGTGAGCGCCGGTGGAGGCGCCCGACGGCACCGCAGCCCGACCCATGCTGCCATCCTCCAGTGTGACTTCCACTTCCACCGTAGGATTGCCCCGGCTGTCCAGGATTTGCCGGGCATGCACGTCGAGAATGGCTGTCATTGTTACGGCCTCGTTATGAAATAGCTAGCTTCAAGGCGCTTATCGAGGCTGCCTCAGTGACGCAACTTTCCTCTGGGGAAACGGAACGGAGCCGACCCGAAGGTGTTACTCCGGTTGATCAACATCCACCCACCATTGGAGGAACGCATGCCAGCTCGAACCCCGGGACTGCCCGAAGGAACGGATCATATCATCAATGGCGCGATGGAGACCGGCGTCGGTACTGGCGCCAGCACGGGCTCCACGGGCGGCAGTAGTGGGGCTCCGGGCGGCAGCACGACTTCGGCCGGCAGTGCCGCGGGTGATGCGGGCGCAGCTTCCGGCTTCGTGGCCAGCGGTGGCGGCGGAGGCAATGATACGGGTGGGACGCTCGCTGGTGGAGCCGGCGGCTCGACGACAGGAGCGAAATCTCAGTCCGGCGGCGGCTCGGCGGTTAGCGGCGCCGCCGACAAACTCGTCGGCCAGGTCAGGGAGCAGGTAACGTCCTTGCGCAGTCAAGCCACCGATAAGGCTTACCAGTACGCTGACACCGGCAAGGAGCGGGTCACCGCCACACTGGATAACCTCACCGAAATCATCAACGATGCCGCTCGATCGGTGGATGCTCGGCTCGGCGATCAATATGGCCAATATGCCCATCGTGCGGCTGATGCCGTGTCGTCTTTCACGCAGAGCCTGCGCGATAAGAGTGTGGATGAGCTGGTTGACGTCACCCGCTCGACGGTTCGGAAGAGCCCAGGAATTGCGATTGGCACGGCCGCCGTTCTCGGCTTCGCGCTGATGCGCGTCGTCAAGGCGGGGATGCCTGCCGACGGTGGCGGGGCCGGCTCCGAAGGCTCTGGCGGCGGCCGAGCCGGTGCGTCCGCGGGTGGCGGCACCACTGGCACCAGCGGCTGATCATGGACGCGCGCGTGCAGACTCCACGGCCGGATGATCCTGCGGACGCAACGATCGCGGATCTGTTTCACGAGATGATCGATGAGGGGCGCAATCTCGTTGGCGCGGAGATCAACCTCTACAAACAGATTGCGGCCTATCGAGCCAACAAGGCCAAGAACGGCCTTGTTGCGATCGTCGCTGTTGTCTTCCTCCTCAATGCCGCGTTGGTCGCGTTCTTCGTTGGGCTGGTGATGGGCCTGGCGGATCTGATCGGGCCCGTCGCGGCGGGCCTGGTGGTCCTTGCGGTCACGGGCGGGATCAGTTTTCTGATCGTCCGCTCCGCAGCCGGCAAGCTGGCGGCTCTCAGCGGCGACAAGGAGGAGAAAGCGGCTCTCAAGGCCGGGGAGCAGCGCGCATGAACAAGAAACGTGCCGCTCAGGGTCCGGCGATGCAGCTCGAAAGGGCCCAATATGAGGTTGAGCAAGCCAAGAAGAGGTTCGCCTCCACCATGGGTGCGCTTCAGCACCGGCTGAAGCCGGGCACCTTGGTCAATAACGCGTGGGAAGGCGTTCGTGAAAAGAGCAGCGAGGCCGCCGACGAGGCACTGCATGCAGTGAACGGCCTGGCTGACGGTGCCGTTCAGGCAGCACGAACCCGGCCGGTCGCCGCCTCGGGCATCGCGGCAGCCGCGTTGCTCTTCCTAGGCCGCGGCCAGCTTCGGCGCGCCGCCTCGTGGATGTTCATGCGCCGGGAGGACAAAGGGATCGTCAGGACCAAGCTGGTCAATGGTGATGAAAATTATGACCTGACCGCTCCAACGGTGCCAGGTCGAACAATCAAGGAGTGAATTGATGGCTACCAGAACAGAATCCGAAAATGATACTCAGACCGCCAGCGGAAACGGCGCGGATGCAGCGACGACCGCTCGCGTTCGTGAAGCCCTTGGTGGGGCACGAACTCGCGCCAGCGAGGCCTATAGCACAGCCCGCGAACGGACCAGCGCCGCGTACGAATCCGCCCGTGAGCGGGCAAGCAGCGCCACCCGTCAGACGGCGCAGCGGGTTGAAACCAACCCGATCGTGGCGGTGGCCGGCGGATTGGCCGTCGGCGCAATTTTGGGGGCTATTCTTCCCCGCACCGAGCGCGAACTGCAGACGCTGGGCGGCGTCGGGCACAAAGTTACGGATGCAGCACGGGAGGCCGCGAACACGGCTGTGGAAACGGGTCGGCAACAGGTAAACGAGCTCACGTCCAACGCAATGGCGAAGGTCGGCGGTGCCGTGGTGCAGGCGGTGGTGTCCGGCGAAGGCGCGCAGAACCAGTGAAGAAACAGGCCCGGCGCTGCTGCGTCGGGCCTTCTCGTCCGACCCTGTCTCGGGCCGATCTGCGGCATCCGCTCGCCAGGATGCGCGAATCCGGGTTTCGGCGCCGGCCGCTGAAGCTTTTGCGCTCGCAAGCCGCCGAGAAGTGGGTGATCGGCCACCCGCAGCGGCAGCCTCCCATTGAGACGAGGAGTGAAAGCATGGCTGCCACCACCGCTGCCGACCTGTTGGTCGACACATTGGTCGATTGGGGCGTCTCCGTCATCTTTGGAATGCCCGGAGACGGCATAAACGGGATCATGGAGGCACTCCGCACCCGGCAGGAAGAAATCCGCTTCATTCAGGTGCGGCACGAAGAAGCAGCTGCCTTCGCTGCGGTGGGATACGCCAAGTTTACCGGCCGCCTCGGCGTTTGCCTTGCCACTTCAGGACCCGGCGGCATCCATCTTCTGAACGGCCTCTACGATGCCAAGCTCGATCATGTCCCGGTGCTCGCTATCACGGGGCTTCAATACCACGACCTTCTGAGCACTTTCACACAGCAGGACGTCGAGCTCGATAAGCTTTTCGCCGACGCCTGTGCCTACAGTACCCGCATCATGGGCCCGGCGCATGTCGAGAATGTGGTTGAGCTCGCCTGTCGCACCGCGCTCGCGTACCGGACGCCAACCCACGTCACGATCCCGATTGACGTCCAGCAGATGCCGCTGAAGCGGGCAGCCCGCTCCGAGCGCAATGTTACCGAGCACGTTTCGAACCTGATGGCCCGCGGCGGGCACTTGCCCGACGAGCGCGAGCTGAAGCGTGCGGCCGAAATTCTCGACGCAGGTAGCAACGTTTTTATCCTTGCCGGGCGTGGCGCTTTGGGAGCTCGGGAAGAGCTGCTGGAGCTCGCGGACAAGCTGGGGGCACCGGTCGGCATGGCGCTGCTGGGGAAAGGCGCCATTCCCGACGACAGTTCCTTCGCCACCGGAGGAGTGGGCTTGTTGGGAACAAGGCCTTCGCAAGAGGGGCTGAAGAATTGCGATACCCTGCTGATCGTCGGGTCGACCTTCCCCTACATCGAATATTATCCGCAGCCGGGCGATGCTCGCGCGGTGCAGATCGACCTTGATCCACAGCGGATTGGCCTCCGCTATCCCGTGGAAGCAGGCCTCGTCGGCGACAGCGCCCACGCGTTGCGAGCCCTGTCCGAAAGGGTGCAGCGCAAGTCTAACCGTTCGTTCCTGGAACAAGCTCAGAAAGCTATGGGCAAATGGCGCGAACTGATGGCCGACCGTGGCACCAGAAGCGCCGTCCCGATCAAGCCGCAGGTGGTCGTGCATGAGCTCAGCGAGCTGCTCGCCGATGACGCGATCATCATCGCCGATACGGGAACCAACACTGCCTGGACAGCGCGTCACGTGCAAATGCGCGGCCAGCAGATGTTCAGCTGCTCGGGGACGCTCGCGTCCATGGCCTGCGGCTTGCCCTATGCCATTGGAGCTGCAATCGCCTACCCGGACCGACAGGTCGTGGCGGTGGTAGGCGATGGCGGCCTTAGCATGCTGATGGGCGACCTGGCGACGCTCCGCAAATATGATCTGAACGTGAAAATCGTGGTCATCAGGAACGACAGCCTCGGCATGATAAAGTGGGAGCAGGTCGGCGAGCTCGGCAATCCCGAATTTGGGGTAGCTCTCGAACCGATTGACTTCGCCAAGATCGCTGAAGGTTGCGGCGTGCAAGGCATCCGGATCGAGGATCCAGCGCATTGCGCCGAGCGGCTGGGGCAAGCGTTCGATTTCATGGGCCCATGCCTCGTTGAAGCGGTCGTCGATCCATACGAGCCGCCAATGCCGCCGGCGGTCGAGGTTGATCAGGCGCTTCACCTCGCCCGGGCGCTCCTCAAGGGAACTGCGGATGGAGGAAAGATCGGGCGAACGCTCGCCGCAGACCAGATCCGCGAGTTGATCTGAGGCCGAAAGCTTCGGCGCGGAGCTCAGTGTAGCCATCGACCCAGCCTGGCCGACGGGCCGGGCGGGCGCCGGTCCTGACCCGTCACTGGCGTTCCGCCAGGCCGACGGGCTGGCCGGTGTTCATGTCACCAGGCCATGAGCGTCATTGCGGCAAGCCATGCCGCGGAGGCCGCCAGTGGCAGGGTCGCGGCCCAAGAAAGGAGAACGTTCCGAAGAACGCTCCAGTTCGTCGTGCCCGCGCCGAAGCCCACGCCGGCAATGGACCCGACGGATACGTGGGTCGTCGACACGGGAAGCCCATATTTGCTCGCCAGGAGAACGAACCCTGCCGTTATGAGGTTGGCCGAAACGCCTTGCCTCGCATCCATGCTATTCAAACGGTGGCTCATCGTTTCGGCCACCCGCCGCGCCAGAATGAGGCCTCCAACCGCCATTGCCGCAGCAACCAGCACCATCGAAGACAATCCGGAAAGCTGAGCGCCTACGAGCAAAGTCGCAAGCTTTGGCGTATCGTTGACACTGCGCGCAAAGCAGATGGTCGCGGCCGAGAAGATGTGCGCACGATCCAGGAACGTGGATAGTGACAAACGCGCTCTCGGATCTGCGATGCTGTCGCAGCTTTGCTCCGAGGCGATCACGAGAGACGGCAAATCCAAGCTATTCTGCAGCGCGAGGGTGCCCTTCCCTGCGGTTTGCGGCAAGGCTGCGCCTTCAACCAAGCAGAAGCAGTCCGCACCGTTTCGCCGACGCTGCAGAGCCTTGTAGACGAGCATGCCGCAAGCTGCAGCGAGCACCGGGCTGAGGAGCAGTGGAAGAACGAACTTGTTGCCAAGGTGATGCAGGTCAAGGCTGCTACCCGAAGCGGCCAAGCCTGCGCCGATCATGGCGCCCAAAAGCGCATGGGTGGTCGAGATTGGAAGGCCGGTTCGCGTCGCGGTAATCACCGTTATTGACGCGCCTATTGCCACTGCGGCCAGGAAGTGCGGCGCGGCCGCTGTATCGTCGGGCACGAGACCGGCGCCGGAAAATGCTCGGACCAGCTCTCCTGCCAGCAGCAACGAGAAAATGCTTCCCGCGATCGTGGCGGCAGTCGCGATAAACAGGGCATTCCGGTAACTCAGCGCGTGCGCGCCCCAGACGGTGGCGAAGCCCTTGAAATTGTCGTTGGCACCATTGCTGAAAGCGAGGAACAGCGCAGCCGTCGCAATGACCCACAACATGCTCAGTTGGCCTGCCACAAGGACATGGCGACGCAGTCGGTTGATCGCGTCCCCGCCCGGCTTGAGGTGTGCGCCGGGAGAGAGGTCTGCAACTGCTGCCCGTTGGGTTCCTTGACGATGTCGTGCACGGCCGCTCCAGCTGATTGCGCAGGAGCCCATTCGGGAAAGGCAGCGTGAAGGTTACTCCGCGCCAAAAGGATTTTGCCGGATTGACCCGCACCCGCGGCGGGAGGATTTTCCGTTGGCCTTCACGCCGTCGCTGCCAACGTAAAACTGTCTCACTAGACGCAGCGACCCCGAAGCTCGAGGCAGGCTCCGCCGTCGGAAACGCAACCTTTTTGGCGCTCCCTCAGATGGACCTCGAGCGGCGATCCTGTTAGGCGGACGCCATGAGCAAGCTTCATCTCGTTTTCGGCGGACGCGTGACGGATCCGCAGGGCGTCGACTTCGACCTCTCCACCGTTCACGTGGTTGGTCTTTTTCCGGATTATGCCAGTGCGCTTGATGCTTGGCGCGCCAACGCGCAGCGCACCGTCGACGATGCCGAAATGAAGTATGTCGTCGTCCACCTCCACCGTCTGCTCGAGCCGCAGCTCGGCGGAGACGAAGGCTGATTCAGGCTCTCCGATAGCGCAGGAGCAGAAGCGGCCTTGCGAGCAGAAGGCCCGCAAGGAAGCCACCGATGTGCGCGGCAATGGCGATGCGGGCGCCAACCGTCTCGAAGGTCACCCCGACAACCAGCTGGAGCACCACCCAGGCGGCAGCCAGCCAGAGTGCATTTAGCCACAAAGCCAATGTCGGGTTTGCGACCCTCACCTTGTTGCGCCCAAACATGATCGCGTAAGCGCCTAGCACTGCCGAAATCGCACCGCTTGCGCCGACCATCGGCATCTTCTCCGCCGGATCCATCCCCCAATGGGCAGCGGCAGCGGCGTAAGCTCCGACGAGGTAAAGGATAAGCAGCTGCCGCCCACCGATGATGGTCTCGACCGCCCGACCACAGAAAAGATGGATGAGCAGGTTCAAGAAGAGGTGGGCGAGCCCGGCATGCACAAAGGTCGCCGTGAGCGGCGTCAGAAAGAAGGGTGCGAGTACCTGGTCCCCCGAAAGTCCGTCGACCCGCGCCGGGATGAAGCCGGCCCAGAGGGCGGCAAGATCACCGATGCCGAGACCAGCCACAAGGGCCCACAGGCCCGCAGTAAGCGCTGCAATGGCAAGCGTTACGCGCGCATGGCGCCAGTTTTCGGGTGGACGCATATTGGTGAAGGCAAGTCATCCGCCGCAATCTGCAGATCAGATGAACTCCACCTTTTCGATCGAATAATATTTGTCACCCGAAGGCGCGGAAACTTCAACCTCGTCGCCGACACTGCGTCCGATCAGCGCTCGGCCAAGCGGTGACGAATAGCTGATCCGCCCGACCTTGGCGTCGGCCTCAGTCTGGCCAACGATCTGATACTTCACCGGCTTGTCGTTCTCATCGAGAAGGTGAACGGTCGCGCCGAACACAACCTTGTCGCCTGAAAGGGTGGTCGGATCAATCACCATTGCACGGCTCAGGCGATCTTCGATGTCGGCGATCTGCGCCTCAACCTGGCCCTGCCGCTCCTTGGCGGCGTGATATTCGGCATTCTCAGAGAGATCGCCGTGCGCGCGGGCTTCCTCAATGGCATCGATGATCGCGGGACGCTCCACCGTCTTCAGGTGCCGAACCTCGGTCTGCAGCCATTGATAGCCTTCCGCCAGCATCGGCATCTTGTCCACCGTCGCCATCGTTCGCCTTTCGTCAAAACTTCTGATTCGCCGCTCTTCGCAAAGACCGGCTGATGTGAGCTGGATTGTCAGGATATCGCTCGGGAGGATGAATAATAGCTCTGAAGCGAACGGACTTCAAGGTGGTGCTCCCGCTGGGCCGCGATCGCGCGCACCACTGCGGCGCTCGATGCTGCGGTGGTGAAATAGGGCACCTTCTGCATGACCGCGGATCCGCGGATCGAGGCCGAGTCCTTATGGCTCTGCCAGCCCTCGGTGGTGTTGAAGATGAGGTCGACCTCGCCGTCCTTGATCTTGTCGACGACGTGAGGCCGCCCCTGCGCCACTTTATTCACCTGCGCGACGTCGATCCCCTGGCTTCGAAGATATTCGGCCGTCCCTCCAGTCGCAATCACGCGAAAGCCGAGTTCGGCGAGTGCGCGCACCGGCGGCGCGATCAGCGACTTGTCGCTGTCCTTGACCGACACGAACAGCGTCCCGTTGCTCGGCAGGCGCACGCCGCCGCCGATCTGCGACTTGAGGTAAGCTTTGGCGAAATCTTCTTCGATCCCCATCACCTCACCGGTTGACTTCATTTCCGGCGACAGCACAGGGTCGGTGCCGGGGAAACGCGCAAACGGAAACACAGCCTCCTTGACGGCAATGTGTTTGATGTCGCGGTGGATGGGCAGGAACTTCATCAGGTCCTCGCCAGCCATGACGCGTGCTGCAATTTTAGCTACGGGAGTTCCGATTGCCTTGGCGACGAACGGCACGGTGCGGCTCGCGCGCGGATTGACCTCGATCAAATAAACCGCGCCATCCTTCACCGCGAATTGCGCGTTCATGAGGCCGCGCACTCCCAACGCGAGCGCAAGCGCACGCGCCTGCCGCTCGATCTCCTGCACTATGGCCGGCTCGAGGCTGTATGGCGGGAGCGAGCATGCACTGTCGCCGGAATGCACTCCGGCTTCCTCGATATGCTGCATCACCCCGGCGATCACGACGTCCTTGCCGTCTGAAATTGCATCGACGTCGACCTCGATCGCGTCGCGCAAATATTGGTCAATGAGCACCGGGCTGTCGCCTGACACCTGTACCGCGGTTACGATATAATCATCGAGCTGCGCCGGACCGTCGACAATTTCCATAGCCCGCCCGCCCAGCACGTAGCTGGGGCGGGTCAGCACCGGATAGCCAATGCGTTCGGCGACGGCGAGCGCCTCCTCGCGGCTGCGCGCCATTCCGTTTTGCGGCTGCTTGAGGCCGAGCCGATCGACCAGGGCCGCAAAGCGCTCGCGGTCTTCGGCAAGGTCGATGGCGTCTGGCGACGTGCCGAGGATCGGTATGCCCGCTTTTTCCAGTGCTGCGGCGAGTTTCAGCGGCGTCTGGCCGCCAAACTGGACAATCACCCCGACCAGCTCGCCCCTTGATTGCTCCACGTGGAGGATCTCAAGCACGTCCTCAATGGTAAGCGGCTCGAAGTATAGCCGGTCCGACGTATCGTAATCCGTCGAAACCGTCTCTGGGTTGCAGTTGATCATGATGGTTTCGAAACCTGCTTCCTCGAGTGCGTAGCAGGCGTGGCAGCAGCAATAATCGAATTCGATACCCTGCCCGATCCGGTTGGGACCTCCGCCCAAGATCACCACCTTGCGCCGATCGGAAGGCTGGCTTTCATCCTCGGGCTCTCCGAAGGTGGGCGCCTCGTAGGTCGAGTACATGTAGGGTGTCCGCGCCGCGAACTCCGCGGCAACCGTGTCGATGCGCTTGAAGACCGGGCGAACACCAAGCCGATGGCGAAGCGCCCTTACCTCCTCTTCGCTGGTCGCGCCGACCATTGCCTTCACGGCATCGTGGATGAGGCCATGGCTTCGGGCGCGGATCTTGTGTGCGTCGCCGCGGATGTTGGCCGCCTTGAGTGCAAGCTCCGCCAGGCGCCGGTCCGAAAAGCCCATCGCCTTCAGCCGACGGAGCCCGACAGCGTCGTTGGGAAGTCCGTCGCTGCAGATTGCGTTCTCCGCCTGGACGATCTCACTGATCCGCTCGAGGAACCAGGGATCATATTTGGCGATAGCGTGCACTTCCTCGACGCTGAACCCTTCGCGCAGCGCCTGCGCCGCAACCAGCAGCCGGTCGGGCGTAGGGCGAGCAAGCGCCGCCTCGATCTCGGCACGCGGCGCGCCATAGAGCGCCTTTATGCCATCGAGACCGATGAGCCCGGTCTCGAGACCTCTCAGCGCCTTTTGCAAGCTTTCGTGAAAGCTGCGACCAATCGCCATCACCTCTCCGACCGATTTCATCGCGGTGGAAAGGAGCGGCTCCGCACCCTTGAACTTCTCGAAGGTGAAGCGCGGGATTTTGGTGACGACATAGTCGATGGTCGGCTCGAAACTTGCCGGCGTGCATCCGGTGATGTCATTTCCGATCTCGTCCAGTGTGTAGCCGATGGCGAGCTTGGCCGCGATCTTGGCAATCGGGAACCCGGTGGCCTTGGAGGCGAGCGCCGAAGAACGTGACACCCGAGGATTCATCTCGATGACGACCAGCCGCCCGTCCTCGGGATTGACTGCGAACTGGACGTTGGATCCGCCGGTCTCGACCCCGATTTCGCGCAGCACCGCGATCGAGGCGTTGCGCATGATCTGATATTCCTTGTCGGTCAGCGTCATCGCCGGCGCGACGGTGATCGAATCGCCGGTATGGACGCCCATGGGATCGACATTCTCGATCGAGCAGATGATGATGGCATTGTCGTTGCGATCGCGAACAACCTCCATCTCATATTCCTTCCAGCCGAGCACCGATTCCTCGATCAGCACTTCCGTGGTCGGCGAGGCGTCGAGCCCGCCCGTGACGATGGCAATGAATTCCTCGCGATTATAGGCGATGCCGCCACCGGTGCCGCCAAGCGTGAAGGAGGGCCGAATGATCGATGGGAGTCCGATCACCTCCAGCGCGCTTAGCGCCTCGTCCAGGCTGTGCGCGATCTGAGAGCGGGGGGATGCGAGGCCGATCTTGTCCATCGCGTTGCGGAATTTCAGCCTGTCCTCGGCTTTTTCGATGGCATCGGCGTCGGCGCCGATCAGCTTCACGCCGTAACGGTCGAGCGTCCCGTCCTTGAAGAGCGCAAGTGCCGTGTTGAGCGCCGTCTGCCCCCCCATGGTCGGAAGCACGGCATCTGGCCGCTCCTTCTCGATGATCTTCGCCACGAACTCCGGCGTAATCGGCTCCACGTAAGTGGCGTCGGCGAGCTCCGGATCGGTCATGATCGTGGCTGGATTCGAGTTAACGAGGATCGTGCGATATCCCTCCTCGCGCAGCACCTTCACGGCCTGCGTTCCGGAATAATCGAACTCCGCCGCCTGGCCGATGACGATTGGGCCGGCGCCGATGATGAGGACGGAGGAGATGTCTGTTCTTTTAGGCACGGGTCATGCAGCCTTTAGCCGTCTCGCCACCGGGAGAGAGTTGAGTGAGGAGGAGCGGTGATAGGTCAGCGATTGACCACGGCTGGGCGGGAGCCGTGGCGGAGAAACAGCGAGCCGGAGAAGCCTGGCTGAGGCTCACGTGCTCTTCCCCAGCTGCCCCACAAATTTTCCGAACAGGTAGGTGCTGTCCTGAGGCCCGGGGCTCGCCTCCGGGTGATACTGGACGCTGAACGCGGGTCGGTCAGTCAACTCCAGCCCCGCCAGGCTTCCGTCGAACAGCGACACGTGCGTTGGCCGTGCATTCTCCGGGAGCGTGCCCGCTTCTACCGCAAAGCCATGGTTCATGCTGGTAATCTCGACCCGACCATCGGAGAGGCGCTTCACCGGATGATTGGCGCCGCGGTGGCCTTGATGCATCTTCACCGTCTTCGCGCCCACCGCGAGCCCCAGCAGCTGGTGTCCAAGACAAATGCCGAACAGTGGCTTGCCGGTGTCGAGCAGCTGTCGGATCACCGGCACCGCATATTCGCCTGTGGCGGCGGGATCCCCTGGGCCGTTGGACAGGAAGATGCCATCCGGCTGGTGCGCCATGACTTCCTCGAAGGTCGCGGTTGCCGGAAGCACCGTAACGCGTGCGCCCGCATCGGCGAGGTTGCGGAAGATGTTTCGCTTCGAGCCATAGTCAATCGCAACCACATGAGGCCGCCCGAGGTCGTCGGGATGCTCGCCATAGCCTGCGCTTTGCGTCCATCCGCCGCCCGACCAGCGAAACATCTGGCGGCAAGACACGTCCCTCGCGAGGTCCATCCCTTCCAGTCCTGGCCATTCCGCCGCCTTCTGGAGAAGCGCATCCAGATCGAACTCGCCGCGGGCATTGTGGGCAATAACGCCGTTGGGCGCACCGCCTTCCCGGATCCTGCGCGTCAGGGCCCGGGTATCCACTCCCGAAAGCCCGATGCGGCCGTTGGACTTCATCCATTGATCGAAGCTCTGAACCGCACGGTAGTTGCTCGGCGCCGTCACGGCCTCTCGAACAATGCAGCCGAGTGCAAATGGATTGTCCGCTTCCAGGTCCTCGTAATTGGCGCCGACGTTGCCGATGTGTGGAAAGGTGAAGGTGATGATCTGAGCGGCGTAGGAGGGATCGGTCATCACCTCCTGGTAACCGGTCATGGCAGTGTTGAAGACCACCTCTCCGACCGCATTACCTTCAGCCCCGAAGCCCTTGCCCCAGACCAATGTGCCGTCCGCCAAAACCAATATGCCGGTCGCTCCTTCAGGCGCTGACATGGGTTTGGCGTTGGCCACTATTTCGCTCCAGATTCGGAAGGTTAAACGGCGGGAGAGGTAAGTGGCCCCCTTCCCCCGGTCAATCCTATTAAAATCGTGAGGCGGCAGCTATGGTGTCTCTTTCCCAAAGCAGAAACTCGAGGACGCCATGATTCGCGACTCCCTCAAAGCCGCGCAGGTCGCCGCGATGAAAGCCGGCGACAAGCAGCGGACGGGCGCCATCCGCCTCATACAATCGGCAATCAAAAACCGCGACATAGAGCTACGCACCGGTTCCGCGGCCGGCGACGACGACGCTGTCGTGACTGAGGTCCTGCAAAAGATGATCAAGCAGCGCCGCGAATCGATCGCGCTTTACGAGCAAGGCGGACGGCCCGAGCTTGCTGACGCCGAAAAGGCGGAGCTCGCAGTGATCGAAGAGTTCCTGCCCGCGCAAATGAGCGAGGACGAAACGAAAGCAGCCATCGACGCCATCGTGAGCGAGATGGGCGCCGCGTCCGTCAAGGACATGGGCCGGGTCATTGCAGCGCTCAAGGAACGGCACGCCGGGCAGCTCGACATGAGCAAGGCGAGCGGTTTGGTGAAAGCGCGGCTCTCCGCTTGAGTTTCTGGGGAAATGTCCCTCAGCCCCGACTTCCTCGACGAGCTTCGCGCCCGCACGACGCTTTCCGGGCTGATCGGCCGTAGCGTCAAGCTGACGCGCGCGGGCCGCGAATGGAAGGCCTGCTGCCCATTCCACAAGGAGAAGACACCAAGCTTCACCATCAACGACGAAAAGGGCTTCTACCATTGTTTCGGCTGCGGAGCGCATGGCGACGCGATCCGCTTCCTCACGGAAGCTCGCGGCCTGCCCTTCATGGACGCGGTGAAGGAGCTAGCCGACAAAGCCGGCCTCGACGTTCCGGCGCCCGACCCGCGCTCGCAGCAACGGGCCGATCGTGCTTCCGGGCTCCATGATTTGATGGAAGCGGCCTCCCGCTGGTTCCAGGAACAACTCAGCGGGATCGACGGCAGCGAGGCTCGAAATTATCTCGAGCGCCGTGGGATCACCGACGCCGCGCGAAGGCGCTTCTCTTTCGGATTCGCTCCCGATTCCCGCACTAAGCTCAAAACCGCCTTGCGGCATTTCGAACTTGAGAAGCTTGTGGAAGGTGGGCTCGTCATCGTGCCCGAGGGCGGTGGCAGGGATCCTTACGACCGGTTCCGTGGCCGCTTGATGATCCCCATTCGCGATCAGCGGGGCCGCGTCATTGCGTTTGGCGGCCGCATCATTGGCGAAGGCGAGCCCAAATACCTCAATTCCCCCGAAACCCCCTTGTTCGACAAGGGGCGGACGCTGTTCAACATAGATCTGGCCGGGCCTGCCAGCCGGGATGCGCGGCGGCTGGTCGTAGTCGAAGGCTACATGGATGTGATTGCGCTCCACCAGGCCGGCATCGGCGAGGCGGTTGCACCGCTTGGCACAGCGCTGACCGAAGGTCAGCTCGAGCGGTTGTGGCGGCTGGTCCCATCGCCGATCCTGTGCTTCGACGGTGACGCTGCCGGCCAGAAAGCGGCATTAAGGGCGGCACTTCGCGCGCTACCGCATGTCGGACCGGACCGGTCGCTCGGCTTTGTGACCATGCCTCCCGGGCAGGATCCCGATGATCTTCTTCGTTCCAGCGGTCGAGCGGCGCTCGACGCACTGCTCGAAACCCCTGAGCCGCTCGTCGATCGCTTGTGGCACCACGAGAGCAGTGCCGAGCCGCTCAGCACCCCCGAGCAGCGCGCAGGTCTTCGGCGCCGCCTTCTCGACCACGCGTCGGCAATCGCGGATCCCGATGTGCGCGAGCAATATCGTGACGAGCTTCTCCGCCGATTCAGCGACCTCACCCGTCCGAAGCCCCAAACCCAGTGGAACAGGAACGCCCCCCGTGGCGGCCGACCGTTTCCGCCACCGCGGCAAGCGTCGGCCAGCGCTAAGGCGGTCTGGAGCGGTGGCCTTGGTTCACATTGGACCCGGGCCGTGCTTCAGGGGCTGATCCGCTTCCCCGGCGTTGTTTCGGCCCATTCCGAAGCGATCGCCGCCCTTCCTCTTGCAGGCCGTGCGGCGACAAGGCTGCGCGACGCGATGCTTTCGGCCGCCATGCTGCACGGTGAGCTTGATCAGGAGCAGCTAAATACCATATTGGCCGGCGCGGGTGCATCTGCTCTCGAGGAGCTGCGCCTGAAACAAAGTTTGGCCTTTTCCTTCACCCGACGCGATGCCGACCCGGAACGTGCCAGCCGCGATCTCGTTCTGGTTATCGAAACGTTGGCGGCACGGCCTGGCCTCGACGCTGCTCTGGAAGCGGCGACGATCCGGCTGAAGGAAGAGGGAGACGAAGCCGCATTCCAGGAGCAGCAAAGGCTCCGGGCGGCCCGAGACGATGCGGACAGGCAGCTTGCGGCGCTGATGGAAGGCGACGTGGGCTGAGTAACAGCAAGGCGTACGAATGGCGAAGACGAATACGGCCGAGACCAACGAAAAGCCAGACAGTGGGGATGCCCCTCTCATCGACCTCAACGAGGCGTCGCTGAAGAAGCTGACGGCGCGGGCGAAGAAGCGCGGCTACATCACTTATGACGAACTGAACGACGCGCTGCCGCAGGACCAAATGTCCTCTGAGCAGATCGAAGACGTGATGTCTGCCTTGTCCGAAATGGGCGTCAACATCGTCGAGAATGAGGAAGCCGACGAGGACGAACCCGAAGCCGAGCCTGATACCGACGCGGGTCTAGACGACGGCGACAGCGGCGAAGGCGAGCGGTTCATCGTCGAGAAAAAGAAGGAAACCGTTGATCGCACCGACGATCCGGTGCGTATGTATTTGCGCGAGATGGGCGCGGTCGAGCTCCTTTCTCGCGAAGGTGAGATCGCCATTGCAAAGCGGATCGAGGCCGGCCGCGACACGATGATCTGGGGGTTGTGCGAGAGCCCGATCACCTTCAACGCCATCATCGACTGGTCGAATGCGCTCAACAACGGGCAGATGCAGCTGCGCGAGATCCTCGATCTCGAAGCCATGCTCTCGAAGGGCCCGACCCCGGAGCAAGTTGAAGGCGCTGAGACAGGCGACGACGACATTTCCGAAAAAACTGCCGGTCCCTCCTTCAAAGAGGAAGAGGACGTCGAAGAGGTGGTCGGGGAAGAAGACGAGGACAGCCTCGTCGAGCGCCGCACGCCCCGTCCGACGGAAGAAGAGGATGAGGACAACACCCTTAGCCTTGCGCAGATGGAAGAGACGCTGAAGCCGCAGGCGCTCGAGAAATTTGCAAAGATCACGGATCTTTTCAAGAAGTTCGCGAAGCTCCAGGGCGCGCGCATGGTAGCGATGAGCTCGGGGCAGATTTTTCCAAAGGCCGACGAGAAGAAGTATCAAAGCCTCAGCGAGCAGCTCACCGCCGAGGTGGAGAGCGTCCAGTTCCACCAGGCGAAGATCGAATATCTTGTCGACCAGCTCTACAGCTACAATCGCCGGCTCACGGCGCTGGGCGGGCAGATGCTGCGCCTCGCCGAGCGGCACAAGGTCCCCCGCAAGGCCTTCCTCGATGCCTATATGGGCCACGAAATCGACGAAGGGTGGGCGGACCGCGTCTGCAAGCTCGACAAGAAGTGGTCGTCTTTCTGCAGCCAGGAGTCGGACGCCATTGAGCGCATCCGGGCCGAGATTTCCGAAATAGCTCAGGCGACCGGCATGAGCCTCGCGGAATTCCGGCGCATCGTGAACCAGGTGCAGAAGGGCGAGCGCGAGGCGCGGATTGCAAAGAAGGAGATGGTCGAGGCGAACCTCCGGCTCGTCATTTCGATCGCGAAAAAGTACACCAATCGCGGTCTTCAGTTCCTGGATCTCATCCAGGAGGGGAATATCGGCCTCATGAAGGCGGTCGATAAGTTCGAGTATCGCCGCGGCTACAAGTTCAGCACTTATGCGACCTGGTGGATCCGGCAGGCGATCACCCGCTCCATCGCAGACCAGGCGCGCACGATCCGCATTCCGGTGCACATGATCGAGACCATCAACAAGCTCGTCCGTACGTCCCGGCAGATCCTGCACGAGATTGGGCGCGAGCCGACACCGGAAGAACTCGCCGAGCGGCTGTCGATGCCGCTCGAAAAGGTCCGCAAGGTGATGAAGATCGCCAAGGAGCCGATCTCCCTTGAAACACCGATCGGCGACGAGGAGGATTCACATCTCGGCGATTTCATCGAAGACAAAAACGCCGTCATACCGGTCGATGCCGCGATCCAGGCAAACCTCAAGGAAACGGTGACTCGCGTGCTTGCCTCGCTCACGCCGCGCGAGGAACGCGTTCTTCGAATGCGCTTCGGCATCGGCATGAACACCGATCATACGCTCGAGGAAGTCGGACAGCAGTTCAGCGTCACCCGCGAGCGCATCCGCCAGATCGAAGCAAAGGCGCTCCGGAAGCTCAAGCATCCTTCGCGCTCGCGGAAGATGCGGAGCTTCTTGGATCAGTAACGAGCGACGAGCGCAGCGACAGGATTGCGCAGCAAACACCGAGCAGCGCAAAGAGAGGGCGAGAGGCCGGCCAGCGGCTCGTAACGGCCGACTGACGTTGCGGGATATCCTCGAGCCGGCTCTACGCCAGCGAGCCCTCGCCGGAGGGGCGACCTTTCCCGACGCTTAACGCGTCGTAAACCTCGCTTTTACGCCAATTGATATAAGTGAACTCCCTAGAGCTGCCGCATTGCAGTTTTTGGGGGATCATGATGGCTTCAGCTTTGATGGGCAGGGCAGGCAGCGCCGGTATCGGCGAGCGGCTGCTTGCCTGCGTTTCGGGGCAAGGAAGCGCCGTTCATCCCTATCTCACCAGCGATGCTCTGCTGCGTGGGCCCGACGCCTCGCGCAGCCTTTCCGACTTCGTCCACTTTCTGTGCATGCTCCACGGCCGACACCCCGGCGTGATCGATCATGCGGCCCACCGCAGCGTCGAGGCTTTGGAGCGTGGCTGGTTTCAAAAGGCCACGCAGAGCTTCGCTGCCGAGCGCGCTTTTCTCTCGCGGCTGGCCGTGGCAGCGGGACCCATTCCAAGCACGCCGGGCGCCGCCGACAGCGAAGCTGCAGTTCTGGCGCAGCGCCATGCTATCGAAACGCTCGCCCGTTCGGAACGAAATGGCTGCGCTCTGGGCGCCGCAATCGCGCTTAGCGTTGACTGGATCAGCATCAGGACCATTCTCGATGCCGCCGCGCGTCGTTTCGGGATCGAAGCGTCGCCTTCGACCATCGAGGAGCAGGACGCCATCGGCCGATTTGCAGCGGCCGCAGCCTCCTCGCCTGCCGTGGAACGGGCTATGATGTTCGGAGCCGAGCAGATCGTCCTTCAGCATTCCGGGCTGTGGGATCTGCTCGAGTCGCGGCAAGAGGCGCGCAGCACCTCCTGACAACAGGCCAAGTTCGCTTGCGCCGGTCCCTTCCCTTGCCTATCCGCTTCGCCACGGCAATGAGGCAGGTGGAAGATGCGTTTCCAGGGCACCAGCAATTACGTAGCGACTGAGGACCTGAAGGTCGCGGTGAATGCCGCCGTGACCCTCCGCCGGCCGCTCCTGGTCAAGGGTGAGCCGGGGACTGGGAAAACGGTTCTTGCGCACGAAATCGCTGCGGCCGTTGGTGCCCCTTTGCTCGAGTGGCACGTCAAATCAACCACCAAGGCCCATCAGGGGCTTTACGAATATGATGCCGTCGCCCGCCTTCGCGACGGGCAGCTTGGAGATCCGCGCGTCCACGACATCGGCAATTACATCAAGCGTGGGAAGCTCTGGGAAGCGTTCACGAGCCCGGAGCTTCCGGTCCTCCTGATCGACGAGATCGACAAGGCCGATATCGAATTTCCGAACGATCTCCTCCAGGAGCTCGATCGAATGGAGTTCCACGTTTACGAGACGCGCGAAACTGTGAAGGCTCAGGAACGCCCAATCGTCGTTATCACCTCGAACAACGAAAAGGAGCTGCCGGACGCGTTCCTCAGGCGATGCTTCTTCCACTACATCCGATTTCCGGAGCGGGAGACGATGCGGGCGATTATCGACGTTCATTTCCCGGGCATCCAGACGATGCTCGTGTCGAAGGCGCTCGATATCTTCTACGACGTCCGCGAGGTACCCGGTCTCAAGAAAAAACCCTCCACCAGCGAACTGATCGACTGGCTGAAGCTTCTCCTGCATGAAGATCTGCCGCTGGACGTGCTGCAGTCGCGCGATCCGGCAAAGGCAATCCCGCCGCTGCATGGCGCGCTTCTCAAAAATGAGCAGGACGTGATGCTGTTCGAGCGCCTCGCGTTCATGAGCCGCCGCGGCGGCGGCTGATCAGCGGATTGCCTCGTCGCGATAGGCAAGCTCGAAATTGCCCCAGCGGCGGCCGCTGATGTAGATTGGAACGAAGACGTTCTTGACCGGCAGGTAACGGCCCTCCCCCAGGTCCATCCGGTAGGTGACGAGCATCGCTTCATTGTCGCTTTGGATGGCGCGGCGCGTAGCGTCGTCGAGGAAGTTGCGACGGTTGCGGCAATGCTCTGCATTCCAGCTCGGGTCGACGGTTTGGGGACGGGAGCGCGCGGTCGTGTGAGTTGGAAGATAGCCGTTGATGTCGCTCCACACGGCGCTGATGTGACGCGGATCCTGATCCACCAGGCGGTCGAGGAGCGGCCGGATGCGAGCATCGGCAAATTCGCAGAACCGCGTCTCGTATTGGACGGGATTGGTGCCGGGCATCGCCACGTAAACAGTGTCGAACACGGCATCTTCGCTGATCTCGCCGCGGATTAGCGCTGCTTCAACAATGCCGACCGCTTCCCGGCAGGCCTGCTGCGTCCGCTCGACAAAGGCGGTGTCGTCGATCCGGACTCCACAGCTGGCGAGCCGGTCGAGCATGTCGCCGGAGAGCAGCTCAAGCTGAGCGAGCCGCTGCTGCGCTCGTTCCAGCTGCCCACCATTGGCACGGGCATCGGCGGCAAAGGAGCTGAGGCCGCCCTTCATGCTGTGGACACTCTGCTGGATGAGCGATGTGGATTGGGCGATCCCGTCGGTCTGCCGGTCAACCATTGCGACGATGTCGGCCACATCCCGCACAGTATGGTTGATCGTTGTGAAGCTCGACTGGGCGATGCGGCTGCGGTCAACTCCTGTTCTGATCTCCGACGTCACCAGCTCCGCCTCGCGGGTCAGCGATGCCACGGTTGACGCAATTTCGCTGGTGGCCGTGCGGGTCTCGTGCGCCAGCTTCTTCACCTCGGCCGCGACCACCGCGAATGAACGGCCCGCCTCCCCCGCACGTGCCGCCTCCATGGTGGCGTTGAGCGCCAGCATGTTGGTCTTTTTGGCGATGCTTTCGATGCTGCTGGAGACGTTCTGGACCTGCGCCATGGCTTCGGCGAAGCCGGCCATTCGGTCACCCAGCTGGACCACAAGGTCCGTCAGGCCGCTGAATATCTTGATCGTATCCTCGATCGCCGATCGGCCGGCCCCGAGCTTATCCCTTGCCTGTTCGGCGAGAAGGCGGGCTTCGTCCGTGGACTCCGCAACCCGCGCCTGATCCTGCAGCAAGTGGCGAGTGACCTCTTCGAGCGTATCAAGCGTCCTCAGATTTGAGGAAATTCGCTCCGAAACACCGGCTACATAGCCGGACACATCGCTGCATTCGATTGCCAGCGATCCGCAGTTGCGTGCGACCATGTTGATTGCGTCGCCATCCGGCTTCTGGAGTGCTGAGCTTGCCACGATATGTCCCCGTTTTTCGCGTCGTTCCAAGCAAGTACGCGTTAAGGGTTGAAAGGCCGTTAACCACCCGTCGCGCGCGCTGGCGGCCCGGGCACGGTTCGGTTAGATCAGCCACATGTTTTTTTCATTTGTCGACGAGTTGCGTGCTGCTGGCATTTCCGCTTCGCTCAAGGAGCACCTCACCTTGCTCGAAGCGCTCCAGGCCGATGTGATCGCCGCGCGGCCGGAGGAATTCTACTACCTCGCCCGCGCCACCTTTGTGAAGGACGAGGGGCTTCTCGACCGCTTCGACCAAGTGTTCGGCAAGGTCTTCAAGGGCCTCGAGGCGAGCTACGGCACGGAGGCAGTGCCGATCCCGGAAGAGTGGCTGCGAAAGGTGGCCGAACTCTACCTCACGCCTGAGCAGATGGCCGAGATCGAGTCGCTCGGCTCCTGGGACGAAATCATGGAAACGCTGAAGAAGCGGCTGCAAGAGCAGAAGGGGCGGCATCAAGGCGGAAGCAAGTGGGTCGGCACCGGCGGGACCTCGCCCTACGGCCATGGCGGCTACAATCCGGAAGGCGTTCGGATCGGCGGCGAAGGACGACACGGCCGCGCGATCAAAGTCTGGGACAAAAGGGAGTTCAGGAATCTCGACAATTCCAAGGAGCTCGGGACACGCAACATAAAGGTGGCGCTCCGCCGCCTTCGCCGCTTCGCCCGCGAAGGCGCTGCCGACGAGCTCGACATCGACGGCACCATCGACGGGACGGCGCGCAAGGGCTGGCTCGATATTCGAATGCGTCCGGAGCGGCACAATTCGGTGAAACTCCTCCTTTTCCTTGACGTCGGGGGCTCGATGGATCCCCACATCCGGATCTGCGAGGAACTGTTCTCCGCGGCCACCAGCGAGTTCAAAAATCTCGAATTCTTCTACTTCCACAACTGCGTTTACGAGGGTGTCTGGAAGGACAACCGCCGCCGCTACACCGAACGGACGCCAACGTGGGACGTGCTCCACAAGTTCGGCCACGACTACAAGCTGGTGTTTGTCGGCGATGCCTCGATGAGCCCCTATGAGATCACTCACCCGGGCGGCTCAGTTGAGCATTTCAACGAGGAAGCAGGCGCGGCATGGATACAGCGGCTGACGAACACCTATCCCGCCGCCGTTTGGCTCAATCCCACGCCCGAACAATATTGGGGATATACCCACTCGACGCAGATCATGGGCCAGCTGATGCAGGATCGCATGTATCCCCTGACGCTCGAAGGGCTCGACGATGCCATGCGCACGCTAAGCCGGAAAAACTGATTCCCGCACGCCGCGATCAATAACGCAGATAGGGCTGGCGCTCGGCCTCCCAGGCCTGCTCATCCTTCAAGGTCAGCGCATCGAAATCCTGCGGAGACGCTTCCGAATCGTCCACCCATTCACGCAGCAGGGGGCTGCCGTTGATCACATCGATGGCGAGTTTCCCGAATTCATATTCGTAGGGGAAGTCACGCCATAGGGCGTAGTCGGGGTAGAGCCGTCGGATTGCCTTGAAGGCGAGCGACTGGATCCGCCAAGGCTTGAAGGCTCCATGATGGTAGCCCGGCCCCTCCGGGTGAATGTGGACGCCGTTGCAGAGCTTTCCGACATGCTTGTGAAAGGTCGGCTCGAACCAGCAATCGCGAAGTAGGCAACCGCCCAGCCACTCCCGGCTGAGCCTGTGCATCTCCGCCATTATTGCCTTTGCATCGATGTCCGGAGCTCCAAAGAGCTCCAGCGGACGCGTTGTGCCACGGCCTTCCGACAAGGTTGTGCCCTCCAGCATCACCGTGCCTGCATAAGACCTCGCCATTGAAACGTTGGGCGCATTGGGACTGGGATTGATCCAGATGCGCTCAGGCGGCCAGCCATATCCCGGCGCCGCATCTGGATACCAACCTTCCATCTCGATCACGCGGTAGTCGAGGTCGAGCTTGAAGGTCTCTACGAACCAGGAGCCGAGCTCGCCGAGCGTGAGACCGTGACGCATCGGTATCGGCCCCGCGCCGACAAAGCTCTCCCAGCCGGGACGGAGCGTCAGCCCTTCGACGGGCCTCCCGGCAGGGTTCGGGCGGTCCAACACCCACACGGCTTTGCCATGCGCGGCCGCCGCTTCCAGGACGTACAGCAAGGTGGTGATGAAGGTGTAGATCCGGCAGCCGAGATCCTGCATGTCGACAAGGAGAACATCGAATGTTCCCATCGACTGGCCGGTGGGCCTGCGCACCTCCCCGTAGAGGCTGAAGACGGGAACGCCGTGGATCGGATCGGTATAATCCGGCGACTCCATCATGTTGTCCTGCTTGTCACCGCGAAGACCATGCTGCGGGCCAAAAGCGGCGCTGAGCTTCATCCCCGAGCACTTCGCCAGCGCGTCGAGCGAGTGGGTGAGATCCTCGGTCACCGAGGCTGGATGTGCGAGCAGCGCGACGCGCTTGCCCTCGAGCGGAGCGCGCAATTCGGGATCGGTAAGAAGTCGATCGATGCCAGTCTTCATAAAACTCATGCTGCTGGAGGGAGTTCGAGCGCAAAGCAATCGGAATGATGGAAATCGGGCGCGCCCCGCGGATGGACCAGGGCCCAATAGGATTTGCAGCCGCTCAACTCCTCGACCACCGCGGAAAGGCCGAGATGCCATGATGCATCCTCCGGCAGATCAGGCATGGACGCGAGCTGCAGTGACACGCGAAGCTCAAAGCACTGGTCGTTCAACCGCCTTTCCATCGTGGGTGGATGGACTACGGCATCATTCATCCCGCTGCGATACCCACCGAAGGCATAAACCGCCCACTCCAGGGACGGCGCCATGTTGAACTCGTGATAGGCTTGGCCTGAGCCGGCGCGGACGAACGCCTCGAAGCAGCTATGCTCCCAGAGATTGTCGGCCCGTGCAGGCGCTACGGGAGGCGGTATGCGCACCTCGCGAACGTCGCCAAAGAGGTGGTAGCCAAGCGTCAACCTGCTTCGGCCTTGACGGGCGACATCTACTTCGATGCGGCGCACGCTCGCGCAACGGCAGTCTGGATGGAGCTTCAACGCGTGACGCATTTTGGCGGCGTAAGAGAAGGAGCGGGGTTCGACAAGCTCAGCCGGAACGGGTTTGTCTTGAACGGCACACATGCTAACCGCCCGGCAATGTCTCAGTATCAGTCCGAGCTCCTCCGCCTGCTCGACAGCCGCGGATACATCCATCAGCTAACCGATGCCGGCGGGCTCGATGCGCTCGCGGCAAGGGAGACCATCACCGGCTATGTCGGCTTCGACGCGACGGCACCGTCGCTTCACGTCGGCCACATGATTCAGATCATGCTGCTTCGGCGGCTGCAGCAGGCCGGCCACAAGCCGATCGTACTGGTCGGCGGCGGGACCTCCAAGATCGGCGACCCGAGCTTCAAGGACGAAGCTCGTAAGCTGATGACGACGGAGACCATCGCGCAGAACATCCGATCCATCCTGCCGGTGTATCAACGCTTTCTGCGCTTCGGGGACGGCCCGACGGATGCTGTGCTAATGGACAACGCCGAGTGGCTCGACCGCCTCGAATACATCCCGTTTCTGCGGGATATCGGCCAGCATTTCTCCGTGAACCGAATGCTGAGCTTCGAAAGCGTGAAGCTGAGGCTCGATCGCGAACAGTCGTTGAGCTTCCTTGAGTTCAACTACATGATCCTGCAAGCATATGATTTCCTCGAATTGTCCCGACGCATGAAGTGCGTCCTGCAGCTCGGGGGCTCGGATCAATGGGGAAATATCGTCAATGGCGTTGAGCTCGGACGTCGTGTTGACGGAGCGCAACTTTTTGGCGTCACCACCCCGCTCATCACGACGGCAGACGGCAAGAAGATGGGCAAAACGGAAGCTGGCGCGGTTTGGCTCAATGCGGAGCAGCTCAGCCCTTACGATTTTTGGCAGTTCTGGCGGAACACGCAGGACGCCGACGTTGGCAAGTTTCTGCGGCTGTTCACCGATCTGCCGCTGGACGAAGTGGCGCGTCTCGAAGCGCTGCAGGGCAGCGAGGTCAACGAGGCGAAGAAGCGCCTAGCCGACGCAGTCACAACGATGGTTCACGGGGAGCAGGCTTCCGATGCCGCAGCAGAGACGGCACGGAGGACCTTCGAGGAGGGCTCCGCAGGCGATGCGCTGCCCAGCCTTGCCGTCCCGCAAGGCGAGATCGGGATCGTGGATGCGCTGGTGGGGCTGGGACTTGCCGCTTCCAAGGGCGAAGCGCGCCGGCTGATCGCTGGGGGCGGGGCGCGCATCGCCGGCGAAAAGGTGGAGGATGAGAGCGCGCGAATCAGCGTCGACGGCCAGGTCCGGATCTCCGCCGGCAAGAAAAAACACGGGTTGCTGACGCGCTGAGTCTAGCCTGAGCGCAGCAGCGCCACTGCAGCGTCTCGTTCGAACAAATAAAGGAGGATGCGGGCTGCACGCCCCCGTGGCCCGTCCAAGCCCCCGTCCCGGTCGACCAGCAAGCGCGCATCGTCAGTAGCAGGCTGGATGAGGTCGTGGATGAGCTCGGGCGTGGCCAGCCGAAAGCGTGCTTCGCCTGACTGGCGGGTGCCAAGGATCTCGCCGGCGCCGCGAAGCCGCAGATCCTCCTCGGCGATCCTGAAACCGTCGTTGGTTTCGCGCATCAGAGCCAGACGCGCGCGGGCGGTTTCGCTCAGCGCATTGCCGCGGAGAAGCAGACACACCGATCTCCCCTCCCCCCGCCCAACGCGCCCGCGGAGCTGATGAAGCTGCGCCAGCCCGAACCGGTCTGCGCCCTCGATGATCATCAGTGTGGCGTCCGGCACATCCACTCCGACCTCGATAACGGTGGTCGCCACGAGAACCGCGATATCGCCCCGTTGGAATGCCGCCATGACGGCATCCTTCTCAGGGCCTTTCATTCGGCCATGGACGAGGCCAACCTTGTCACCAAAGCGCAGCTTCAACAGCTGCGCTCTTTGCTCGGCCGCAGCTTGATCCAAGACTTCGCTTTCCTCGACGAGCGGGCAGACCCAATAAGCTTGGCCGCCCGCGGCGACATGGCGGGCGAGCGCGTCCACCACCTCCTCGAGCCGTTCGCTCGAAAGGACGCGCGTCTCGATCGGCTGACGGCCCGGTGGCATCTCGTCCAGGCGGCTGACATCCATCTCGCCATATTGGGCAAGCGTCAGCGTCCGCGGGATGGGGGTCGCCGTCATGACGAGGAGATGCGGTGGGCGCTCGGCCTTGTCGGAGAGCATCATCCGCTGCGCCACTCCGAAGCGGTGTTGTTCGTCGATCACTGCGAGGCCAAGCCGCCGATACGCGACGCCCTGCTGGAAAATAGCGTGGGTGCCAACCAGGATATGGATCGAGCCGTCGGCGAGCCCCATCAAAGTGGCTTCACGCGCGCGACCCTTCTCGCGACCGGTGAGGATGGCGACATTTACAGCGAGCCCAGCCAGCTGCCGTGTCAGGGTAGCGAAGTGCTGGCGGGCGAGGATCTCGGTCGGCGCAAGGAGCGCGCCTTGCGCCCCCGCTTCAACCGCCGTGAGCAGCGCCATCAGTGCCACCAGCGTTTTACCTGAACCTACGTCTCCCTGCAGGAGACGAAGCATCGGCACGGCCTGCTGCATGTCACCCTGAATTTCGCCAATTGCGCCAGACTGGGCGCCCGTCGGCGCATAAGGGAGCTTCAGCGCTCCAGTGATGCTTCCATGACCTTTCAGCGGCACCCCCCTGCGCTTGCGGGACGAAGCGCGAACCAGCATCAGCGCAAGCTGATTGGCGAAAACTTCATCGTAAGCGAGCCGCGCGCGGGCTTTGAGAGCTGTGGGATCCTGGTGCGCCAGGCTGAGCGCCTCGGCCCACGGCGGCCATTCACGGTGTGCAGCCAGGCTCGGCTCTATCCATTCCTCCAATGCCGGAACGCGCGCCAGCGCCTGCCCGGCAAAGTCGGCCATCCGCCTGTTGGTCAGTCCCTCCGATAAGGGATAGACTGGCTCTCGCTCGGGAAGCTCTGCCGCCTCCTCCGCTGGAACCACATAGTCGGGATGGACGATTTGCAGCTCCTCGCCGTAAAGGTCCAGCCTCCCCGAAACGATCCGCGCCTCGCCCAACGGCAGCTGTTTCTTCGCCCAGCCGGGATTGTTGAAATAGGTAAGCGTCAGCCCGTTTCCGACGCGGTCCCGCGTATGGACTCGAAACGGACCCCTTCCCCCGCTCTGCCGATAATCAACCGGCGTCACCTGCACCGCCACGACGTGGCCGGCATAACCCGGCTCAAGACTGTCGAGGCGCTTCCTCTCGATCCAGCTCACCGGCAGGTGAAACAGAATGTCGACGACCCGGGCGAGCTCCAGGCGCTTTAAAGGCTTTGCAAGCTGCGGCCCAACGCCTTTCAGCGCCTCAACTTCGGCGAACAGCGGATTGAGAACATCGGGTCGCATGACTAGATGAGCACCTAAGCATGATCCGGGAAAGTGGAAACCGCTTTGCGCGGCATGCGAGACACGCCACTTCGTTCGCGCCGGCAGGCTGTGCATAGCCCGTCGGCTCCTCACCCCATGGAGCATCATGAACCGCGTTGATCGCTTGAAACGGCTGCGCTTTCGCGCCTGGCATCGCGGCACCAAGGAAGCGGACCTCATGATTGGCGGGTTCTTCGATCGGTATGGAGCCGATTGGAGCGACGCTGAAATCGACTGGTACGAACGTTTCCTAGAGGAACAGGACGTGGACATCATGGCGTGGGCGATCGGCATGCAGCCGGTGCCGGAGCGTTATCAAGGCGCGATGATCCAGAAGCTGAAACAACTCGATTACATCGAACATCCGGAATAATGAGCGACCTTCAAAAGATCCTTGCGGCCACCAGGCCGATGACGCTTGCCGGCGCCCCGGTGGGATTTCTTCCCTGGGTTGCGGCCGATCTCGCACGCGCTGCCAAAGGGCGCGCCGTGTTCATCGCTCCGGACGAAGCGGCCATGCGTCACGTTGCCGACGCTGCGCACTATTTTGCGCCAGAGCTCCAAACGCTTACCTTCCCGGCTTGGGATTGCCTCCCCTACGATCGGAGCTCGCCTTCGCTCCGTGCCTCGTCCGAACGTTTGGCAACTCTCCACGCACTCCAGCGCAAGTCCGACCGGCCGCAACTTCTGGTCACCACCGTCAATGCGGCAACGCAACGGACGCTTAGCGCTTTTAGGATCCGCCAACTCGTCGCGCAGCTCGCGCCCGGTGAGCGGATAGACCGCGAACGGCTGGCCGAGCTCCTCCAGTCGAACGGCTATGTCCGAGTCGATACGGTGGCAGATGCGGGGGAATATGCCGTGCGAGGCGGTCTGGTAGACCTATTTCCCTCCGGAGAAGAGCAGGCATTGCGGCTCGACTTCTTCGGTGACGAAATCGAAAGCGTCCGCCGCTTTGATCCGGCGACGCAGCGAACCACAGGCGCGGTTGACGGGTTCACGCTGCTTCCCGCTTCCGAAAGCCTGCTGGACGAGGCCAGCATCAAGCGCTTCCGCTCCAGATATCGGGAGCTGTTCGGCGCAACGGCCACCGGCGACCCGCTCTACCAGGCGGTGTCCGAAGGCCGGCGCCTTGCCGGCATCGATCACTGGCTTCCGTTGTTCGAGGAGCGGCTCGATACGCTGTTCGATCATCTTTCACCCGCCGACGTCATCGTCCGCGACGCCGGCACGATCGGGGCCGCAGACGCGCGCTTCGAATCGGTCGAGGATTATTACCAGAACCGGGCTCGCGCGCAGTCGACCGATCCTGGGAGCTACCGGCCACTCCGCCCGGAGACCCTGTATCTTGGCACCGACGAATGGGAGCAACTTATTGCCGAGCGCCCGCTTCACCTCGCAACGCCTTTTCACGAGCCGGAAAGCGCCACCGTCCTCGACTTCGATGTTGAAGGACCGCGTGACTTCGCCCCCGAACGATCGCAAAACGCCAACATCTACGAGGCCGTGGTCGATCACGTCGCCGGGCTTAAGCGATCCAAGCACAAGATCGTGCTGGCAAGCTATTCCATCGGCGCACGGGAGCGCCTGAAGGGCCTGCTCGCCGACCACGGCATGAAGGGCCTCTCGGAAGCCGACAGCTGGCAGGAAGCGCTTGGCGCCGCGGGTAAGGGCCATGTCGCCTTGGCCGTCATCCAGCTCGACCACGGCTTCACCACGAACGACCTGGCGCTGCTGACCGAGCAGGACATGTTGGGCGACCGTCTCGTCCGTCGTCGCAAGCGCAAGAAAAGCGCCGAAGCCTTTCTGTCGGAGCTTGCAACGCTCAGTCCCGGCGACCTTGTTGTTCACAATGACCACGGCATCGGGCGCTACGAAGGATTGAGCCGCATCTCGGTGGGGACGAGCCCCCACGATTGCGTCGCGCTCGAATATGCGGGCGGCGACAAGCTTTACGTACCCGTGGAGAATATCGACGTCCTCTCCCGCTACGGGAGCGAAAGCGAGGGCGTAACGCTGGACCGCCTCGGTGGCGAGGCCTGGCAGCGCCGGAAGTCCCGCATGAAGGAGCGGATCCGGGAGATTGCGGGCGAGCTCATCCGCACTGCCGCCGAGCGCGCACTTCGCCCCGGCGCGGTTGCAGAGCCCGACACCGGTTATGCAGCGTTCGTCGACCGCTTCCCTTACGAAGAGACCGAGGACCAGGACCGGGCGATCGGCGATGTCATGGACGATCTCGGCGCAGGCCGGCCTATGGACCGGCTCGTCTGCGGCGACGTCGGCTTTGGCAAGACGGAGGTCGCGCTCCGCGCCGCCTTTGTGGCGGCAATGGCCGGGCTTCAGGTGGCACTCGTCTGCCCGACGACGCTGCTCGCCCGCCAGCATTACAACAGCTTCAAGGAGCGCTTCCACGGCTTCCCGATCGAGATCGGCCGCTTGTCGAGATTGGTCGGCGCGGCCGAGGCCAAAGCGACGCGCGACGGGATCAGTGCAGGCAAGATCGACATCGTGATCGGCACTCACGCGATCCTCGCCAAGTCCGTGGAATTCAAGAACCTCGGTCTCGTCATCGTTGACGAGGAACAGAGGTTTGGCGTCACGCACAAGGAACGCCTGAAGGCGATGCGCGCGGACGTGCACGTCCTTACCCTCACCGCGACGCCGATCCCGCGTACACTGCAAATGGCGATGTCGGGCCTGCGCGAACTTTCCGTAATCCAAACTCCCCCCGTCGACCGGCTGGCGGTGAGGACCTATGTCATGCCGTGGGATCCCGTGGTGCTGCGCGAAGCGCTCCTCCGCGAACATTACCGCGGCGGCCAGAGCTATTTCGTGGCGCCGCGCATCGCCGATCTTCCCGATATCGAAGAGTTCCTTCGCAAGGAGGTCCCTGAAATCCAATACGTCGTAGCTCACGGGCAAATGTCTCCGACCGAAGTGGAGGAGCGCATGTCCGCTTTCTACGATCGAAAATACGACGTTCTCCTGTCCACTACGATTGTTGAAAGCGGCCTGGACATCCCCTCCGCCAACACGCTTGTCATCCACCGCGCCGATCGGTTCGGGCTGGCGCAGCTTTATCAGCTTCGCGGGCGGGTCGGCCGCGCCAAGACCCGTGCCTATGCCTATCTGACGACGGGGCCCAGCCGGGCGGTCACCGAAGCGGCCGACAAGCGTCTGCAGGTTCTCGCCAATCTTGATTCCTTGGGCGCCGGCTTTCAGCTGGCAAGCCACGATCTCGATATTCGCGGCGCCGGCAATCTTCTGGGCGATGAACAATCGGGCCACATCAAGGAAGTGGGTTTTGAGCTTTACCAATCCATGCTCGAAGACGCCATTATGGATGCCAAGGCCGATGGCGCAGGCCTCGCGAGGCGCGCCGATGAGTTCTCTCCTCAGATCACCGTTGATGCCCCTATCATGATCCCGGACGACTATGTCCCGGACCTCGACCTGCGCATGGGCCTCTACCGGCGCATGAACGAGGTTGAAACGCGCCAGGACATTGAAGCGTTCGCGGCCGAACTCATCGACCGGTTCGGCAAGCTTCCGGCCGCCACGGAAAACCTTCTGAAGGTGATCGAGACCAAACTGAACTGCCGGAAGGCGAACATCGCCAAGCTCGATGTCGGCTCGAAAGGTGCCCTTGTTCATTTCTACAAGGACCACTTCCCGGACCTTCAGGGCCTCATCGGCTATGTCCAGCGGCTCAAGGGCGCGGCCAAGCTCCGCCCTGACAGTAAGCTGGTCATCAGCCGCGCCTGGCCCGACTCACAAGCCCGGATCAATGCGGCGCTGCAACTTTCCAAGGGTCTGGCTAAGGTCGTTTCTTAGAGGCTGATCGAGTGAGGTGGACACCCCTCACGTTTCTATGAAGTCGAAGTCTTTTGTTACAGGCCCGCCGCGCCGGCGCGACGGAAGCGCCTTACCCGATCTTCACCACCGAAGCGTCAGCTCCCATCCGTTCTTCCCAAACTGCCTCGCGATGCATCTCAAAGGTTCCGTCGGCCTCGCCAAGGCTCCAAACCCCCGTGATCGAAGCGCCGTCGCTTGAGACCCTGCCGACATAGTCGACCGCGTGGGCGGCATCGCTCTCACCGTCATACATTTTGGTAAAGTCGACAGCGTCCCCTGCCCTGCTGCCCGAAAGCAGTGCCTCGAGCTGATTGCTTGAGCGGCCCATCGTGTTCGGTTCGACGGTGGTGCCGCGAAGGCTGCCGTCCTCATCCTCTATGGAAGCCAGGAATGGTGTAACTGGCCCGGTGCCTTGGGGATAGGAGAAGCTGCCGAGCCACAAGCCGCTGAGGTTGTCGGGGCCGCTCATGATGCTGTGCCTGCCATGACGGCCCCTTAGCAGGCCAGCCTCTCCCGCGCTTATAAAATGGCGGGTTGAGTTCCACTAGCATTCGCGATGAAGGAGCAACTGCCTTCCGGCAGCGCGCTTCTTTTCCTGCCTCAGCCGGCCGGCGCTTTTACGGTCTGTTATGGAATCTTTCCTAGGACATTCTGGGGGAGGTAGAATCGTGGGGATTTTCAGCAAAGTCGTAGCGGAACCAAAGCAGCGGCCTCGTCCGCCGCGTAACGATATGAGCTGCAGCGCCACGCTGGTCGCGAACAATCGCTTCTATCGCGCTGAGCTCCTTAACGTTTCGCACGGTGGGTGCAAAGTTCGCTCATTGGAAGGTCCGCTTGGACCGGGAACGCGCGTGCAGATTGCTCTTGAAGCATTTCACAGCCTCAGCGGCACCATTCGCTGGTCGAGAGAAGACGAATTCGGGATGCAGTTTTCAACCCCGATTAGCGATTACCTATTGGCCAAGTGGAACGCTCAGTTGGAGAAGGGCAGATCCTCGGGGGACATGGCGGCTGAGCGCGGGCCAAGGGACTTCTGGGGAACACCCCGCCGCATCATTCCCTAGCGGGCGCTTCTTCCCTCGCCAGCGCCACTCCTGAAGCTGTTAAGCGCGTGACCATCTGGTCTTGAGTTGGCGAGAAAGGGCGGTTGATGATCAACGCCCCGGCCTGGCTGCCACCAAGCCCATGAGCTCATTCAGTCCAACGGGCGGCGAGCACAGGAAGCCCTGGTAGACCGTGCATCCCTCTTGTGCCAGCAGGTCCAGCTGCTCCTGCGTTTCCACGCCTTCTGCAATAACTCCAAGGCCGAGCGAACGGGCCATGTCGATGACGCTGCGGACCACGACCCGATCGCGTGGACTACCGGTAATATCCTCAGACAGGCGCTTGTCGATTTTCAAATAGTCGAGCGGCAGCGCCTTTAGGTAAGCAAGGCTCGAATAGCCGGTGCCGAAATCGTCAATGGCAACTCGGAGGCCCCCTTCCCTGAGGCTCGCCAATAGGTGCGCCGCAGCGTTCAGGTCCTCGATTAGGCCGCTCTCTGTTACCTCCACGGTAAGCCGCCCGCGGTCAAAGGCACTCTCTTGGACGAGCTCCAGGAATTGCGCGGCGAACCCGGGGCGCACGATATCTGCGGCAGTGATGTTGACTGAGAGCCGCAGGTTAGCGAGCGCTTGGGGCCAGTGCGCTGCGGCGGTTATTGCCTTGCGCTGCACGTGATCAGAAAGCTGCGTGACATAGTCTGAACGTTCGGCCACGCTGAACAAGGTGACGGCCCCGAGTTCACCCAGATCCGGATGCTGCCACCGCGCCAGCGCCTCCACACCGATGATGCGACCGCTCGTGATCGAGACCTGCGGCTGAAAGAGGATCTCGATCTCATCCTGGTCGAGCGCCTTTCTGAGATCGATCTCGAGCCTGTTGCCGAGCGCGCTTTCGCCCTGCGCTCCAATCTTGAGGACGCGGATCGGGCCTGCCTCGGCTGCCTTAGCTTCCGCAAGAGCCGCACTTGCGCGACGCAGCAAAGCCGCCGCATCATCACCGGCCTCGCACGCTACGACGCCGGCGCGGCTGCCAAGCGTAATCACATGGTCACCGCACATGAAAGGCCTCGCCAGCGCTTCCACCAATTGCCCAGCAAGGAAGCGCCCTTCTTCAAGCCCTGCCGGTGCCGACAGTGCGATCGCGAACTGCGCGCCGGCGACGCGTGCAACAAAGCGGCTCTTTGCGTCGGCGGCAACGATCCGCTCGATCCGGCGAGCGGCTGCCTGAAGCGCGGTGTCGCCGGTAGCGCGTCCGAAGGCAGCATTGATCGCGTCGAAGCGGCTGACAGCCAGGAGCAGCAGCGTCGGTTCCGCTTTCATGTCCAGCTGTTCCTGCACCCACACGCGCAGTGCGCGTCCGTCGCGAAGGCCCGTCATCGGATCGCGTGCCGGCAAAGCGCTGGAGAAGCGGGGTTGAATCGTTTCGGTAACGCCAAGCACTCCGCCGGCCTCGCCTTCGATCCGGAGGTGATGCGCGACCCTCGCACCGGCGCCGTCCGCGTGAGCGAAGGCGGTTGGTTGCCCAGTCGTGATGACGCGGTCGATTGCGCCCCGAGCGGCCCGGCGACCATCCGGATCGAGTTTGCGAAATAGCTCCATAAGCGTGATCCGCTGCGCTTCCTCCCCGCCAAGACCCATCCTCCGGGCAAGCAACGGGCTGAGTTCCACGTCGGGGGAACCCGGCTGCCAGCGCCATGACGCGCGCCTTCCAGTGTCCACCCCCTGCGCCCTGCGCTCCCGCTGGCCACCGCCGACACGCTCGGCATGACGTTCTGCAAATTGCACCGCCTGCACGAATTGCCGGTCGCTGAAGGGGCTCACCAGGAAGTGCGTTGCGCCGTCGGCATGGAACTGATCGAGTGCGGCGCCATCGTTCCGCGACACGAGCACCAGCAAGGCGGCGGCATTAGCTTCCACCGGATCGGCGAGTGCGCGCGCCGCTTCGAGCCCTTCATCCAGAGCTCCGCGCGCGTCGATCACCGCAACCGAGGCGCCGGAGGCGACGAAGCGGCTTTCCGCGTTGAGCGTCCGCCGCGCAGCAATCGGCTGCCACCCGGCAGCTTCGGCAATGCGCGTCAGCTCGTCTCGATGACGGAATGAGAGCACGAAGAGGGGGGCGGGCCCGCCGCTATTCGCTCGCTTCATTCCATCATCCGCCATGGGCCGCCTCTGCCAAGCCTCTACTCCGCGCAATCCGCGCCGCCAACGACCATTCCGACGCTGGCCCGCCATGGGACAAGCGCTGCTTGCCGCCCGGCTTCTTCCGCCCTAGCAAGGCGCGGATGACGGCGAACGCGGACAGACCGACGGCCCTCCTCGCTTCGCCCACCGAAGCGGCGCAAGCAGCCGAAGCATTGCTCCGCCAACGCTACCAATTCGTTGCTTTGGAAGAGGCTCAGCAGATCGTCGCGCTTGGAGGCGACGGATTTCTGCTTCAGACCCTGCACGAGATGCTCGAGCGCCAGACCGTGTGCCCAGTGTTCGGTATGAATCGCGGGACCGTCGGCTTTCTTATGAACGAATGGCGGCTTGAAGCTCTTCGCGAGCGGTTGAACAGCGCGAGACGCTTCTCCGTTGCCCCGCTGAAGATGGAGGCGGTGACGGTGCGGGGTGAGCGGCTTACCAACCCCGCAATCAACGAAGTCTCACTGCTGCGGGAGACCCGCCAAACGGCTTGGATCGAGGTTTCGATAAATGGACGGATCGTGCTTCCGGAACTCGTCTGCGACGGGGTCCTGGTGGCGACCCCGGCAGGTTCGACGGCGTACAACCTTTCGGCGCAAGGACCCATCCTGCCACTCGGCTCGAACTTGGTTGCGCTGACGCCAATCAGCCCTTTCCGCCCCCGCCGCTGGCGCGGTGCGCTCGTGCCCGACGATTTGAAGATCATGTTCCGAGTGCTCGATCCCGTGAAGCGACCCGTGTCGGCAGTCGCCGACCAGCTCGAGGTCCGTGATGTCGCCACCGTTGAAGTCCGGGTTGATCGCAGCCAGGCGCTCAGCTTGCTGTTTGATCCGGAACATGCTCTCGACGAGCGCATCACCATGGAGCAATTCGCGGTCTGAAATCCGCACGCACATGCTTGCGAACGGGAAAAACATGCTGCTATAGGCGCGCCTGCCCAAAGGCAGCTTGGTCATTCCGGCGTGGCGCAGCGGTAGCGCAGCGGACTGTTAATCCGTTGGTCGTAGGTTCGAATCCTACCGCCGGAGCCACCAAGCTCTCGACCCAAGAGCAGGCAAGCTGTAGCCTTGCCTCGCGATAAGAAACGCACTGGCTCGCCCGTTGCACGCTTCCAACTCTCTCCTAAGCAGGGCTTGATCGAGGCTCGGTGGGAGCAGTCACGCGGCCATGGTGGCCCGGGCTACGGGAACCTGAACAACCGGCAAGATACCGATTTCGGGCCGGCTGAACAGAACGCCTTGCACGTAACGGATCCCAAGTCCTGCGAGCACGTCCAGCTCGGCCGCGGTTTCGACGCCCTCTGCTACGAGCGTGATGCCCATGTCTTGGCAGAGCTTCACCAATCCGGCGACGATGTGACGCCGCGGTAGGCTGCTGTCGATCGCACGGATGAGGTCCATGTCGATCTTGATCATGTCCGTTTGCAGGTTTGCGAGCAGTCCGAGGCCGGCATGTCCAGCGCCGAAGTCGTCGATGGCTGTCACGAAGCCGAGTGCCTGATAAGCTGAAATGATGGACCGCAGGTGGCCAACCTCAATCCGTTCATTCTCGGTGAATTCGAAAATCAGGCGGTCCGTGGGGAGACCTGTTTCTTGCGCGGTTTGCAGCGTGAGCTGAATGCACGCGAGCGGCGAGTATACGGCGTTGGGAAGGAAGTTGATCGAAAGCTTCGCATCGCTTTTCAGAATGCCCGCAGCGACTGCTTCGCGTATCGCATTGACGCGGCAGGCCTGGTCAAAGGCGTAGCGATTTTCATCGGTTACCTGAGCAAGGATGGTGCCAGCCCCTTCACCATTCGTTCCGCGGACGAGCGCCTCATAAGCGTATGGCAGCCCCGTCGACAGATCGACGATTGGGTGAAACGCAGTTCTGATTGAAAAGGGTAAATCCTGTCCTCCACGACAACCGCTACACTTGCCGCGCATCCGCGCCTCCCCCGCTGAAGCGGTCAGCCTACGTGCCGGGTGCTAAGAACGACTGAATGTCGGCGCGGCGCTTCAGTCGCTCCGGCGCTGGGATGTCGCGGAGCAAAGCGCTCAGCCTAGCAGATCGCCTGCTCCGCTCGCTCCCCAACTCGCCCGACCCTATCCAATTCGCGCCCGGAACAGTTTGGAGCTGCCGAAAGTTTGCGAAGCAGAGTTGATCAGGAGGTCACAATGCCAACCAAGTCGAAATCCACGAACAGCGGTTCTCAGTCTAAAGGCAGCAGCGATGGAAGCTCAGGTGAAGGCATCTTCAGCTGGGCCAGCGGTAGCACCGGCGTGATTGTGGGTGCTGCGGTCGCCGGCGCAGCGGTCGGGCTTGCCGCCAATGCCGGGCGCAAGCTCCTCATGCAACTCGCCAGCGGAGGCGCCGCTGGCGATTGGTTCGACGCGCTAAAGGCGGAGCACGCCGTTACTAAGGGAATCTTCGACAGCATCGAGGCCACCGAAGACAGCCAGACAACGCAGCGTTCAGCGCTGCTGATGAAGCTCAAATATGCACTTACCAAGCACGGGCTCGAAGAAGAGATGGTGATCTACCCGGCGCTGCGCCAAGCGAATTACGTCCATGACGCCGACCATCTGGGCGACGAGCATGGCTACGTGAAGACATATCTCTATGAGCTCGAGATGATGCCGAAGGATAGCCCCGAGTGGCTGGCGCGCGTCCGGGATTTCCGCACCATGATCGAGCAGCACATGCAGGAGGAAGAGGAAGAAGTCTTTCCGCGCTTGCGCGATCAGCTCTCGGCCGAGCAGAACGCGCAGATCACATCGATGATGAACAAGGAAGGCTTCAAATACGCCTAGACTCGTTCCCGTTCATGCTGAACCGGGAACGGGTCTACTTTACCTTTGTCGCCGTGCTTTCCGAGCCGTCAGGTGATTCCACCTGACTAGAAAGCACTCTAATCCTTGCGCACGGTCAGCTCAGGCGAGCTGACCGTGGCAGTGCTTGAACTTCCGCCCCGAGCCGCACGGACACGGTGAATTCCGGCTGACGCTCGGCAACTCATCCAGTGCGAGATCGCCCTCCATTGCAGGCTGCTGCGGCATCTCCGGCTGCGGCATTGCGAGCGGCGGCAGACGCGAGAGAATGTTGCCGCTCGCCGCGTCGATGTCGGCCGTGTCGTCATCGCCGGTGAGCGGGTCGATGTGGTGCGTGATCCAATCGGGCACACCGCCGAATTCGGGCTCCGGCTCCCCATAGCTGAACTGTGCCCACGCGAGCGTTCGCGTCACCCCTTCCCGGATCTGCCCGAGCATCCGCTCGAACATCGCGAACGCCTCGTGCTTATACTCGTCGATCGGCTTCTTTTGCGCGTAAGCGCGCAGATGGACGACCTGCCGGAGCGCGTCGAGCATCGCGAGATGGTCTTTCCAATGGTGGTCGAGGGTTTGAAGAAGAACGCTCTTTTCGATCTGCACGTAGCTTTCTGCATCGATCTGCGCGACCTTCTGCGCGATCTGCGCATCGGCTTCGGCGCGCAGCCGGTCCACGAGAAGCTCGGGATCGACGGCCTCTTCCTGGAGCCAGTCGTCGATCGGCGGCTGCAGACCGAACACGTCCTGCACGCGGCTCTTCATGTGCTCGATGTCCCACTGCTCGGGATACGAGTTGGGCGGGCAGGCCTCTCCCACGATTGTATTGACCGTCTCGGCGCGCATGTCCTCGACGACATCGCCAACCGTCTCGGCATCCATGATGTCCGAACGCTGCTCGTAGATGACCTTGCGCTGGTCATTCATGACGTCGTCATACTCGACGACCTGCTTGCGGATGTCGTAATTACGCGCCTCGACCTTTTTCTGCGCGGTTTCGATGGCCTTGGAGATCCAGGGACTGACGATCGCTTCGCCATCCTCAAGATTCTTGTTCATCAGGCGCGCGAACATGGTCTGAGGACCGAAGATCCGCAGGAGGTCGTCGTCCAGGCTGAGGTAGAATCGGCTGAGCCCGGGGTCGCCCTGGCGGCCTGAGCGACCGCGAAGCTGATTGTCGATGCGGCGGCTTT
>JADDQD010000126.1 GCA_016781555.1 Pseudomonadota bacterium | reverse complement strand
TTCTCCGCACGGCCCGGAGATCGCCGAACGCGAAAAATATGGCTAGCGGGCAGGCGCAGGCTCCGGAGCCGCCCAGCGCCCGCACCCGATTGAAGCACCGGCCCCTCGGAGAGGGCATAAAGCGCAGCGTAGCCCCCGACTCGGGCTTTCGTGTTCTAGGCGAGCGGCGCGCACTCCTCGCCGATATTGCCGCGGGCCTCGCGCTGGCCGCGCTGAGCCTTCGAAAAGGCCGTGTCGATGCGCGGTATGGCGGCTGGGAGCGAGCGATCATCTGAAGGCCGGATCGGCCGGCGGTCGCCTTCTGATTAGAGCTCCCAGCCTTGCCGGTACTCGCGGTCGAGGTAGCGGTTGGCCTCCTCTCCGTTCGTCACTCGGCCCCGGACGCCGTCATATAAGATCGGCTGTTCGGCACGTAGCGCGACAACGCCAAGTATCATGGTCTCGTTGAGCGGCACTGCGTCTTGAAATGGGGAGGAAATCTTCTCTTCACCGCGGATGGCGCGAATCCAATTCATTTCGTGCCCTGCCATGCCGCCTTGGATGCGTGGCAGTGACTGCGGGATGGCCTGAGCGCGCTCTTCCACACCCTCTCCGATGAGAGTGGGCTTGGAGCCGTAGGTCTCGTGCATCAGCATTCCCTGGCTCCCGACGAAAAGCACTCCCCCACCCGGGTTCATGCTCCGCCCCGCCGGCATTCCTTCGGGTGTTGGCGGCATGAGACCGCCATCGTACCAGGTCATGCGAAGCGGGCCGCCCTTGGCGTTGCCGAACTCATAATGGGTGACGCTTGCAAGCGGATAGCTGGTGAGCTGATCCGGCCCCTTCCCGTCCCAGGGGTTAGTATCCCCGCCCCAAAGCGTGTGCCGCGTTTCGATTTGCGTGGGGAGCCCCGGCTCGAGCGCCCAAATCGGGAAGTCGATCAGGTGGGCTCCCATGTCGCCAAGAGCACCAACACCGAACGGGACCCAACCGCGCCAGTTGAAATGCGCATAATCAGGGTGGTACCCCCAATCGACGGCGGCGGGGCCAAGCCATACGTCCCAGTCGAGGCTCGCGGGCTTCGGCTGGTCGGCAGGCTTGGCGATACCTTGCGGCCACACCGGTCGATTGGTCCAAACATGGACATCGCGAACGGTGCCGATCGCCCCGCCCCGGATGAGCTCGACCACCCGCCGGCCGTCGTCGCCCGAATGTCCCTGATTGCCCATCTGAGTCACGAGCTTCGGGTTCTTGCGAGCAAGGTCGAGGAGAACGCGTCCCTCGCGAACCGTATAAGTGAGCGGCTTCTGGACATAGACATGGATGCCACGCTCCATCGCCATCCGAGCGGCGACGGCGTGGTGGTGATCGGGGGTGGCGATGACGACCGCGTCGATGTCTTTGCTTTTGTCGAACATACGGCGGTAGTCGGCGAACTTCGCCGCCTGGTCGTAAGCGTCCTTCAGCGGCTGACGCTCCGGTATCAACTGGCCCTCTTTGTCGCGAAGCGAGCGGGCGACATGCTCGAAATCCGGGTCTGCAAGGGCAACGATGTTCTGGCTCGTCAGCTTTGCCATGTTCTGTGCGCCCATGCCGCCCGCGCCGATGACGGCGACGTTCACACGATCGTTGGGTGCGATCCTGCGGCGGGCGCGTCCGATCGCTTCGGCAGGGACAATGAGCAAGCCAGCGCTTGCCGCGGAACCGCCGACGAACGCGCGGCGGCTGAGCGACGCTGACGGATGTAGGTTCTGCCGATCGGTCATTTGGGACTCCGGATTGAAACGGAAGGGGATGTCAGCTCGCGCAACCAGATGTTGCGGAAACTGATCGGCTGGCTTGGGTCGCCATGGTCCTGCAGCTTGATCGACGAAGGCCCGTGCGCCTTATATTGTGGCTTGCCGATGTAGGTCGTCTCGCCGCCGAGCGGTACGTTGTTCTGGATGAGGACGCCGTTGTGGAATGCCGTCAGGTAAGCCGGCGTCTTGAGGGTACCGTCAGCTGCGAACGAGGGCGCAATCCAAACCACATCGTAGCTTTGCCATTCGCCCGGCCGCCGCATGGCGTTCGCCAGCGGCGGATACTGCTTATAGACGCTTCCCGCCTGCCCGTTGACGTAGGTCTTGTTCCGATAGCTGTCGAGGATCTGCAGTTCATATCCGGCATCGCCACCTCCAGTGGAGGCAAGGAAAAGCCCGCTATTGCCCCTCCCCTGCCCCGTGCCGCTGATCCCCTGCGGGATGCGCCATTCGAGGTGCAGTTGGTAGCTTGTGAACTTGCGCTTCGTTTCGATGTTTCCGGTACCCTTCGCAACCGTCATCACCGGCCCTTCGACGCGCCACTTGGCCGGTGACTTGTCCTTGGTGGACAACCATTCGCCAAGACCGGAAGCACCCAAAAGGACGATTGCATCCGATGGCGGCGGCGTGGGCACAGCCGACCCGGGCGTTACCACCGGTGGCTCCGGTGACCATTGTTCGGTCTCTTCCGGGCGGGGCTGAGGCGCCTGGGCCAAAGCATATCCGATAGGTATGATCGCAAAAGCGGCGGCGGTGATGGTGTGGCGGGATGGTGTCATGAGGTTAATCTGATCCTCTTTTCCGCGTCAGCGCACAAGCCGGTAGCTGACGAACGCGATCGACTTGCTGTCAGGCGACCATGACGGGACGTTGATGGTGCCCTGGCCCCCGAACAATTCGTGAGAATGCGTGGCGGAGCGCTCCCGTCTGCCGGCATTATCCGCAACACCACATCCGGGTTCGGCGGGTGATCGCCAAGAACCACAAGCCCGGCACGAGTTGGCCGGCTTCTCAGTAAAGGATCCCGACCGGCGACTTCAGGCAGGCTGGAGCAGCCGGCCGGCGTCATGAGAGCAAGCGCCGCAAACATGATCCGTTGCTGCTTCATCGACTGCCCCTTGCGCTCCCGCCCGAGCGCGAGCGCTCCGCCCTTCTTGCGACCCGCACGGTAGCGCCACAAAAGGCCGGTGACGAGTCGGTCCGCCATCTGCGTTTCGGTGGCTCGCCTCGTTGCACCCCACCACTCTCGGCCTGGCGCTCTACGCCAACAGATTGCGTATTTGACGCGCGGCGCAAGGGAACGCGAATCCCGCACATAAGTTGGTTGAATACTGCTTACACGCCCGGGTGGCGCTGGCGGTGGAGGGGAGCAGCCATCTCGTCGGCTCACCAACGCCCTTATGCCGGCAGCTCGGGAGTCCTGTGCACGAGGGGTGAAGATGAGTCGCTTTTTCTTTGGTCGTTCGCCAAGTTCGGGGCCGAATCCTGACCCCATGGAAGATGGCGATGAGATTGCAGGCGCACTCCGCTCGTTGATCCAGATCCAGTCGATCACCGCTTCCGCCATCTTCGCCACGCTCGTCAGCAAAGGCGTTCTGACAGCCGACGAGGCAGCAGATTATATGCGTGAGATCGCGCAAGCGCTCGAAATCGACGTCAGATCTTCTTTCGGTGCCGATGCTGCGAACATGCTTCGCTCATATGGCCAGGCGTTGAGCGCGGCGGGCAGGTGAAAGGTTCGCGGCAGCGCGAACGACGCCCTTTTCCCAGACGGTAGCGGCTATCCAGGGCGTGCCTTTCGGCAATCATCTGTGGCAGAAATGTCGCACGGCTGATCTATGTTATCTGGAGAGGAACAGTCCAGACGCATCGACGTTTTTCCCTTGTACGCGAGGGGATTAACCATGGCCGATGCTGCATACACTTTGTTCTTCGTCGCTGTTCTGCTCGGATGTGCTTCGCTGTTCCACCTGACGCTTCAGCGGGAGTGGCACCGGATCCGAGCTGCGCTCCGCGGCGAGCGGCTCGATGGCTTTGTTCTGCCCGAAACGGCTGGCCGCGTCATAGTGTGGGAGCGGCCGCAGCCGATCCTTCAGCCGGTCCACATCAGCATCTGCCGCCTCTGATCCCTACGCTGGCCGCGACCAAACAGGTCGCGCCGGTTCGGCTCCACTTCGTTCTGCCAACTTTGAAGCACCTGCTACGCCGCGCAGGGGGCAGCTCGGGCGAGGGTGCCGCTTCCGCCGAGACGAAGGACTTTACCTGACCTTCCTGTACGGAACGAAATCGCCCAGAAACACCAGCCCCGTCAGCGTCTGCGCGGCTGGATCGTAGAGCTGCACCACGTCGATGCTGCAGAGTTGGGAGGAAAACGTCCTGCTCACGAGCGTATCCCAGCGGTCCAGGCTCTCGCGCCCTGCGCGGGGGCGGTTCACGTAGATTGTGCCGCCGGCATCGTAGATGATTGCGGTGCGGTCGATGATCTGGCTCGAGCGGATGTTACGGAGGTTGATGCAATTGACCGGTTCGCCAGCAACGCGGCCGTCGAGAGCGCGCGCGAGCCTCGCCTCGGGCTCTACCCGGGGAGCAGCGTGCCCGGCAGTGGTTGCGATCAGAAGACTCACAGCGAGGGTTGCAGTGACTTTGCGCATGGCCGTTCTTTCCTGTGAACCCGCACATTGGGGCGACTTTGCTGAACAGAAGCTGAGTTCGCCGGGAGCGGAAGCAGCGTGGCGGCGTTAGAACGCGGACAACGCGCTGCAGGGATATGCCATGGACCCAAATTTAGGAAGTCTCGTCCTGACCGAACTGGTCTTGTCTATGATCGACGAGCTCGACAGTGTCGCGCCAGGCACACGCGCTCGCCTTTACGAGCGAGCCATCAGCAAGGCTGAAAATGCGGACCACGTCCGGGTTCCTGACGTTGTCGGCGCCCTGCAGGCCATGCGCGAAGGAAAGATCGGCTCCTAACCCAACCTCGCGGCAAAGCAGGCTGGAGCGGGTACGCGCCGCCGCAGGTTCACGCCCCAGGCGCGCCGCCGCGCCGTGACTGCACTCGAAGTCACCACGGAACAGGCGCAGGTGTGAGGCGTCAAGGGTAGGCATCTTCCGGAACAGTTGCTGCCAACAGGAGTGGATCTGATGACCGTTTCTCCGGCGGCGCTTCTGCAAGGACGCGCCCTTCGGATCGTGGATGCCCCGCGAGGATTCGAACCTCGATCGACGGAGTCAGAGTCCGTAGTCTTACCATTAGACGACGGGGCAGCGCGGGCCGGGAGATAAGTGGGGGTGGCCGAGCTGTCAACGCCGTTCGGCGCGCTGCTTGCTCGGCATAGGCTTTGGGTATAAAGCTATAAGCAAGTCAAACGGCTGCGTCTTGCGGCCGGCAACGAGAACATAAGAGTTTGAGCATGGCGCACATAGCCGCCACGGCTCCGCAGGACACGGGCCCAGGCCCGGTCCATGCGGCCTCTGCTGGCCCCGCATCGCGGCGGTCCCCTAATCGCCACACTTATGGCGCCCTGGATCTCGGCACCAACAATTGTCGCTTGCTCGTGGCGCGCCCGAACGAGAATGGTTTCGTCGTGCTCGACGCCTTTTCCCGGGTGGTGCGGCTCGGCGAGGGCTTGGCAGGGTGCGGGCGGATCAGTGACGCGGCAATCGACCGCGCGCTGGCGGCCTTGTCGGTATGCGCCGACAAACTTTGCCGTCGGCGCGTCTCCATCTCGCGTTCGGTCGCGACCGAAGCGTGCCGGCGCGCTGTCAATGGCCGCGAATTCGTGGAGCGGGTCTACCGTGAGACCGGTATCGCGCTCGATATCATTCCGCCCGAAGAAGAAGCGCGGCTTGCAATGCTTGGCTGCCACCGGCTTCTCGAGCCCGGCGACGGCCCCGCCCTCATCTTCGATATTGGAGGCGGATCGACCGAGCTGGTGCTGATCGATACGGACGGTGCAGAGCCCAAGATTAAAAGCTGGTGGAGTGCACCTTGGGGCGTGGTTTCCCTCACTGAGAGCGAAGGCCGGGATTTTGCGGACGCGAACGCGCGCCTCGCCGCTTACAGCCGCATGCGCGAACGCGTCCGGCACGCGTTCCGGCGGTTCGCGGAGCTTCTGCCCAAAGACAAGGAAAATATCCGCCTCCTCGGGACAAGTGGCACGGTGACCACCCTCGCCAGCGTCCACCTAGCCTTGCCGAGCTACGATCGCCGGGCAGTCGATGGGCTGAAAGTTCCGGCGGATTCTATGCGGCAGATCAGCCGGATGATGTCGCGCATGTCGATTGCCGAGCGAGCGGAGTTGCCCTGCATCGGCATGGACCGAGCGGATCTCGTGGTTGCCGGCTGCGCTATCTTGGATGCGATCATGGACATCTGGCCCGCAAAGACATTGGGGGTCGCCGATCGCGGTATCCGGGAAGGCATTCTCCGCTCTCTTATGGCGCGCGACGGGCACAAATTATGACCCGAGGCAGCACGGGCAAAAGCGGCGGCCTTCGAACCCGGGTCAAGACGGCAAGAGGACGCAAGGTCGGTTCCACACGCTGGCTCGAGCGCCAGCTGAACGACCCCTACGTGAAACGCGCCAAGGCCGAAGGGTATCGCTCGCGGGCCGCCTATAAACTCACCGAACTCGACGAGCGTTTCGGCTTTCTGAAAGGGGTGCAGCGCGTCATCGACCTAGGCGTTGCTCCGGGCGGATGGTCACAGGTGGTGCGGCAGAAGGCACCCGGCGCGACCGTCGTTGGCATCGACCTCTTGCCAACGGAACCCCTTGAGGGCGTGACACTCCTCCAGATGGACTTCATGGACGATGCCGCACCGGAACGGCTGCGGGAGGCGCTCGGCGGCTCCGCCGATCTTCTTTTATCGGACATGGCGGCCAACACGGTCGGGCACCCGCAGACCGACCATCTTCGAACCATGGCGCTTGTCGAGGCCGCGCTTCATTTCGCGCCGGAAGTGCTGCGGCCCGGCGGCGCCTTCGTGGCAAAGGTGCTTGCGGGCGGCGCCGATTCCCAGCTCGTTGCTGAGCTGAAGCGCCTGTTTGCGACGGTAAAGCATGCCAAGCCTCCGGCTAGCCGCAAGGGCTCCTCGGAATGGTACGTGGTGGCGCAAGGATTTAAAGGTTCCGCGGCCTAAACCCGTCCTGGTTTGGTCAACCAGCAACTGGTCTTAGCTTGGCTGGTGTACCGTGCCTGCGGAGGCAAATATCTCACGGCGGCGCCGTGCCGGTCGCCGCTAAACGTTACGGCGCTTCAGCCTTTTGCCCGCGCCTCGGCGATGGCTTGCTTCAGCGCCGCATAGCCGACGGCTCCCTGAAGAACCTTGTCGCCCACCACAAAGGTCGGCGTGCCGGAGGCGTTGATCGCGCGCGCGAGCTGGTAATTCTTGTTGATTTCAACCTCGGCTTCGGCCGAGCGGGCGATCGGCTTTACCCCCAGCTGTTGCTGCACCTCTGCAACGGCGGCGGGTGTGGGTCGGCCGGCGGCAAACAGCTTGTGATAGAAGTCGATGAACCGGCCTTGTTTTGCGGCAGCGAGGCTCAATTCGGCCGCAGCTTGGCTGTCTGGTCCCAGCACAGGAAGCTCGCGCCACACGACCTTCAGCTTCTTGTCTTCCTGGAGAAGCCGGTCGATGTCGGAATTGCTCTTCCGGCAGAAGCCGCAGGCATAGTCGAAGAACTCCACAAGGACCACATCGCCACCCTCCGCGCCGGCCCACGCACTTCCGAAGGGCGTTTCGAACGCGGCGCGGTTCTGGTCGACGACCTCCGACATGCGCCGGTTCTGGAGAACTTCCATCGCTTCCGGGATGATCTCGGGATGAGCCAGCACATAGTCGCGCACGATTTGCTCGACCTTCGCTCGATCACTGGAAATCACGTCCGACCCACGGGAGGCAAGCGCAACGCCCGCACCGCCTATGACAAGGCCGATCAGCCCCGCGGCGGCGAGCTTTTTCCCCTGCCCCGTCATCGCCTCTTTTTCTCCTTCTCCACCGCCGAGCGGGACACCATTGCGATATCCTGCGCCCGGATCCAATCGGGAGTTCCGGTCGGAATACCGCGCATGGCAAATTCCGCGTTGGGAAGCGCGAGCTGCGGACGCCCTTCGAGATTATAGCGTTCGGCCGTGGCGAGGGCGGCGCGGGCGTCATCCCCTTCGCGGTTGTACACGATCCCGAGCTGATACCAGGCAAAGGGATTGCTGTTATCGCGGCCGATCGCGCCACGCAGAACCTTCTTTGCCTCCTCCAGATTCTCTTTGTCATCCGTGGAGATCAACGCGTGGCCGAACAGAGCTGCAATGAGCGGCTGGTCTGGCGCGGCCGCCACCGAGTCCCGCAGAGAGTGAAGAGCTTCGCGGGGCTTTCCCGACTCAAGCAGGATCTGACCCTTGAGCTCCAAGAAGTAAGGGTCACGCGGTCGATCGCGCAGCAGGCTCTCCGCCTCGGAGAGCGCCTTTTCCGGATAGGCCGACTTATGCCATGCGTAGGCACGGGCGTAACGCGCAGGCACGCTCTTGTCCCGCTCCGGATAGCGCGCGAGCGTCTGCTTGGGCTCGCTCACGAACCCCGCCAGCTTCGCCTTCACGCGCTGGAACCGCTCCTCCAGCGCCGCATCGCTAGGCTTCGTCCAGGACGGAGCGGTCGTGTACACGTTTTCGAGGGCTGCCATACGCTCGCCGCCGAGCGGGTGCGTGCGTCCGTAGCTGTCCTCCTGCGGAATCGCATAGCGAAACTCCTGATTCTGGAGCTTCTTGAAGAAGCTGAGCGAACCCTTGCCACTGATCCCGGCCTTGTTGAGGAAGCTCGCGCCCGCAGCATCCGCGCTCGATTCCTGAGCGCGCGTGAAGGCCAGGAACTTCCCCATGGCAGCCTGCTGTCCGGCCGCCATGATTCCGGCGCCCGCTTCCCCTGCCCCCGCGGCCATCGCAGCCGCGCCGAGCAGCAACGAGAGCAGCATGATGCCGGTTGCTGCCTTGGCGCCCTCGTTGAAGCGGATGACGTGGCCGCCGGTGATGTGACCCAGCTCGTGCGCGATCACCCCTTGAACTTCATTGGCATTGTCGGCGGCGCTGATCAGGCCAGAATGGATGTAGACGATCTGCCCGCCCGCCACGAACGCGTTGATCGACTTGTCGCCAACGAGCACAACCTGAACATTCTCGGGGCGGAGACCGGCAGCTTCGATCAGCGGGCGGGACATGTCATGGAAGAGCGCTTCGGTTTCGGCGTCGCGTAATATCGATTGCGCGAGCGCGGGCTGCGCAAGCGCCGCGAAGCTTAGGCTCAACAGCATCAGCATGCGGGCGAGCAAACCCGCTGCCCAGCGGCGCGTCATTGAAGCTTTGGCCATGGCGCAGCTTATCCCTCTCGGCGCCTGAACCACAGATGAAATGCGCTCGCCGGGCAGCCGCACGTCGGCCGCCCGGTGAAGGCATTCGGCGATCAGGCGCCGAATGTACGTTGCCACCAGCCACGCCGCGGGGGTCCGGCCGCGGCGGGTTCCCCTTCAGCTTGTTCCTCCCGTTCAAGAACCGGCGCCTCGGGAGCCGCAGGTGCGGCTGCGTCGTTCGCCGGCTGGGGCGGCGCAGCCTCATCGGAAATGAGCACCGGAGCCTCAGGCTCTGCCGCCTTTTTTCTTCGGCTGCGCTTGGGCTTAGGAGGTGGCCCGTCGGAATTGGCGGCCGCTTCGAGCGGCGACGCTTCAGCAACAACTGCTGCTACTGAGGCATCTTCTGCCGGACTGTCCTCAGACGCAGCTTCCGCGGTCGCGGGCTCGGTCGTCGGCGCGTCGGCTGCACCTTCTCCTTTCCGGCGTGCACGCGGACGGCGCCGGGACTTTCGCGGCTGCTCCTCTTCCGCGGGAGTCGCCGGCTCCG